>CAMJPH010000057.1 GCA_946407715.1 uncultured Bacteroidales bacterium | reverse complement strand
TTTGATTTTCAATAAAAACCGCGCAAAGGTACAAAAATATTCGGATATAAACAGATGATTGTTGTTTTTTTGTCTTTATTATTTGGGCGAGCCGGCGCGGCTATGGAGGCATCTGCGTCCCGCAGATGTAGAGACGTGCCATGGCGCGTCTCTACGACCCGTTTCGTTACTGTCCGCCGCCGCGCCGTCGGGCTTTCCGCTGCAATGTTTTTGGCCCGCCATTACCGTAGGGGCGAATGATTATTCGCCCCTACAACCCATTATACGACAATGATTTACAATTCGTTTCTGGCCAAAAACATTTCCGCTGCAATCCCTCTCGCGATCCCCGCAGGCACGGACGTGTGCAACACGTCCCTACATCCGCCGCTGGATCACAATCCCGTAACCGCGTGTCGCCCCTGCCGGGGCTTGGGTAAACGCGGGAAACGTCTCATCTACCGAGCTTTGCCCCCTATCGGGGTCTGTGGCAAGCGGGGAACGTTGCCTCCTACCGAGCTTTGACCTCTGCTGGGGTCTTTGGTAATCGAGATGCACACCGTCCTACCGAGCTTTGCCCCCTATCGGGGTCTGTGACAAGCGGGGAACGTTGCCTCCTACCGAGCTTTGACCCCTCCGGGGTCTCTGGAAAACGGGATTCGCACCGTTCTACCGAGCTTTGCCCCCTATCGGGGTCTGTGACAAGCGGGGAACGTTGCCTCCTACCGAGCTTTGACCCCTCCGGGGTCTTTGGTAATCGGAATGCACGCCGTCCTACCGAGCTGTTGTCCCTTCGGGACATGACAGAGGCGAGAATGAACGCGTTCCACCCTTCGTGCTGAAAGCACGAAATCTTAATAACCCCACATCAGCGTAACGAAGTGGAGCGCAGTGTGGGGTTGGACGTGCGCACACGGGGTCAGCGTGTTGAAGGCACGCCACTAGTGTCCTTTGCTTTATTGGACTCCGTAACCGTCCTGCCGGTGTGGGCGGACTATGGTTTGCTCTTTCCGCCTACCTGTTCCTGATGTTGCACGGAATTTTGACGCTTCTTCCTGTGCGAGAGTGAGTTGCGTGTCGCTGGCACGCTGGTCCTCGCGCATTGTCCGCACACCCCACACTGCGGCCTAACGGCCTAATGTGGGGTTATTGAAATATCGTGCCTTTGGCACGCTTTGTGCGATTCGTCAAAAACAGCATCACCCCGTCTCACATAACGAGACGTTTGGATTGCCCAATCTTCACGCCGACAGGAAAACGATCATCGCATCGGCAAGTTTCTCTGGCTTCATCCTATACCGGTTTTAAATGTTTCTTCTAATCTGTTCCACTCTATAAGTATGGAAATTTCAAAAATGTTACACCAACGACACCATAGATGCGATATTTTTTTTGATGTCAACTATAAGATATTGATCTTTAAATATTTAAAAGCGTACAACGCCTTTTTAATTTAAGATCTGTCAAGATGAAGAAGAGCAAAGGAAAGCGGGAGCGATGATCGTAGAGACGTCATGGCGCGTCCCTATGGATTCAAACACCTATGAGTGATCAAGGATGCGTGTAAATAGGAAGCGACCGGCGTGTGTAATCCATGTTGCAAACAAAAGCTTTCTCCAGCATATAATAGCTTTTATACACATCTCCAAATACACCTGTCAAACTGGTCCTTTCACCAGGTACCCATGCCATCAATTCGTCAATGGACTCTGAATTATGGGTCAACAAATATATTTCTCCACAAGAATAACACTTACTTTTCCTTGGATTCAGCTTCACACCGTTCAGAAAAACAGTTTCCGGCAATGCCGAAAATATCGGCTCTTGCCCAGGAATCTCAAGCACCAAGTACATTGTCGGCACTATGCTGGACATGTAGTACAGCGGTGTTTCTTTCACAAAAAGCCTGGCAGGGAAGACGGCGGCTGCCTGCAGAGCTATACTTTCTCCAGAAGCCAGAGAACCAATACCCGGCATCACATTGAAATCGTGCGAGGCTGGATTATACAAATACATTTTTTTCCATCCGGAACCCATTTCATAAAAGTACATGGCCAACCTGACATTGTCAGCACCGCCATAGACCTCATCGCCAAAATATAGAACAGCATCACTCGTATTGGTCAATTCGGCTGTTATATTGACAGATACGTCTGACATGACCGTACCCGGATACTCACACAAAATTCCCGGATCGGTTTTATGATTAGTCCAGCTGTTAAGATTGTTAACGCCGAGTGTGTTAAAGTCCAATGACACCTGCGCTTCGCACTTTACTGAAAAGGAGCAGCAAAGCAGCAATAACAAAGAGAGTAAGCGGATTTTTTTCATATTCAAAATTTTATATGGTTTGTAATTATAAAGAGTACCACAGCAGCGGCAAATATCCAAACAATAACACAGTGCTCACTGACCTACTTCTCAAAATACTCAAACGCATCAATAATATCCAGATACACCCCGTCGAAGCCGGCAGCGAGAATGCGGTTGAGGTAGCCGTCGTCAGCACCGCAGATGATTTCCTGCCACTCGGAGTCCCAGTAGCGGACCTTGTAGTTGCCCCGCCACTCAGGGTTCTCACGGGCCAGCCACGCCGGTTTGTCGCGCTTCCACTCCGACTGCCAATAGTAACGGTAATCCTCCGCCTCGCCAATCGACATATAGCAGATAACCAGCCTCTTACCGCCGTTCGCCTTATGCTTCAGCCGTTCCACCTCAGCCGCCGTGAATGCCATGTCATCTTCGAAAAACAGATCCAGGATGAGGAGATCATAGTTGGTGGCGGAAACGGCATCCAGAAATGCTGCCTTACTGGAAAAGCGTTCGCAATTAAGAAGATACAGGAAGTTTTGGACATCGCTCAGATGGACAATGTCCTGCGCGTTCTCGTGCGTGGGCGCACCCGCGGGAATGACGTCCAGCTCGCGGCTCGGGGCGGCGAAGGAGACAAAGCCCTCCGCGTCGCAACGGCTTCTGGCGCCGGCCACATACTCCGACCGGGAGCAGTAGTCGGACACGAGGATGCAATTCCCCGCCTGCTTCGAGCGGCGGAGATACGAAAGCAGGTAGTCCGTCTCGGCTGCGGGCGTGGGCTTGTCGTCGCGATTGTACCCGTAGAAGAGATCCTCCTGTCCGTGACCGTCAATGGCGGCCAGATACGTTGCGGCGAGCTCCACATCGGCATCCTCGCCCACGGTCACCAACTCGATGCCGTTTTGCGGGATCACGATGAAATCAGGATGTTGCGACCGCGCTGTTTCGCTGATGCGCACCACAAAATCGCGCATCGCCTGCCGGTAGTCGTCGCAGGGAACCACCTCCGTCCGATTGCAGGCGGTGGTGAGCAGGACTGCTAAAAGGAGCAGTCCGCATGTCCTATTATTTCGAGTCTTCATTAACATGCCGCAAAGGTACATTTTTTTTGCTATTGGCTATTAGCTTTTGGCTATTAGCTTTTAGCTAAAAGCCAAAAGCCAAAGTTTATCCCAAAGCATATCTCCCTATTTTACATTCAGCATTCAGCATTCATAATTCATCATTCTTCATTATTTCGTATTTTTGTCGCTACGCTCCAGTACGCGCAAATGTATTATAATTTATTGTAAATCAGAAAAATAAAACCATATTATCATGAAAAGAACACACGTCTTCATACTTCTTGTTATGTTTTTTGCCGGCATTATGTTTCATGCCAACGGTCAAGCTCCCTACAAACACGGCATTGGCGTGACCGTAGGTACCACGCAAGCCGTTTCGTACAAGACTTTCCTCGGCGACCACTTCACTATCCAGCTTGATGCGGGTACCAAATATTGTTATGTCTATGGCTCCCATCTTTGGTCGGCGGAACTCGCCCCGAATTTCATGTACGAGGGACGGCTCTCCGGCGACTTGTTCGGACTCGTGGGTGTGGGCGGAAGCATCGGCTACACTTGGAACAATCTTTTCAGCTATTTCAACGAATATTGGCAGCAATGGAGTCGCCACAACGCCAAAGGCGGCGCGAATGCCATTTTCGGTTTGGAATACCTCATCGACACTTACCTCGCCTTCCAGTTCGATTTTCGCCCAGGTTACCGCTGCGTCTTCAACCGGTATTTTGCCGATCACAAATTTGACTGGGGTTTGAATTTCGGAGTGCGTTACACATTCTGAAAAATTGTATTTTTGCTGTTTCAAAATTAAAACCTATGGATATGAAAAAGACAATTCTGTTATTGGCAGTTTTGCTATGCGCGAGCACGATGATTCTCAGCGCACAGGACGTGAACAAATCAAAAAAGCCACGGATGTCCTCGACGTATATCAAAGACCCGTGCAACGGGGGGCGTATCAACTTCGGAGTCACTTTTGGACAAGCTTTTGACTGGATGTACAACCATACAGAAGGATATGAGAAAAACGGTATAGTGATAGGACTTCGCTATGGACTGAATTTGAATATCAACCTTACACCAAAGAAAAGTTTTTATTTTTCAACTGGCTTTTTCGTTGAACACAGAGGTGGGAAGATGGAATTTTTAGACAATATCCCATTCGGTTCGTTTGTAATTGCTGACAGTACTCACACGCAGCGGACATATCGAGCTACCTATCTCACTATTCCTACGATGATTACGTTAAAGACAGGTTCCATCAATAATTTCTTTATCTGCGGTAATGCCGGATTATTGCACAGTTTCAATGTAAAGGCCTCCAACATCGACAGCTATATGATCGGAAATGAGGTGTGGTCACGTCAAAGAGTGCCTTCCGAGGAGGCGGCTTTGTTGCGGGAGTCTTTTATCGCGGGTCTCGGATTTGAGTATTCCATTACCCGCAATATGCGCGCGGGCTTGATGGTCAACTATATACAAGGTATTACCAATTATTTCAAGGGTAAAGGAAAAGCACAGAACAGTCTCAGCAAGGTGGATCAACGCGCCAATCTCGGCTGTGTGGAGATTGCCGTGAATATCAATTTCTTCTAATCGGCATGAAGTTCATTTGTATCGGACGGAATTATGCGGCACATGCGGCGGAGTTACATAATGCGGTTCCGTCTCAACCGGTATTCTTCTTGAAACCGGAATCGGCAATTACCCGCTGCAATCGCCCTTTCTTTTTACCTGATTTTTCAGACGAGGTGCATTATGAAACTGAGATTATCGTGAAGATCAATCGGTTGGGGAAGTGTATTTCCGAAAAGTTTGCACATAAATATTATGATGAAATCGGTCTCGGGGTGGATTTCACCGCCCGCGACATCCAGCGCAAGTGCATGGCCGAGGGAGAACCGTGGGAAATCGCCAAGGCCTTCGACGGCTCCGCAGTTGTGGGGAAGTTTGTCCCCAAAACCCGGTTTGCGGATGTGCAGGATTTGCATTTTCATTTGCTGCTGAATGGGGAAAAGGTGCAGTCCGGACACACCCGTGATATGCTCTTCTCTATCGACACGCTCATTTCGTATGTTTCCCGCTTTATGACACTGAAGATGGGTGACATTTTGTTTACGGGAACCCCCGTGGGGGTTGGCCCGGTGCATATCAACGACCATCTTCAGGGATACCTCGAGGATGAATGTCTTTTTGATTTTAAAGTGAAGTAATCGGAACTTAGACTTAAACTTAAACCATTAATATTTAAATTATGAACGTAAAAGTCAGACTCGTTCTCATGAATTTCCTCCAGTTTGCTGTCTGGGGAGCGTATTTGACATGTATGGGCACCTATCTGCATATTCATGGATTGGGCCGTCAGATTGGGATTTTTTATTCGATACAGGGTATCGTATCCATTTTCATGCCCGCCATCATCGGCATCATCGCTGATCGGTGGATTCAGGCTCAGAAGATGCTGGGTATTAGTCATTTGATATCCGCCGCCGCCATGATATGCGCGGGCCTTTACGGTCTGAATGCGGGTGATGCGGTGCAGTTCGGCCCGCTGTTTGCCTTATATACTATCGGTGTTGCGTTTTATATGCCCACTATAGCGCTTTCCAACTCAGTGGCCTATTATGCGCTGGAATCCGCCGGTCTTGACCGTGTGAAACATTTCCCGCCTATCCGCGTCTTTGGCACCATCGGCTTTATTGTGGCCATGTGGTGTGTCGATCTGCTGGGCTTCCAACCGACAGCTTCCCAGTTTGTGATGAGCGGCTGCATTGGTTTGGTGTTGGGATTGTATGCCTTCACCCTGCCGAAATGCAACAGCAACAATGACGGTAAAGTCACCTCTGTGGTGGATATGTTTGGGTTGCGAGCGTTCACTCTTTTCAAACAGAGGAAAATGGCGGTTTTCTTTATTTTCTCCATGTTGCTGGGAGTTTCGTTGCAGATTACCAACGGATTCGCCAACCCGTTCCTGCATAGTTTTGGTCATATTGCCGAATATGCTGACACTTTCGGCGTGAAACACGCCAACATGCTGATTTCCCTGTCGCAAATCTCCGAAACGTTGTGTATCTTGCTGATTCCCTTCTGTTTGAAGAAATTCGGCATTAAGAAAGTGATGCTGATCGCCATGTTCGCTTGGGTGCTGCGCTTCGGATTCTTCGGCTTGGGTAACCCCGGCCCTGGCGTATGGCTGTTCATCCTTTCCTGCATTGTCTATGGTGTTGCTTTCGACTTCTTCAATATCAGTGGTTCTCTGTTTGTGGACCAGCAGACCGATGCTTCCATTCGCTCTTCCGCTCAAGGTTTGTTCATGCTGATGACCAACGGCATAGGTGCCACGCTGGGTACATTCGGTGCGCAGGCGATACTTAACCGTTTGGTGTTCAATCCGCTGCGACAAGGTGCTGAACCAACCGCTATTATGCAAGGCTGGTCCAATGCATGGTTTGTTTTCGCCGCATACGCATTAGTGGTAGCGGTGACGTTCATTTTCGCGTTCAAGGAAGAGAAAAATAATTAGCTTTTGGCTTTTGGCTTTATTTTAGCATTGCTATTTTATTGAAATAAGGTATTATGTTAGCCAATAGCCAATGGCTAATAGCTAAAAGCCAAGAACTATTTCACCCGCAATTTTTGGCCTTCGACAATTCTGTCAGCGTTCTTC
The DNA here is from genome assembly GCA_946407715.1 of uncultured Bacteroidales bacterium. The sequence continues at coordinate 8,904 of CAMJPH010000057.1, read as the reverse complement.
AAATCGTTGAGTTTAAGGATTTTATCAACGGTGGTGTTATATTTCACAGAAATCCGGTAGAGGTTTTCCCCTGCGACGACGGTGTGATAAACCGCTTCAGAATCCTGTTCCTGGGGTTTAGGTTGTGCTTGTGGGACAGATTGTCCGGATATTTCGGGGGATTGTGCGTCCGGATCCAAGCTGCGAGACTGTTCTGATCGCTCCTGGTGGTTTGTCATTTCAGGGGATTGTGTGTCTGGATCCAACCCCGAAACTTTAGGTTGAGGTTTTTCTTCCTGTGCAACGTCCTGTACTTTTTCAGGTTGGATGGCGGGAGCTTCAGCTTTGGGCTTCGGGGTGGAAGGTTTCCAGTTGCCCACTTCATTCAGGGGGATGATGTTGAAATCGCGGGACATCAATGCCATATTGTTTTGCACAACGTCTTCCTCCTCAAAATCAACAACAATCTCAGGATCAAAATATTCGTTCATAAATCGAGTCTCAAAATGAAGGATACATTCCTTGGTGTTGCCGGAAGTGCCGGTTTGCCCGATTACTTGCCCGGCTTTCACGATTTGGTTGGGTTTCACGCTAACCTTGTCCAAATGGGCGTACACAGTCTCCAGTCCGTTATAATGACGCACCACCACGGTTGTTCCATAGTCGCCATAATGGTTGGCCATGCGCACCACGCCGTCGAAGCAGCTCTTGACCAGCGTTTGCGGCTCGGTCTTCAGGTCGATGCCGGGATGGAAGCTGCCGTTCTTTGTTTCGCCATAGACGGTGCGGATTTTTTCGAACTGGCAGGGCATCACAAACGGATTGTTGGCATCCTGCACCAACATCAGCATCAGGCGGTCGTTGGAGAACGGAATCTCCAGCATCTTGCTCCGCAGGTTCGTTGTGTCCCAATACCGTTGGTACAAACTGTATGACGGAATTTCGTAAGATTCTGAGATTGAGGGATATGATGCGAGCTGTCTGGTGATATTATGATGGATGTTAAACGAGTCCACAAGGGGGATGTTTTGCGAGTAGGCAGTGATATCCGGATTTTGCGCCATCAAAGCGGTCGCGAAAAAAGAAAATAGGATAACGGTTAACTTTTTCATTATTCGGTTTTTAATTGTTCGATGATTCGGGAAGAGGAGTAACCCTCCACAAAAGGAATAGTGGTGACGATGCCGCCGTTTTGGCTCACGAAGTCTGCTCCGACAATTTGGTCAAGAGCGTAGTCGCCGCCTTTCACCAACACCTCCGGCTGGACGATTTTGATGAGATTCAGAGGTGTATCTTCCTCAAAGACAGTTATATAATCGACAAAACTAAGTGCGGCTAACACAAAGGCCCGTTCATTTTCCCCGTTGATGGGTCTTGCCGGCCCTTTCAACCGCCGCACAGAATTGTCGCTGTTCAATCCCACCACAAGTATATCGCCTAATTTCTTGGCTTCCAAAAGATAATGAACATGCCCGAAGTGCAGTACGTCAAAACAACCGTTGGTGAAGACGATTTTCTTTCGGTGCAGTTCGTGTGCCTTTTCAGTGAAAAAGTCACGCCCGACAATTTTTCGTTCAATATTTATATTAGAGTCACTCATTATCTTCTGGATTTAGAGCGGCATCATGTTTCTTGTAGAGCGAAGTGACGGCGAGGGAGAAAAATCCAAGCACCAATGAGACAGCTGTTTGCAGAATCCAGCCGATCCATCCGGCAGCAAGTCCCTGCGGATAGGAGATGCCGTACAGCATAACGATTCCGGCGGTGATGAGTGGGTATGCCCCCAAACCACCTTGTGAGATGATGAAGGCGATGGTGCCGAAAACGAGCACGGTGAACGCGGCACCGGGACCGACATGCTGCAGATAGGGCAGGGCGTGGAAGAAAAGATAGACACCGGAGAAATAGAACACCCACATGGCAACGGTCCAGAACACAAAATGCCACGGTTTCGGGATATCCTTGATGGAAACAAAGCCATGCCAGATGCCCTTGAAGAAATCAGCAACTTTGACCAATGCGGGTTTCTTCTGCCACCAGTTACGTGTTGCACGGATAATAACAACTAACAGGATGATAACGGCTATAATAATGTAAATCAAATAGTTGCCGATATAGCTAAGCCCTTTTTGCGCGAACCATTCCTGAAGGGTCGTGCCCGTTTCCTGATCCACGACAAGTTGCGACAGCAGGCCGTTGTTCAGCAGCATCGCCACGATGAGCAAAAAGAGCCAGCACACCAAGTCAACGGCGCGTTCAAGGATGACCGTGCCAAGGGATTTCTGGAAGGGAACGTTTTCGTAACGTTGCAGGAAGGAGCAGCGGAGGACTTCTCCTAGACGGGGCAGGGCGAGGTTGGCCAGGTAGCAGACCATCACGGAGTAGAACATCATGGAGAAGCGAGGTTTGTAGTGAATGGACTTGAGCAGAAGTTTCGCTCTGGCGGCGCGGACAAGGTCCGCCGCTACAATTGCGGCCACCGAGAGGGTGATGTAAAACCATCCGCGCGGGTTGTTGACCAGCGACATCGAAGAGAAGATCATCTGGACATCTTCTTTGCTTAAATCTTTGATTGACAACCAAATAAATAGAATTCCTAATCCTAAAAACAGGATAACCTTGAGGATGTCGGGTAATATTTTCTTCAGTTTTTCCATGTATTCCTGAATCATTCGAAATCAAACGGCAAAGGTATAAAAAATTGGGGAATAATGCTTAGTAATACTCCCTGATATACATATACGCCTTCTGGAACAACGCCTCCTCCTTGTGTAACTTATACTTCAACAGGGTTTTGCGCAAGGCTTTCTGCACCTCGCGTTCGCCAGCGTTGGTGGTCTGCCAGCCGGGGAAACGCACCACTTTCACGATGCTGTCGATGTCGGCTACGATGCGGCCAACGACGGCGGGTGTGTCTTCGGTACGGAGTTCCAAAAACAGCTCCGTTAAGGCTTCCTTGCCGGTTTTGCGTACTTCCACCTCGGCTTCCTGCTTTTCGGCTTGCAAGGTTTCTCGGGCAATCTGGCAGAGCTCCTTGATGAACTCGATGCTCGAAATCAGGCCTTGTTCGGCTTTGTCACGCAGGGCTTCCAAGCGTTTGCTCAATTCGATAAACTTGGGTTTGTCGGCGTGTTTCTTAAACCGCTTGATGAGTTCACGCTCCATCTTCTTGGCGGCTTTCATATCCTTGTTGCCCATCAACGCCGAAACCATGGTTTCATCCAAAATCACCTCTTCCATATCGGTGTGGATGCCCGATACGTGAATGTTCTCGTACATGATTTTCTTGGTCTGGGCACCCAACGAGAGCCAAATCAGCTTGCCCAAGGCATCGGGACCGGAGGGTTTGACGGACTGATAGACACTCGACAGCCATTTGTAATCCAAACGGTAGGGTTCCAAGGCGGGGTCTGGAGAAAGCGACTCCCAGATATTGGACAAACGGCGATAGTCGGCGGCAAAAGCATCGCGTTTTTCGTTGGTGTTGATGGCTTCCTGCGCGGCCTGCAGACCGTCGAAGCCGTCAACGGTGCGGTCAACGCCTTCGAAATGCGACAGTGTGTCGGCCATGGCTTGCGGCAGCTCGTTGATTAGATCATTGAGGTTGGTGATGACTTTCTTCATCACATCCTCGTCGAACTCCAATGCCTTGGCGGCATCGTCGAACACACCGAAGTAATCCACAATGCGACCGAAGGTCTTGTTGGGGAACTTGCGGTTGGTGCGGCAGATGGCCTGCAGCAAAGTGTGGTCTTTCAGCGATTTGTCCAAATACATGGTCTGCAAGATGGGCGAGTCGAAACCCGTGAGCAGTTTGGCGGTGACAATCAAAAACTTGAGTTCGGAATCGGGCTTGTTGAATTTCTCAATCACCTTCTCCTGCTCGTCTTTGGTGAGGCTGTAGAGCCGTTTCAGCTCATCCTCGCCTTTGCCCGAGGTGGAGATGACCACCGCCGAGGCGGAATCGGGGAAGTAATTATTCAGCTCCATCTTGTAGAGATGGCAGGCCTCGCGGTCGGGCGTGACAATCATCGCCTTGAAACCTTGCGGCTCCACCTTGTTGCGGTAATGCTCGGCAATATCTTTGCAGACAATCTGGATGCGTTCGGGCGATTTCAAAAACTCCAGCATCTTGGCGGCCTTGCTGCTCAAGGTGATTTTGGCATCCTCGTCCAGCTCGTTGGAGAGGCGTTCAAACTCCTCGTCCACGGCGTCGCGGTCGATGTGGATGTCCAACAGGCGCGGCTCGAAGTGCAGCGGCAAGATGGTATTGTCGCGCAAAGCGTCTTCAAACGAGTATCGGCTCATGTAACCGCCTTGGTCCTCCAACGCACCGAAAGTCCAGAAGGTGTTGTGCTCCGACTTGTTGATGGGCGTTCCCGTGAGGCCGAAGAAGAAGGCGTTGGGCAAGGCGGCGCGCATACGCTGACCGAGGTCGCCCTCCTGCGTGCGGTGCGCCTCATCCACCATCACGATGATGTTGTCGCGGCGGTTGATGTTGGGCTTGGCGTCCTTGAACTTAAAGATGGTGGTGATGATGATATAGCGGGCGTCGTTCTCCAAGAATTTGTTCAGCGTGTCGATGTCCTCGGTGGGCATCACATTGGGTGCCTCCTTGAAGACGTTCTGTGTCTGCGAGTCCAAGTCGATGCGATCGACCACAATCATCACCGTGGGGCTTTTCAGCTCGGGCATACGGCGCATCTTCTGTGCGGCAAAGAGCATCAGCAGCGACTTGCCGGAGCCTTGGAAGTGCCATATCAGGCCGCGTTTGATCTTGTTTTCCAGCACGCGTTCCACAATCTTGTTGGCGCCTTCGTATTGCTGGTAGCGGCACACCACCTTGATGCGCTGACGGCTCTTGTTGGTGGTGTAGGTGGTGAAGTTGTAGAGAATGTCGAGCAAGGTTTTGGGCGACAGCAGCTGCCGCATTTCGGCGGAGACGTTCTCCAAGCCGGGCATTTCCGAATCCTCGCTGCCTTCGTTGAGCCGCCAGGCCGACCAGAACTCCAAAGGCGTGCGCACGGCACCGTAGAACAGTTCGCGTCCTTCGGTGGCGAAGCTGAACACGTTGGGCACAAAGAGTTCGGGCACGCTGTTCTCGTAGCCGTCGTGGATGTCGGAGGCGGCATCGAGCCATGAGACAGAAGGCCGCACGGGCGTTTTGGTCTCGCCCACCACCAAGGGGAAGCCGTTGACAAACAGCACGATGTCGGGGCGTTTGGTCTCGCGGTTGCGGATGCTGAACTGGTTGACCAACTGGAACTTGTTGTTGGCGATATGCTCGAAGTCTATGAGGCGGACGGGCACGTGGGCGTAGTTCTTGCCGAAAGGCATGGTCTTGTTGCCTTTGAGCCACTCGGCGAACTCCTCGTTGGCGCGCACGAGGCCAGTGCTGTGGACCGACAGCAGGATGGAACGCAGCTTGAAGATGACCTCGTCGGCGCGTTCGGGCTGTGCGGCAATCTCGGGGTTGAGGCGGACAAGGGCCTTTTTCACTTCCGTTTCCACCATCACCTCGGTAACCTCGCGCGGCAGCTCCGTGGCGGGCAGGTACTCCCACTGCGCCCCGTAAGGCGCCTGCGCTTCGTGCGCTATGCTGGTCTCATTCAAGTTCACTCCTGTCATCGTATGGATGACGAAGTTCTCGACGGCGTTTATTTCGTTGAAGGACATGATGTTAAGTTTTTAATATTTCTCTCGGCTTTTTTACCCCTCCCAGCCTCCCCTAAAGGGGAGGAGACGACGGAGTGCGATGTCTCGGAACGGTTACCGAGGCATTGGACTCCCCTATCCACTTGGGAGAGGGGCCAGGGGGGTGAGGGAGATGTTTTTTTATTCTTTCAATTACGTTATTTATATCATTTAATACTTCTTCGTTGGTGAAGCGGATGACGGTGATGTCGAGATTTTCGAGTTCTGCAGTGCGGTTGATGTCGCGTTCATGCACATCTGGGTTGTTGTGGATTCCGCCATCCAATTCTATAATCAGGTCTGCTTTGGCACAATAGAAGTCGGCGATAAACTGCTTGATGGGGTGCTGGCGGCGGAAGTGATAGCCGTTGAGTTGGTCATTGCGCAGGTGTTGCCAGAGCAGCTTTTCTGCAGGGGTCATATTCTTTCGTAGCTCTTTTGCCCGTGCGAATATCTCTGGCGAGGCACCTTGGAATATTTTGGTCTTGCTGAAGTCGTGTTTCATAGTTGTGATTTTTTACCCCTCCCGGATATTTTACCCCTCCCAACCTCCCCTAAAGGGGAGGAGAATGGTGTGTGCGTGGAAATGAAACGATTACCGAGTCGCTGAACTCCCCTCTCCACTTGGGAGAGGGGCCAGGGGGTGAGGGAGATGACGAAGTTTTCTACTGCGTTTATTTCGTTGAAGGACATGCTGTTAATCGTTTAGTATTTGTCTGATGGTTTCAAATAAAGAACGGAAACCATCAATATTTACATTGTCAAATGGAGTAACTCTATTTAAAACATTTGTCGCAAAATCCTCTTTTGATAGAGCTATGTTCTCATCTGTTTCAACATCAATCACACCAAAGTCAACAATTTTAACACGATTATTCTTTTCCGCATCAGTTAATGTTTTGTTTCTGCAAATAATGGAGTGGTTTGATAATAAAGCTCCACTTCTTGTTGAGAATTCATTTGTTAGAAACAAACGTCGATTATTGTTATCAAGTTTTTTAATATCATCTTCAGGATACATCATTTCAATAGATATTCCACAACCATAATTATGAGGATCGGGTATGGCACATTGATAAACATTATTGCCCATTTTCTCATATGGAACACCTTCTTTGACGATTTTTTTGTCTGTATCAAAAACAGCAATGATTTTGTGATTATTTGGAACAACTTTAATATTGGAAATGATATTGGGCAAACGGTCTCCCATATCAAATGTGTATTCATAGAATTCAACATCAAGATCAGTAAATTCACCTTGTTCTTGGAATCTTACTAATGCGTTTTTAATATGTTTCCAATCGGTTTTCCCTTCCGTTATTATTAGGGGTTTGGTTAAACTTTTAATACGATCTTTGTATAAAGACAGACTCTCTTCCAATTTGTTATACCCATCGTCTATTAAGTTGTAACAATCTCTTATTTCTTCAAAGTGTTCGACGTTCTCCATTAGAATTCCGCTGTGTAATGATAGAAATTGGCATTTGTTTTTAAATAGATCATTCATTCCAAGTAGGAAGAATGGCGAATGGCTAGAAATAATGAATTGAATTCTTGGAAATAGTTGAATTAACTGCGGAGCAATATTCTTTGCAAAGTCGGAATGAAGATGGATATCAATTTCATCAATTAATACTATTCCAGAAATGTCTTCGAGTTTAGAGTTAAAATTGTTTGTTATTCTATCGTATTCCTTTAAAATCATACAAGCGATTGAAAAAATCATCACTTCGCCAGAAGATAGATTAGCAAAAGAAGAAACGACTTTTTTTTCAATATTACCATCATCAGCCGTCCCTATAATAGAGATATTTCTTTGATTATTGTTTTTGGGCGAAACGCCTATTCTAACACCAGGATATTTTCCATAAAACAACTTAGAAAGAACATGGTTAATATTCGATATAATATTAGTGTTTTTCCCTTCATAGCCGATCTTCACTGTTTGACCAGATATGGACTCGGTTTTTTCTTCATACAAGAGTTGGTCCATAATAACATCTAAAATCCATGATTCAATATTGAATAATAAATCGTGACATATCATATTATTAACTGATCTACCAACATAGTTTCTATGAATATTAATATGTGGTGACTTATTTTCTTTATTGAACCATTGAGGAGTATAGTATCGATCAACTGGAAAATATAAGTAAATGTGATTGTCAATCTCAGCTTTATTTGTCTCATCTGTTTTATTATAAAAACCAGAGTCTTTCAACTTACCATCGTCAATGTTTATATGCTGGTGAACATTACTTTTATAAATATTATCTTTAAAAAAAGAATAATTGTTTGTCATTAAATCAGTATAAGACTTGCCATTAGCGTATTCAATATTAATATATGCATATTGTGCACCTTCTTTAATATAAGACTTGCTGCCAACCCTATAATAATTGTTCTCAGAAACTTCCATTAAAGTATCATAGTGTTTTCGCTTCATTTCAATCAGACTGTGGATAATATTTGATAACACTAATGTTTTTCCACATCCGTTTTTGCCAATTAATACTAATGGTTGTGGTTTGCCTTCATCATCAAATTTGCATGAATATTGAAGTTTTTCTATGGGACCGTAATTTTCTATGTGTATGTTTTTTAGGTACATGGTCTAGTATATTTTATTGATTAATTCCTGCTTTATCTGTTGTGATAAGGAGATTTGTTGTTTTAATGCGGATATACTGCAATCCATTTTGAACAATTTTTCTCCAATTATTTTACGTTCATCTATTGATGGTGCACATAGCTTGTAGAAAACGAAGAATTCAACTTGAACTCTTTTTTGACCTGCACTTCCTGTCATTTGCTTTTCTGCTAGTTTTCTGAATTTTTTTGACATTGTCAGATAATAGCAAAAACACAAATCCGATGCTGATTTAGGCCTAAGTATATGAAATTCTGTGCTTCCCAATCCCAAACCATTGATTAATCCTTTTGCAATTGCACCTTTGCCATTTTCCATGCAAGGAGTTATCTTCGCAAATAGAATGTCGTTTTCTTGAAATGGTGTTAAGCCTTTGTTCTTATAATCAGAAGTAACAGCTTTTTCCTGATGCATTATTTCTCCTTCTTCTGATACATCTGGCATCGTAATTAGAGAAACTTCGTTTTCGTTGATTTTTGTGGTCGGATTGACATCTACTAAATCTGAAAACGGGATTTTAGGCTGACCTATGGCATTACAATTCTCATTTATGTAGATTTGAATTTGATTTTGCA
>CAMJPH010000056.1 GCA_946407715.1 uncultured Bacteroidales bacterium | reverse complement strand
CGGCGGCGTAGCCTATTGGCTTCTTGAAAGAGAGCACTTTTTCAAGCGGACTCAAACCATAATAAATCATACGTCACACGTCATAAATCACACGTCATAAGCTTTTTCCAACGTAAATATCCGAGCACGGCAACAATCACGTAAACGATGAACAGTACGCCGGTAGGGTAGAGACCTTTCCAGAAATACAGGATGGTGGAAACGATGTTGACAACTATCCACAGCATCCACTGTTCCAGATATTTCTGTGCCAGCATCCATGTGGCCACGATGCTTACCGATGTGGTGAAGGCATCCCCTAACGGTATCGGACTGTCGGTTACGGTTTTCAGAATCCCATAGAGAAGCATCCACAAAGCGAACGTGACGATGGCTAACGGCAAGATTCGCTTTGCGGGCACGTGTGTGATAGGCATTTCCGCCGCTGTCCCGTTCTCCTCCAACATTTGGCCGCGTGAGCGTTTCCATTGGAACAGCCCGTAAGTGTTCGCGCCAATATAATAAAGGTATATCGCAGCATCGGCATAAAACTTGCTATGGAAGAATATGACCACGTAAAAGATCGACATCACAATGCCTACTGGCCAAAGCCACACATTGGCCTTATACTCCAGATAGAGATATATCAATCCTATAGCAGCGCCTATAATCTCAATGATAAGATCTATTGACATTTTGGAACAGTCTAAAAAAGTGCGCAAAAATAGAAAATAATTTGATTGCGATTAACGTTGGATTGTTCATAAAATTGCTGGAATTTTTAGGGTAAAACGTAAATATCTGTTATTTTTGCAGGTTATATATTTCTATATGAAGAATTTTCAAACGGGTTATGGTAAGAAGGCGGTTCGCCTGTTGTGTCTGTTGGCTTTTATGCTTTTCACCGTTCATGGATTTGCCCAAAACGGGAAGAGCAGCACACAGCTTAAAAAAGACAAACAGAAAATTGAAAACGAAATCGCCCAAACGCAGAAACTGTTGAAGAAGACGGAATCGAACCAGAAAGCGGCTGTACAGCAGGCAGCATTGTTGCGGCAACAGATTCAAAACAGGGAGAAAATCATCACTAATCTTAATTCCCAAATCATCCAGATGGAGGATGAACAGGAACAAAATCAACAGGAAATCAGTCAGTTAGAAAAGAAGTTGTCCTATATGAAAGCGGATTATGCGCAAGTGGTCTATAACGCCTACCGCAACCGTCGGTTGATGGACAAAGTCACGTTCATCTTGGCGGCGGATGACTTCTCCCAAATGTTCCGCAGATTGCGCTATTATGCCATTTTCTCCCGAAATGTCCGGGAACAAGCTGAACGTATTACAAAGACAACGGAAGAACTGACAAAGAAGAATGAGGAAATTGTTGTGTTGAAAAACGACAAACTGAATACACTTTCGTCCAAAGAACAGGAAATCAAGAATCTGGAAATTGACCGTCGGAAAAAGACCCAGAATGCCGAAAAACTGAAAAAGGAGTCTAAAAAGCTGAATGATGATTTGAAAAAGCAGCAACAGCAGCGAAAAAATATCGAAGCAGCAATCCAAAAGGCGGTGAAAGAGGAGATTGCGAGAGCCAATGCCGAACGCGAAAGAAAAGCCAAGGCGGCAAAGGGCAAGTCCTCCGGCACTTCCACCTCCACAAAACCCAGCACGTCCGGTTCCACAAAACCCACCGCCACCATTTCCTTAACCCCGGAGGAGCAAACCCTGAACACCTCGTTCATCAACAACAAGGGCAGACTGCCGTGGCCTGTTGCGAAAGGCGCCAAAGTGAGCGATTTCGGCAGTTATCCCCATCCCGATGTGCCTTCCGTGCAGATTGACAACCATGGCATCGATATAATGGTGGAAGCCGGCACTCCCGCACGTGCGGTGTTCGAGGGCGTGGTGACCGGCGTGATGAACATCATGGGCACAACGGTGGTCATGGTTCGCCATGGGGAATATCTCACAGTGTATCAGAATCTTTCATCGGCTAATGTGAAAAAAGGCGACAAAGTCTCCACGAAACAGACCATTGGCACGGTGGCCAAGAGTTCCTCCTCCAACACCTATGAACTCCACTTCGAGATTTGGAAGAACGACCGGTATGTCAACCCGAACGAATGGTTAGCACGAAAATAAATACAGATGGAAATCAAAACGGCCGAATATCTGCAAAGTGTGGTTGACTGGCGGAAATGCCCTGCTCCGGAGATGCCCGAGTATGCCTTTATCGGAAGATCCAACGTGGGCAAGTCTTCCCTCATCAACATGCTGACTAACAACAGTAAGTTGGCAAAAACATCTTCAAAACCCGGGAAAACGCAGACCATCAACCATTTCCTGATGAACAAAACTTGGTATCTTGTGGATTTGCCGGGTTATGGTTTCGCGAAAACGTCCAAAACCAACCGTGAAAAATGGCAGAAGATGATTTCCGACTACCTCCTTCACCGCGAGAACCTTCAGGTGGTGTTCGAGTTGGTGGATTCACGTCTGGAACCACAGCAAATCGACCTTGATTTTATCAACAATTTGGGAGAACAAGGTATCCCGTTTGCTATTATTTTCACAAAAACGGACAAAATATCCTCCGGAAAGGCCATGAGCAACATTCAGAAGATGAAAAACAAACTTTACGAAACTTGGGAGGAACTTCCGTTGATGATTAAGTCCTCGTCGTTGTCTGGCCTTGGCAAGGAGCAGATTCTGGGTTACATCGAAGAAATAAACCAACAGTATTATAACACCAAATAACATTTTTATGAGAAAAATAATGTATAGTCTGACGGCCATAATCCTCATTTTGTCCTGCAGCTGCTGCAAGACATCCAAAAAAAACGTGAAAACCGAAAAGTATCCGCTGATTGGGACGCAGTGGATGTTAGTGGCACTGGAAGGGGAGGATTTCAACAAGGAATTTGCGCTGCATCCTTTTATCGTGTTTGACACCGCAGGCTCTTTCCAAGGCAATCTCGGCTGTAATTCGTTCTTTGGTTCATACGAGGTTTCCAAGAAACAGAAGATGAAAGTCCAGTTCGAGGGTGCGACAAAGCGACTTTGTTCCAAAATGGAGGTGGAAAGACGATTCCTCGCAGTATTGAAACGCGATGTCACACGTTATGAATTAAAGGATGATGAGTTAACTTTATTCTCTGAGAATGAAGAGCTTATGCGTTTCAAAGGAGTGAATTTGGAGGAAGTTGAGTAGTCCTTACAACATCGGACGGCATTCCAGCGTTTCGGAAAGATTTTCTATCTGAAAAATCTCATCAAAAGGCAGAAACATAATTCTGTCTTTTTTTGTATCACCAGTTCCCAAATCCATGTCGCTTTCAAAAACGGCATTCGTTTGGGTGTTCATATACCCGAATTTCGCGTAATAATCTTTCAGGTTATCGTCCGCAGGAATTAAAAAGCTGAAAATGGCTCCATCTTCCTTGCATTTTTCCAACATTTGCCGGATTAACCTGCCCGAAATGCCTTGATGTTGGTATTCAGGTAGTGTGGCGATGCCATACAGGTAGGCAGCGAGTCCGAACTGTGTTTGGCAGGGAATCATGAAAACAGTGGAGACTACGTGACCATCCACTTTCTCCAACATTGTGCAGTGGTTGAAGTAGTAGCGCGACAGGAATGTGTAGATGGATGGGTCATCCTCGCCAAAGCATTTTTTCCAAACGTGGATGATGTCTTGCATCTCATCGTTCAGTTTCAGTGCGGTGTGTTTATAAGCTAACATTGCTGGTTGATACGAGCTTTTCGACTTTCGTAGCCCGGCTAACCCCATGTCTTCCTCCCTGTTGATAAACGTAAACTGTTCGGGAAGATGTTGTGCGAAGAGATAATTGATCATCTGATAGACCCCTTCGTAATGGATGTCTGCCTTTTCCACATGGGTGCAGAATATGTCGTTGCGGATGGCCGAACCGTATGTGAAAGCCACTAATTTGCCGTCAACATAAAGTGCCCCGCCCAAAAGACCAAGAGCTTCGAAGTGCTGGAAGGCTTTTTGAATGGTAATATATTCAGACTGCGCAGATTCGTCCTCCGCATGCTGGCTGATCCAGGATTCCTCCAATTGCAGACAGTCGGTAATGTTTTCCTTCGTAATGGCCTCATAATGATAGTTATACAATGACTTGAATTTGTTGACATGGTTTCTTTTTTGGGCATATTTCCTACCTTTCAAAGTTTTCAGGTCATCGGCTTTATAGACATAGTCTGCGAAATCCCGATTTTTGTCGAAGAAAAACTGTCCGGGAAGTTGTTGTTGCAAAATATCGCACTCTTCTTCGCTGAGTCCCATAAGCGTCAGGGGTTGGTCAAATTCCGCAGCATCGGCTTCCAATGCAGGGAGAATGTCGGTGTAAGCAGGTCTGTCTTTTTGGGAAACAACGATATAGGCGGCTCTCCTTTCACCATTGATGAATGCCCGGATGATGAGAAAGCCGTTTTCCTCCGCCCATTGCGTGTGAAAAAGATGTTGCCAGCAGAAGGTGTTGACGAAAACACGGTCGCAGGTCTGCGAGTTTTTGGTCAAATAAGGTTGAAAAATATCGCGATGTTGGATTTCAACAGGTCGGAAAGATAGTTTTGTTTGCATAATGACATAAAAATTGACCTCTTTCACGAGGAAAGAGGTCATGTTTCGTAATAGATATGTTGGAACTTATCTGCGTTTGCCTTGCGTTTGGCTGCCTACGCGGGCCATGGCGCAACGGAATCCAATGTAGTCAGTGGACTCGTCTTCATCGAGGTAGCGTCTGGTGCCGGGGGAAGACCAGTAAGGAATGTCCTTCCAGGAACCGCCCTTATAGACGCGGGCTTGGTCGCTGACGAGAGAGAAATCGAAGGGATTTGATGTTTTTGCATACATGATGTCAGTGGCTTCCGTGTTGGTGGTGGCGTTCTTCCAGTCATCCATGTTTTTGAGGGACTGCCAGTCACCATCGAGATAGTTCTTGTTGTCGGCGGCGCGGTAGTTGCGGCGTCTGTCGTTCTTGAAATCAGAAACGGGAACCATGGGGATTTTACCCACGCTGTCACGTTCAGCAACAGTACCGTCTTCCAACAACTTTTTGGTTTCGAAATAGTTACCACGGAACGGGTTATATTCGGTCACGTCATCGTGGGAGGTCTGACGATAAACATCCATGACCCACTCGGAGACGTTACCGCCCATTTGGTAGAGGCCGTAATCGTTCGGCCAGTCGGATTTGACTTCTTTAGTGTAGAAACCGCCATCGTTCAAAGCACTGGCGACACCCATGTAGTCACCACGGCCGCGACGCATATCGGTCATGTAGTCACCGTAGTATCTCTTGTCTTCAGTACGCAATTGTTGGCCGTTCCACGGATACACTTTACGTTCCAGCACGCGCTCGTTCAAAGTGTTGCCGACGGTGGCGTAGGCTGCGTATTCCCATTCAGCTTCTGTTGGCAGGCGGTATTTCGGCAGGAGGATACCGTCTTCCATCTTCACATTGCGGTATTCGCCGCTGGAGATGTAGCGGAGACGTTTCTGTCCTTCAGCTTCGTAAGACTCATAAGTCAGGTAAGCATCAGTGTTGAAATAGCCTTCTGCGGAGGGCGTTTCCGCAAATTCAATGTAGCCGCGGTCCACGAGAATCTGCTCGTTCACACGGTCGGTACGCCAAGCGGCGTAGTTGGTGGCTTGCAGCCAATTGACACCCACAACAGGGTAATGGCGGAAAGCGGGGTGGCGGAAGTAGTATTCCACCTGAGGCTCGTTGTAACCCAAACGGTCGCGCCACACAGCTTCATCGGGGACAGCGTTGTCATAGACCACTTTCAAATCCTGCGGGATGAAGACGCGCTCTAACCAGTAGAGGTATTCGAGGTAGTCGAGGTTTGAAATCTCGCATTCGTCCATGTAGAAAGAAGCTACAGAGACGCGGCGCGGGGTGTTGTTCCAGTCTTTCATGACATCCTCTTCCATTTGGCCCATCACAAAAGAACCGCCTTCGATAAAGACAAGGCCGGGTCCGGTGGCCTGTTCCTCAAAGGGAGCCACTTCGAAACCGCCGTTCTTGGCATCGTTGTAGTTCCAGCCAGTGGTGGCGGATTTCTCTTTCTTACAAGAGGACATTCCTAACAGCAATGCTGCTACGGTAAACAATCCTAATAATTTCTTTGCTGTATTCATTGTTTGAATGATTATTTCTATTTGTTAATGAAAATGTTACATGATTAAAGTTAGAACGATGGGCAATTGAGATCCTTGATTGCTTTCCGTTTGTTGGGACATGGAAGCAGGAATTGGAGGGACACCTCATGGGAACCGCCGGTGTAGTTGGCCAATTTGCTGATGGTGACATCGTAAGAATAGGCCACCTTGAACCATTCGTATTCCACGCCGAACATCACGATGAAAGCGTCCATGTTGTGATAGGAAATGGGTTGCGTGATAGAGTTGCCGAGGGTGTCGATACCTACGAATTGTTCACCCTTGTAAGTCAGACCATGGCGGAGCCATAAACCAACGGTGAAGGGGTAGAAATTGAAATAGCAGCCTTCACTGAAGTAGTTGAAGTTTTGTTGGTGTTGGTAGATAAAATTCGGACTGATGGAGATGTCGCCGAAAGAGGTTTCTTTCTTGCTTTTGCGTTTCAGGTCAAAGTATCCGCCGACATGAGCGGTCCATTTCACAGGACGGTAGTCGTAAGGACTTTCCAAGCCATCGGAAATAAAGCCTTTAGCCCCGATGACGGGAACGATGTGATGGGCGGCAACGCCGAAGTAAAGGTGCGGGGTATAACCGAGGAAGCCTGCGGCCATGTCAAAGGAATGGATAGCCAACCTATCGGGTTGTTGTTCTGAAGTCTGATAAACGAAACCGTATTTGGGGTCTATCATGTCAGGGAAAGTGAGGGCATCCCAGTTAAGGCCCCGGTATTCGTATGACGCTTGCAGGGCGAAACGCATGTTGAATTTCTTGGCCACCTTCAATTTGAAAGAATACATGGCACTGGCCGTGTAAGTGTTGATGATACCGCCTTCGCCAGCTCGGTCGCCGAACAATAGCACGCCGACACCGCCCGAGATTTTGTCAAAATGTTCGTCGTATGAGGCTGTGTATGTCATGAATGTTCCTGGCGCGGCAGGCCACTGATCCCGGAAATGCAAGGCGATACGCGGACAAACATTCGTTCCCGCAAAGGCCGGATTCAAATATAACGGGTTGGCATAATATTGCGAAAACATGGCATCCTGAGCCTGGATTCGCAATCCTGCTAACGCCAACACAACGGTCATTATGATAGCAATACGTTTTTTCATATCGTTTTATTTATAGCGGGCAAAGATACAAAATTATTTAACGCTCATAACCTCTGATTTGTTACATTTTTCTGTAATAATTTTAACGCTGTTTCGTTTAGAAAATTGCAAGCTTTCTTTTTCAAAAAAACGTAATATGAAATGTAATTCTTGGGTACGATTTTTATTTTTTTTCTTTATATTCATACAACTTGTTGATTGTCAATCACAAACAATTGAAAAAAAATATTCTTTCACATGGCGTGAACCCCAATCTTATACGTTTGAGAATGGGTATTCAGAGCAATTTCTCTATTTTGAAAAAGCTGTTTTCGGACGCGATTTCCCCGAGTTGCCATCCGTTTATGAGGCTATTCCTGTTGATAACTTTTTTTCCGAATACGAGGTCAAGGTCGTTAATCAGGAGTTTGCGGAAATGAGCGCGGCGGAGTGCCGGCTGGTACCTCCCGCCTATCGGCAGCGGAACATTGACTATCAAGTCGTTTCTTCTTACGACAGAAAAGAGATTTTCGCGCTGCTCACGTTTATCCCCATTGTGATGACTTCCGAGGGCCACTATCAAAAGCTGCTGTCTGTCACGTTGGAAATTACCGGAAAGAAAATAGCTGAATCCAAAGGAGTGCGCGAACATACCGCACAGTCGGTGTTGGCCTCGGGACAGTGGTACAGCTTTTCACTGGCTGAAACAGGAATTTACAAGGTCACAGGGCAGGAGTTGGCGGCGATGGGCCTTTCAATCCCCGTTGTTTCTTCACAATTGGCGCTTTTCGGAAACAGCGGCAGGATGCTGCCCGAATCGAATGCCGTGGGACGCATCGACGACCTGCGGGAGATCCCAATCCAAATTTTCGACGGCGGAGACGGCTCTCTCGACAATGGGGACTATTTCCTGTTTTACGGGGAATCACCACACGGGATTTCGTATGACACGGTCAATCATCAGTTCACCCATTCATACAACATCTATTCGGATGCTTCAGTCTATTTTATCACGCCAACTATAGGAATCGGTGAAAAAAAACGGATTCAAACGGTTAATAATGAGCAGCTTGTCGAAAACATTACGGTTCAGGATTTCCTTTTTTTCGACTTCTATGAAACGGATGTGATCAACTTGTGTGAATCGGGAAAGACATGGTTCGGAGACCGCTTTGACGCCACGCTTACACGCAGTTACACTATGCGTCTTCCGGGAACACCCGTGGGGGCGGGACGTGTTTCCGTCCGTGGTGCTTCTTCTGCTTCTACATCCTCTTTTTTCCAAGTTTCCGTCAATCAGAATAATATCGGCAATGCCACCATGGGTCCGGCCAACGGTGTCATTGTCTGCATTAAAACAAGTGATTTGACCCTAAATGCTTCGTCAAGTGATTTGAATGTCACATTGACCTATAATAAGCCAACCACCTCATCAGCGGCGTATTTAGACTGGCTTGAAGTAGAGATTCCGTGCTCCCTGACTTTGAGGGATGGGCAGACCTGTTTTCGTAACCCTTCCACGGTAGGCAGTGGAAATGTCGCTAAATTCAACATTGCTGGGGTGACCACCTCCGCTTCGCTGTGGGATGTCACGGATCCGTCTCGAACGGTGCGCATCGCCTTGGCTGCAGACGGTCAGGGCGTTTCTTTCAAGTCAACCACGGATGTGTTACGTGAATTCATCGTCTTTGACGGTTCCAACTACAAATCCGTGACCCCGCTTTCTTCGGTCCCCAACCAAAATCTGCATGCCACAGGAGCCGTGGACATGGTTATTGTCACGCATCCTGATTTCATGGCACAAGCAAAACGGTTAGCAAATTATCGTGCCGAGAATGATGGCTTGACGGTGAAAGTGGTCACTGTTCAGCAAGTTTACAACGAATTTTCGAGCGGTTCGCAGGATCCGATGGCCATAAGGGACTACATGAAGATGATTTACGACAAAACCGGCAAAGAATATCCGAAGTATCTCCTGCTCTTTGGGCGTCCAAGCTATGATTTTCGGGGAAGAGAGCAGGGAACAAGCATCTTCGTTCCCAATTATCAGTACAATACTGAATATTTCCAGCAGAATAACCCTACATATCTCTATCTTTCTGATGTTCGCCAATATACCAACGATGATGTGTTGGGGCTTTTGGACGATGATGAAGGACAAGACGGTTACGGATTGTTCGACTTGGCTGTCGGCAGATTCCCTTGCAGGACTAACGCACAGGCGGTCACAGCGGTGGATAAGAGTATCCGTTATACGGAAAAGCGGAACTTGGTGGATGAAAATTCCGTGCAAATCTCCAATTTCGGAGACTGGCGCAACGTAATGGCGTTTGTAGCTGACGATGAGGAGGGCAACGATTTCGTGTATCATGCGGACAAATTCGCCAAAATCGTGGACACGGCCAATCCCAACATCAATTTCGACAAGATATATTTAGATGCCTATCAGCAGGTTTCCAATGCCGGCGGACAGCGCTATCCGGCTGCGGCGGCAGATATTAACAGCCGGATGAACAGGGGGGCTCTGTTCTATACGTACATCGGTCATAGCGGTAAAGACGGATGGGCGGCGGAGCGCGTGTTCGAGAATGCCGATGTCAACGGATGGACCAACAAGTACAACCTCACATCGTTGCTGTCCCTCTCCTGCACTTTTGCCTACTATGACAGAACCACGTTGTCTCCCTCCGACCTGATTTTCTTTCATCCCAACGGAGGCGCTTTTTCGGTCATCGCAGCCACCCGCGAGGCGTGGTCGCTCCCGAACAATAACTTTGGCGAGTATTTTTTCAATCTGATGTTTTCGAAAGATAATGCCGGCCGATACTATTCTGTCAGTGATATAGAGCGTAAGGCGAAAAACATGTACTTCCCGAGAAAGAATTTAGAAATGTTCGTTTATATCGGCGACCCATCCATCAAGTTGGCGATTCCGAAATACAATATAATAACTGATTCCATCAACCATCATGCTGTGGCATCCTCTAACGACACGGTCAGAGCATTGTCAATGGTGACGGTGAGCGGACATGTGACCGACAGCGACATGCAGACGTTGACCGATTTCAATGGAACCGTTTTCCCGTCGGTATATGACAAAAAGGTACATACGCAGACGTTGCTCAACGATCCGAATCCCAATGTGGATCCTTTTGAATTTGACGTTCAGAAGAGCGTTCTTTTCAAGGGGAATGTGACGGTCAAGGACGGGCGTTTCCAATTTTCGTTTTATGTTCCCAAAGACATTGACTATAGCTATGGGAATGGGAAGATAAGCTATTATGCCCGAAGCACGAATGACGATGCGGCCGGAGTGTTCACTGATTTTGTCATCGGAGGTGTGGACACAACAGGCATTGAGGACCATGAAAATCCTGTGATAGAACTATTTATGAACGATGAAAAATTCGTGAACGGCGGCATCACCGATCCGAATCCGGTGTTGATTGCCAAGATTTCCGACAATTTCGGGGTCAATACGACGGGTAACGGCATCGGACACGACTTAACCGGGGTGCTTGACCATGCCACTGGATCCAAAATCGTGCTGAACGACTATTATCAGACCGAAAAAGACAGCTTCAACTGCGGTGTTGTCCGTTATCGTCTGCAAAACTTGACACCAGGCGACCACACCATCGCCGTCCGTGCATGGGATGTCAACAACAACAGTGCTGAGCAGGAACTCTCTTTCAAGGTGATGAGCGAAGAAAAATTCGAGTTAAAACATGTGTTGAATTACCCGAACCCGTTCACCACCCACACCGATTTTTATTTTGAGCATAACCATGCAGGAGGGACTTTCGACATCTTGGTTCAAATATATACTATCTCGGGGAAACTGGTGAAAACCATCTATGACACCCAATATATGGAGGGAAACCGTTGCCGCGCCATCTCTTGGGACGGTCTGGATGACTATGGCGACAAGTTGGCTAAGGGCACCTATTTATATCGTCTTCGCGTGAAAAACCAAGACGGGCAGACGGCAGAAGTGGTTGAGAAACTGGTGAAGTTGTAAGCTTTTGCCTATTATTTAGACTTAAACTTAAACTTAGACTTAGACTTAAGACTTAGACTTAGGCAATTAAAATTATCTATTGTCTAATCTTATAACCTTTGACCCTTCATAAATAGGTGTAAAAAAGGCAAGTTGAGTTTTTTTTTCAAAAAAAATTTTTCGGAAATATAATAATACGGACAACATGACGTTATGCGTAAATCTTTTAAAATTGAATTTGATAAAACCCGTAAACTAATAACAAATAATTAAGTAATTAAGTAATGAAAAAAGCAGTATCTGTTTTGTCTTTAATCCTACTTCTGGCCACTGTCAACGCCCAAAATGATGAAAACGGGCATAATCCTCTTGGCCAAAACCTTAATGCCATTACCACGGCAGTTCCGTTTCTGACCATTGCCCCGGACTCGCGTGCGGGAGCCATGGGCGACATAGGATGCGCCACTTCCGCGGATGCCAATTCGCAAAGCTACAACCCCGCCAAGTATGTGTTCAACGAGAACAAGTTCGGATTCAGCATTTCTTATAGCCCGTGGTTGCGGAATTTGGTCAACGATGTGAATCTGGCATATCTTGCCGGATATTGGAGAATTACAGATATGGATGCGATTGGTGCCTCTTTGCGCTATTTCTCATTAGGTGACATCTCCTTCATGGATGAATATGGATATTTTATCAGCACACAGAACCCCAACGAGTTCGCCATTGATTTCACCTATTCCCGTAAACTGATTGACGAGTTGTCGCTTGCCATCACCCCGCGTTTCATCTATTCCAATCTGACAGCTGGTCAGTATGTGGGCGGCGAGGAGACCAAGGCGGGGTTGGCTGGAGCAGCGGACATCTCGTTGTTCTATGAACAGGATTTTGATGCCAAAGGGTTGGATAACAGCACCCTGCGTGCTGGTTTGTGCATCTCGAACATGGGTAACAAGATGTCATACTCTTCCGGAACCCTTCGCCGCGATTTCCTGCCTACCAACCTGAAGCTCGGTATTGGTTACGAGATGGATTTTGACGGTTATAACAAATTGGCCATCAATGGTGAAATTAACAAATTGTTGGTTCCCACGAATCCCGTTTACGCTACCGATTCAATGGGAAGAATCATTTACAATGAAGCCGGCGACCCTGTCATAGCTGCTGGCCGAAACCCCGATGTTTCCGTGCCGATGGGCATGATTCAGTCTTTCTATGACGCTCCCGGCGGTTTCAAAGAGGAGATGCGGGAAATCATGTGGGCGTTAGGTGCGGAATACAGCTACCGTAACCTTTTCTTTGTGCGCCTCGGCTATTTCCATGAAAGCCAGTACAAAGGCAACCGTCAGTTCCTCTCTGTTGGTGCCGGCATCAAGTACAGCGTCTTTGGCATTGATGTTTCCTACCTTGTTGCCACCAAACAATACCATCCGTTAGCCAACACGCTCCGTTTCACACTGAACTTCGATTTCGTGTCTGCAAACAAGAATGAGATAAAACAGCAGGGACGTTTAAAATAACTGTATTCAAATTAGCACAGTATGACGGATTTTCGCGTAGGCTTCGGCTACGATTCCCATAGATTTGCCCCCGACAGACCCTTGGTCATTGGGGGCATTCTCATTCCATACGAGTTAGGTTTAGCCGCCCACTCCGACGGTGATGTCCTGATTCACGCCGTTTGTGACGCATTATTGGGTGCAGCCGGATTGAAAGACATCGGCACCTATTTTCCCGACAACGATCCAACGTGGAAAAACGTGGATAGTACCAAACTTTTGACAAAAGTGGTGGAACTCATCACAGAAAGAGGCTGGCGAGTCAATAATCTGGACTGCACGCTCATTTTGGAGAAACCAAAGATGAAACCGCACATGGATTCGATTATTGCGCGTTTGTCTGCGTTGCTTCAAGCAGATGAAGAGCGCGTGGCGGTGAAAGCCAAGACCAATGAGAAAATGGGCTTCACGGGGACAGGCGAAGGCATAGCGGCAGTGGCGGCGGTGACGTTGGTGAAATAGTTTAACTGTTCAGATTTTATTTGTATTTTTGCACTCTTTTTGAAAAAAGAATGAAGAAAACAGGACTCTATTTCGGCTCGTTCAACCCGATTCACGTCGGACACTTGATTATTGCCGAATATTTGCTGGAACATTCTGATTTGCAAGAACTTTGGTTTGTGGTGTCACCGCAGAATCCGCTGAAGAAGAAGGCGTCGCTTTTGGACGACCGGCAGCGGCTGCACCTCGTGAACTTGGCCATCGGCGACGACCTGCGCTTCCGAGCCTGCGACATCGAGCTCTCGCTCCCGAAACCCTCCTACACGAGCTACACGCTGCAGGTGCTGCGCGAGCAGTACCCCCAGCGCGAGTTCTGCCTCATCATGGGCGAAGACAACCTGCAGACCTTCACGAAATGGTTCAACTACGAGTACATTCTGGAGAACTACCACCTCTACGTCTATCCCCGTCCCGGCTACGACGGCGGCGACTTCCGCACGCACCCGCACGTGCACCTCGTCAATGCACCCCTGATGGCCCTCTCCTCCACCCTCATCCGCGACAACCTCAAAAACGGCAAGTCCGTACGCTACATGATGCCCGAGAAAGTGTTCCAGTATGTCGATCAGGAGGGGCTTTTCAAAGACTTAAGACTTAAGACTTGAGACGTTAGAAAATATGGACGATATGTGATGGAATGAAAAAAGAGAACAACTTATTTTATTACCAAAATGAACGTAAGACCCCAAAAAGTCTTATATCTCACGTCTTACGTCTAAATTGAAAGAATATGAGCTTCAAACGATATAACATAGAAAATCTGGAAATCATCTCCGCAGGGGCGGAGGGAAAAGCCGTCGGCAAAGTCGATGGCCTCACAGTCTTCGTGCCGTACGCGGTGCCCGGCGACATCGTCGATGTGGAAGTCTATAAACGCAAACGCGGCTACGCGGAGTGCAACTTGCTGGCCATCAAGCAACCGTCGCCAGACCGGGTGACACCTCCGTGCGGACACTTCGGCCACTGCGGCGGATGCAAATGGCAGATGCTGACGTACGAGAAACAGTTAGAGTTCAAGCAGAAACAGGTCGAGGACAACTTCAAGCACCTCGGCAAATTCGAGTTCCCGCCGCTGATGCCCATTCTCGGGTCAGAGAAGATCTACTACTACCGCAACAAGCTGGAATACACCTTCTCCACGATGCTGTGGCTGACCTACGACGATATGAAACGGCAAGCAGAAGGTGAATTCTTCGAAAACCGCTGTCTCGGTTTCCACGTGCCCGGCATGTTCGATAAGATCTTGGATATCAAGCACTGCTGGCTGCAGGCGGCCCCGAGCAACGACATCCGCCTCTTCTGCAAACAGTATGCCATCGAGCATAACCTCGACTTCTACGACCCGCGCCTGCAGAAAGGACTATTGCGCAACCTCATCATCCGCACCGCCTCCACCGGCGACCTCATGGTGGTGCTCATCGTCACCAAATACAACCAAGAGGTGAAGGATATGCTCGCCGCCCTGATGGAGCGATTCCCCGAAATCACCTCGCTGACTTTCGTCATCAACACCAAGCTCAACGACGCCATCTTCGACCTACCGTTCCACCTCTACGCCGGTCAGGATTACATCAAGGAAAAGATGGAGAACCTGCAGTTCAAGGTCGGCCCGAAGTCGTTCTACCAGACCAACAGCGAGCAGGCGTACAATCTCTACAAGGTTGTACGTGAATTTGCTGACATTCAAAAAGATGAAGTTATTTATGACCTCTTCACCGGCACCGGCACCATTGCCAATTTCGTGGCGCACCAAGCCAAGCGGGTAGTCGGTATCGAGTACGTGGATACCGCCGTGGAGGACGCGAAAATCAACTCCGCACAGAACAATATCACGAACACGGAGTTCGTGGTGGGCGACATGGCGAAGATTTTCACCGACCAGTTCATCGCGCAGCACGGGAAGCCGGACGTCATCATCTCCGACCCGCCGCGCGCCGGCATGCACCCCAACGTCATCGAGCAGCTGCTAAAGTTAGAGGTGCCTCGCATCGTCTATGTGAGCTGCAACCCCGCCACGCAGGCCCGCGACCTCACCCTCCTCGACCCGAAGTACCGTGTGGAGAAGGTGCAACCCGTGGACATGTTCCCGCACACGCAGCACGTTGAGAACGTAGTGCTGCTGAAACTGAAAAAACAATGATTAACTATAGGTATTAGTTCTACCCTTTTTCCAAGATAATCTTTTGTTAAAATTGCTATTTTTGCTTCCTTAAATTCTGTATTATATTAAATCAATAACAATATGATAGACAATAATTTGAAATACAAAATCGCCGACATGAGTTTGGCAGAATGGGGGCACAAAGACATTGATGTATCCCAAAAAGAGATGCCAGGTCTGTTGGCTATCCGTGAGAAATATGGAGACAGCAAACCTTTGAAGGACGTGCGCATCATGGGTTCTCTCCACATGACTATTCAGACAGCTGTGCTGATAGAAACGTTGACGCATCTCGGCGCGGAAGTGCGCTGGTGCAGCTGCAACATCTTTTCTACCCAGGACCATGCCGCCGCTGCCATCGCCGACAACGGAGTTAGCGTGTTCGCATGGAAGGGCGAATCGCTGGAGGATTACTGGTGGTGTACCGTGAATGCCCTCTCGTTCCCCGGCGGTAAAGGCCCTCAGCTCATTGTGGATGACGGCGGTGATGCCACGCTGCTTATTCATTTGGGCTGCAAAGCCGAAGACGACCCGACTGTACTCGATGCCAAACCCGAATCACACGAGCAGGCCGTTATTTTCAACACATTGAAGCAAGTGTTAAAAGAAGATCCACACCATTGGCACAATATGGTGAAGGAGATTAGGGGTGTTTCGGAGGAGACCACCACTGGCGTGCATCGTCTGTATCAGATGATGGAGCGTGGCGAACTGCTCTTCCCCGCTATCAATGTCAATGATTCCGTGACAAAATCCAAATTCGACAACAAGTACGGTTGTCGTGAATCCCTTGCTGACGGCATCAAACGCGCCACGGATGTGATGGTGGCCGGCAAGGTTGTGGTCGTGTGCGGCTACGGCGATGTGGGCAAAGGCTGCGCACAGGCCATGCGCTCTTACGGCGCCCGCGTCATAGTCACCGAGGTTGATCCTATCTGCGCATTGCAGGCTGCCATGGAGGGCTTTGAAGTCAAAACCGTGGAGGACGCGCTCGACGAAGGCAACATCTACGTCACCTGCACTGGCAACTGCGATGTCATCACCGTGGATCACCTCAACAA
>CAMJPH010000055.1 GCA_946407715.1 uncultured Bacteroidales bacterium | reverse complement strand
CCTTTTCGAGTTCAAGTTGGACAAATCCGTCGAGGAGGCGTTGGCGCAGATCGAGGAGAGGGAGTACGCCTTGTCCTTCGCCCACGACCCGCGCAAGCTCTACAAAATCGGGGTGAACTTCTCCTCCGAGACGCGCCGGATTGAGAGCTGGAAGGTGGTGGAACGGTGATCTCCTATCTTCGCGCCATGATCCGCACCGCCACATACCCGCTTCAGCACCTCCGTTCCTATACGGGGGGTACCGGTACTCCTTCAACGGGCAGGAGACTGATAATGAGGTGCTTGGAGATGGGGCTCTGCACGCCTTCGAGTACCGAATGCGCGACACCCGCATCGGGCGGTTCTGGAGCGTGGACCCGTTAGCGGGAGACTATCCCTATTGGTCCACGTACCAGTTCGCGGGTCTTATGCCGACATGGTACGGCGAACTGGAAGGTTTGGAACCGATCGCACGTCCTGCGAGAACTGTCAGAAGACCTGCAATTGGCTTGAGGCAGTACAATTATGCACGAATCGAAGACGTAAGAAAGCCGTCGCTTCGGACAACGACAACATACACTTATCGTATTGGAACACCGACAGGATACAGACAATCTGTCTCTACACCTGTTGGACAGTATATTTACACGTACAATTCGCCTCAAGGAAACAACATCCCCATGTCAAGTGATAATTGGCTAACTAAAGCAATGACACTTGTTGGAGATGGATGTCAAATTTATACTCAACGGATCGAGGACAACCTAAACACACCGTCAGGATATAGGAAGTCTTACAAAATCCAAGTGAAGTTCGTTGATTACCGATATCAATATAGATTTGATCTAACGCAACCGGAATACGAGAATCAATTCAGACGTGTTTTAAATGAACTGCCCGATTCAGAGATGGAATTACCAGCAGGAACACCGCCCTCCTGGCAAAAATTTTGGGAAGATTCGGAAAAAGCCGGACGAGCGATGAATATTATGGGACCATCTCCGCAAGACTATATAGACAGAATCTTACTGCTTGGCAATAAAACGCTTTTGGATTCTAATGTGAAGACTGAAAATGTCCCCGAAATAAGACCTACGGAACCATGAATAAAAAAAGGAACAAGAGCGTCAAACCAAAACTCCGCCGAAGAAAAACGTATGCACAAAAACATCCTCGCGCCAAAAATAAAATTAGTATTTCTTCAGAAAAGGAACCTGAAATAGAACGCGTTGTTATGATAGTTGTGATCATAATCTTCCTTGTGGCGACTTTAGTTTTCTTGATAACAGGAGGAACTCCTGGTTACGACTGGTACCCGAATCGACATCGCTATAGATAAGGTGGTCGTTTCGTTGTTTTCAGAAATCAATTCCAATAATCTTCCCCAACCCGAAATAATCCTATCCTCGCGCCATGAACCCTACCGCCACATCCCCGCCTCAGCACCCCCGTTCCGCTACGGGGCAAACAAGTTGTCCCAAGTTGTCCAAGTTGTCTTTTTGAAATAAATTTGCTATTTTTGCGGCGAAAATCCACCGTCATGAAATACCCTATCGGCATACAGACATTCGCGAAAATCCGGGAAGAAAACTTCCTCTATTTCGACAAGACCAAAGAAGTTTATCAGCTCGCAAAAAATGGAGGCTACTTCTTCCTCAGCCGTCCCCGCAGATTCGGCAAGAGCTTGCTGGTCACCACCTTGGAGGCCTACTTTCAAGGACGGAAGGAACTCTTCGAGGGGTTGGCCATCAGCACGTTGGAAACCGAGTGGAAACAGTATCCTGTGCTGCACATCGACCTCAACGCCGCGAAATATACCGAACCCCAGGCCCTTGTCTCCATTATCGACGGACATTTGCGCCGATTTGAAACGTCATTTGGTGAGAATCCAAAAGAGGACACTGTTTCTGAACGCTTCAAAGGAATCATTAAACGTGCTTTCGATCAAACCGGCCGTCAGGTCGTGATCTTGGTGGACGAATATGACAAGCCGCTGTTGGAGGCCATCGGCGACCCTGAGTTGCAGAACGACTACCGAAAAATGCTGAAATCTTTCTACGGGGTGGCCAAGTCTATGGACCAGTACATCCGTCTCGCCTTCTTCACCGGTGTGACCAAGTTCTCGAAAGTGAGCGTGTTCAGCGACCTCAACAATCTGGAGGACATCTCGATGGACAAACAATATGCGGAAATTTGCGGCATCACAGAACAGGAAATCCGCGACAACATCG
Organism: uncultured Bacteroidales bacterium; assembly: GCA_946407715.1. Next base: position 14,588 of record CAMJPH010000055.1, on the reverse strand, counting down.
ATGCGCAGGTCGGGGAGTTGGCAGCGGCCAACGGTCTGACCAAGAATGAATGCTACGAGAGGCTGAAACAGCAGTACGATGGCTACCACTTCCACCCCAACAGCGTGGGAATGTACAATCCTTTCAGTCTGCTGTCTGCCTTAAAACGCAAGGAGTTCGGCGACCAATGGTTCCAGTCGGGCACGCCCACGTTCCTGGTGGAGGTGATGAAGCGCAACCACTACGACCTGGAACGGCTCACCCACGAGGAAGCCACGGCCGACCTGTTAGGCAGTCTGGATGCAATTGACACCAATCCGACGCCGCTGCTCTACCAAAGCGGCTACCTGACCATCAAAAGCTATGACCCCCGCTTTATGACCTATCGTCTGGGGTTTCCCAATGAGGAGGTGGAACGTGGCTTTTCCCGTTTCCTTTTCAGATACTACACCCCTGCAAGTCAAGGCAGGGACAGTTTCATCAAGGATTTTGTGATGGCGATAGAGGCTGGGCAGATTGAGAAGTTCATGTCTTTATTGGAAACACTTTTCGCCGGACAAGATTACCAGTTGGCGGGCGATGCCGAACTCTACTTCCACAATGCCGTGGCACTCATCTTCAAGATGGTGGGCTTCTACACGGAGACTGAGCGGCACACTTCCGACGGCCGTATGGACATGGTGGTGCAGACCGCCGACTACATCTACCTTTTCGAGTTCAAGTTGGACAAATCCGTCGAGGAGGCGTTGGCGCAGATCGAGAAAAGGGAGTACGCCTTGCCCTTCGCCCACGACCCGCGCAAGCTCTACAAAATCGGGGTGAACTTCTCTTCTGAGACGCGCCGAATCGAGAGTTGGAAGACGGTAGAACGGTAATTTCCAGTTGCTTTCGCGCCATGATTTCCACCAACGATGCCAAAATCCAATAGCTAACATCCAACATCCAAAATCATTGGTCTATGTCTATGTCGTAGTGGAATTTTGGTGCGGTTGCCGTGGAATGGCGGGTGGGTCATTTTTGTCGTTTGCTTCTCTACAAACGAAAGGTGATGTTCCTAATCGAAATCCAGTTGCATGACGGAATCCCTCTTGGTCTCGTTGCAGCCCGACGGGTCGCCGATGTAGGCGCTCGGGATGGTGAAATTGTAGCCCGACTTTGCTCCGCGGTTTTCGCCGGAAACGACCGACAGGTAAGGCAGTTTCGGGTCGGCATAGACCTTGCTCATGAAGAGTCCGAACACGGGCATGGCGGTTCTCGCACCTTGTCCGAGTGCGGTGCTGCGGAAGTGCGCCGCACGGTCCTCGCAGCCCACCCACACGCCGCAGGTCAGGAGCGGGGTGTATCCTACGAACCAGCCGTCGGACTGGTTGTCGGTGGTGCCGGTTTTGCCCGCCAACGGGAAAGAGATGCCGTATTGGCTGCGAAGCCGTCCGCCGGTACCGTAATCCACCACGCCTTGCATCAGGCGCACCGTCTTGAACGCGGTGATCTGGTCCATGGCCTCATTGGTCTTCGGCACTTTCGTGTAGATGACGTTGCCTTCCTTATCACAAATATGCGTGATGAAGACTGGCTCCACATAGACGCCTTGGTTGGGGAAGCAGTTAATGGCTCCGACTTGTTCGTATAGGGTTAACTCGCAAGCACCTAAGCAGATAGAGGGAACAGCGGGGATGTCGGAGGTCATACCCATGTTGCGCACGAGGTCGATGACGGCGTTCGGACCGTAGCGTTTCATAAGGTAAGCTGACACTTGGTTGAGGGAGTGCGCCAGTGCTTCGCGCAGCGGCATCATCTGTCCTTCCTTGTAACCTCCGGAATTGTGTGGGGTCCAAGAACCTCCTGGTGTCTCGATAGTCACGGGTACGTTGGGAACCATGGTACACGGGTCGAAGTCACCACTCTGCATGGCCACAGTATAGACGTACGGTTTGAAAGTCGATCCGACCTGCCGTTTGGAGAGTTTCACGTGGTCGAACTGGAAATACTCGTAATTGGTTCCGCCCACGTAAGCTTTGACATGGCCGGTGGCCGCTTCCACGCACATCAGACCACACTGCAAGAACGACTTGTAATAGCGGATAGAGTCCATCGGGGTCATCACCGTGTCTATCATCCCTTTGTAGTTGTAAACGGTCATTTTGACTTTCTTGTTGAAGGCGGCTTCGATTTCGGAGTCGGATTTGCCGGCATCCTTCATCTGCGCATAACGATCCGACAGTTTCACGGCGCGCCAGAGGATTCTGTGCGTCTGCTCGTCGCTGATGTTGACGAACGGCGCGTTCTTGGCACCTTTGATGTGGTTGAAGAACAGAGGCTGGAGGTAGTCACAAACATGCTCTTTCACAGCGGCTTCCGCATGTTGCTGCATACGCGAGTCGATGGTGGTGTAAATCTTGAGTCCGTCGCAGTATAGGTCATAGCAGGTGCCGTCGTTTTTGGGGTTCTTGCTGCACCAGTCTTTCAGAACCATGCGCAGGTATTCGCGGAAATAGGTGGCGATGCCGGCGGTGTGGGCCTGCGACTTGAAGTTGCTCATGTCAATCGGGATGGCTTTGATGGAGTCGAATTGCGCTTCGGTGAGGTAGTTGTATTTTTTCATCTGCCCTAACACCGTGTTGCGGCGGTCGAGGGCGGCTTGCGGATGGCGGCGCGGACTGTACTTGGAGGGGGCTTTCAACATTCCCACCAACAGGGCGGCTTCTTCGGTGTTGATTTCCGCAGGTTCCTTGTCGAAGTAGGTGCGTGCGGCGGACTTGATGCCCACGGCGTTGTTGCCGAAATCCACCGTGTTGAAGTACATCGCCAGGATTTCGTCCTTTGAGTAGGCGCGTTCCAGTTTGGTGGCGACGACCCACTCTTTGAATTTGGTGAACACGATTTTGATTTTCCCGGCGTTAGGGTCGCGGGGGAAAAGGTTTTTGGCCAACTGTTGCGTGATGGTGCTGCCGCCGCCCTTGTGATGGCGGGTGGCCACTCCCAAGGCGACGCGGAACAGGGCCTTCACATCGACACCGGAGTGCTTGTAGAAACGGGAATCTTCGGTGGCGATGAGTGCATTCTTCAGTTCATCGGAAAGGTCGGCGTATTTGCAGTTGGAACGGTTTTCACGGTAATAGGTGCCTAACAGTACCCCGTCGGATGAGATGACCTCCGTGGCTAAGTTCGAATCCGGGTTCTCAAGTTCCGCGAACGAAGGCATATATCCCATCCATCCCAAAGAGATGAGGAGGAACATCAGACATACCAGGCCGAACAAGATGAAATACACTTTCCAAAAGGTTTTGACCCATTTTGGACGGCCATCCCCGGATTGTTTCTTTTTCGTGTCTTTCTGCGACAAGTCAGATTTTGCCGTGTACATATTTCCTTAATATAATTGAGGCTGCAAAAGTACAAAAATTACAATCGTTCAAGAGTGTGAATTTGAATTGGAGTTTTTTTTGATTTTTTTTTAGAAAATTATGTTTGTATTAAAAAAATAGTATTTTTGCGATATGAAAATCTATCACAAATAAAAGATTGTATTTTAACAAAAATAAGATGTAAAACAAATTAAATCAAACCGTTAAAAAAACAGAATATGAAAGAGTTTATTTCTTTATTGCAAAGTGTAGTTGTCAGCCCAGGCGGAATCTTAACCATTTTGTCCTTGCTGATTATCGCTCTCATTTGGTTGAGTCATTGGACGACAAAGAAGTTTACGGAGATTCATGTCACGTTGCGGTTCATGAGGCAAAATCAGAATTTGCAAGACACCAAGATAGACGTTTTGTCCGATAAGATAGACACCTTGTCCGATAGGATGGACGTGAAGTTTGATGTGTTGCACAGGGAGATAGACGAACGTTTCGACAGGATGGACTCGAAGTTTGATGCGAAAATAGACGCATTGTCCGACAAGATGGATGCGAAGTTTGATATGTTGCACAGGGAGATGGACGAACGTTTCGAGAAGGTGGATGCGAAGTTTAATGCCCTCCACAGGGAGATGGACGAACGTTTCGAGAAAATGGATGCGAAATTTGATGCGAAGATAGACGCGTTGTCCGATAAGATGGATGCGAAGATAGATGCGTTGTCCGATAAGATGGATGCTCGTTTCGATAAAGTGGATGCTCGTTTTGACAAAGTGGATAAGCGTTTTGAGAAAGTGGATGAACGATTTGAGAGGGTGGAAGTGCATTTCGACATAGTAGAGGCGAAAATAGAAGAAGTGAAAGACAAACAGAACGACAATGTTTCCACTATCCGGGGAGAAATAATCGCGTTGAGGACAAGGATGGAGTGCTCAGATACGTTGAAATTGCCTTCAAGGACAGTGTCAGTGTCGTGAAAAGTACAGTCTCAAGTGTAATTTTAAATCTCTGTGCTATAACTTTTCCCGGGCAGGGCGAACAACACCCCTTTGAGCTCCAGTGAAAGGAGGATGCTTGCCAACTTGGATGGTGAAAAACCGATACAGTGTTCGGCAATCTCATCAATGGTCTTCCTTCCCGTTTGAATATAACGATAGACAAACGCCTCGTCTTCAGACATATCAGGAAAGAGCTGTGTTTGCACAGGCTGCGGTGCGGAATCCCAATTCATCATCTCAAGCAGATCTTTTCCAGAAGTGACGATAGCAGCGATGTTTTTGCGGATCAGTTCGTGACAGCCAGCGTGCCGCTCGTCAAAAATGGTGCCGGGAATGGCGAAAACATCCCGGTTATAGGAGTTTGCAATGTGCGCGGTAATGATGCTCCCTCCTTTGATGCCGCTTTCCGCCACCAACACAGCATCCGCCATGCCCGCGATGATACGGTTGCGCGCCGGGAAGTTCATCCTGTCAGGTCCGGTGTTGAAGTCGAATTCGCTGATGAGGGTTCCTCCGGCAGCCGTTATCCTTTCCGAAAGGTTTTTGTTTGTGGATGGGTAGATGGTGTGCAACCCGTTCCCTAATACTGCAATCGTGGGAATGCCAAGGTTGAGCGACTCCTCGTGCGCCACCGTGTCAATGCCGTACGCTAATCCGCTGACAGTTGTGATGTCGCTGTCCTTTAGATCATTGAGTATCTTGGTGAGGCTTTTGATGCCGTAGGCTGTTGCATTGCGCGTACCCACAACAGCCAACATCCTTGAACGGTTGAAGTCGCCGCCACCACGGAAATAGAAGGAAACAGGTGCGTCGGGACAGCGTTTCAGCCGGTTGGGATATGTCGTGTCCAAGTAATGGCATAGTTGGACATTGTATTTTTCCATCAGGCTCATTTCCTTGTCAACCAAACCTCTCAACTTGTCGGTGAGTTTTATGTCCACTTTGCAACGTTTGCGGTGCTGCAATCTCCTTTGCCATGATTCAGGGAACTCATAGACGTTTTGTGCCGACCCTGCAGCGGTCAGAATCTGTTTCAAAGTGGATTTTCCAAGTCCTTCGGTCTTGTTTAAGGCAATTCGGTAGAAAATTTCTGTATGCATTTTTTTTGCTTTCAGTTGATTTATTTTTATAGTTTTGCATTTTATTTTGGACTGCAAAGATAACAATTAAATAAAATAAAATCAATAGAAAAATTAATTTTATTAATATGAAGAAAATCAGTTGTTTCGCATTAGCGATAGTGTTGTTGTCCATGACCTCCTGTCATACAAAGTCGGGCGGTTCGGGCATAAAAGTGGAGAATTTTTCCACAGGCAAGGCCGGAGAAATGATCTTGGCCATCGACTCCAACTATTGGTCAAAGTCGGCCGTGAAAACCATCTACGATGTGCTGCATCAGCCGCAACCGGCCATCAACCAAATCGAACCGATGTTTGATGTGATTCAGTGTTCCAACGCTGACTACAGGGCGTCGTTCATGCGTCATCGCAACATTGTACAGTTCGATTTTAACCCGGATTATTCGGCAAACAGCTTTGAAATCGACAAGAACCCGCTCACAAATCCGCAAATTCTGGTGGAAATCAAAGGAAACAGTCAGGACTCATGCTTGAAGCTGTTCCTCGCTCACCAGGAAGAGATTGTCAAGGCGATGTATGATAACGATATAGCGCGTTTGCAGAATGCTCATCGCAAATTGAACAACCCGGTGATTGAGAAAAAAATCAAGGAGAAGTTCGGAATCTCGATGACGATTCCGGAGGGCTATTTTGTCGGTCGCGAAGAAGAAGACTTCCTTTGGCTGCTTTTCCGCACCCCGAAGAACGACCGTTTCGTCATGATTTACAAGTCCCCCCGCTATTCCTTGACCACCGAGAATATCGTGGCAGAGCGAGATCGCATCACGAAGGCCTATATTCAGGGTGCCGTTGCAGGCGCTTATCCCATTGTTGCGGATATAGAAGGATATCCCATGGCCAAGGAATTGAAGATTCGGTATCATAACGGTGTGGAATTGAGGGGATTGTGGGCTTCTGTCCGTGACAAGATGGGCGGACCGTTCTACAGTTTCACCCAAATCGCCCCTGACAGTACCTCTTGTATCTCAATAGACGGCTTTGTGTATGCCCCGCAAGAACATAAAAGAGATTATCTGCGTGAGGTTGAGGCAATTGTGAAATCCATTCAATAAATTTTTTTTCTGATGTAACAAAATGACATCTTCGTGCGACAGACCTGAACGTGACGGAAATAGATTCTGAACTCCAGGAAATCATCAACGGTTGTTTGAACAATGATCGTTTGAGCCAGCACCGGTTGTACGACAGATACGCGTCGAGGATGTTTGGTGTTTGCCTGCGGTATGCGAATGGCCGTGAGGAGGCGGAGGACATGTTGATGGAAGGGTTCATGCAGGTTTTCAAGAGCTTGCCGTTGTTCAGAGGGGAAAGTTCGTTCACCACGTGGATTCACTCCGTAATGGTGAATACTGCAGTCAGCCACTATCGGTCGATGAAGCGTTTCCGCAAGGAATTGCTCGCCAGCGATGTGATTGAGGAAGAGGGAAAAGCAGAGGAGGAAAACATCATAGCCTCGTTGGAGGCGAAGCAGCTACTGGAGCTGTTGGAACAGATGCCTGATGGAATGCGCGTGGTGTTCAACCTCAAAGCGGTGGAAGAGTACTCTTTTTCGGAAATCGCGGAGAAATTAGGGAAGAAGGAGAATGCCATCCGCATCAGTTACATGCGGGCGCGACAGTGGATGATGGAAGCGATGAAAAGGTGATGAGACAAGAAGATAATTTTTGAGATAGTATAGTTAAGTATATGAAAGACGTAAAAGATATTTTGAACGCATACGAGGAGAACCCTTCGGCGGATGTGTGGAAACGGCTGAATGCCCAGTTGGATGCGGAAATGCCTGTGACGGGGAAAGTGCATCGGATTCATCGTGTCACGGTGTGGAAATGGATGGCTGCCGTGTTGTCGGGAATTATTATAGTCAGCGCAGTGGTTTTGGGTGTTCTCCTGCATCAGCGTGGAAATCAAGATGTTATTGTAGAAAATAATACAAAAGTGATTGAAAATACGGGAGATAACTCGTCCGATGCGGTAACGGAATCGAAAGAATCCGTAGAAACGGATGTGGCTCCGGCTGTGATGAATGCCGATTGTGTCGATAAGTCTCGGAATGTTAGCGACAAAGTAGTAGAGAAACCTATTCCACAACCAGAAATACAAGATAAAGAGAAACCTGTTCTCCAACCAGAAACACAAGAAAAAACGATACCGAATACCAAGGTTCATCAGGTTGTGTTGCCGCCTAATTCAACGTTAGCCAAACAATTAGCTGCAGATCCTGTGCTGAAAAAGCTCTCTGACGACAGCGTGGATTGGTCGTTGCCGGTACATTTCAGTATTCCCAACTTGTTCACTCCGAACAATGACGGTGTCAATGACTTTTTCGTGATAGAAGGATTGGAAAGCTATTCATCGCCGAGATTGGTTGTCCGTGACAAAAACAACAAAGTGGTGTATCAAAGCGAGTCATATAAAAACACTTGGAACGGCGGGTCTTGTCCCGATGGAGTCTATAGCTACGAGTTCACGTTTTCATACAATGGCATAGAAAACCAGGCGACAGGAAAGGTGAGGATAATTAGGAGTTAGACATACCTTTTTTCTGTAATAAAATAACACTTCTAAGAATTTTTTTGATGAAGTGTTATTTTTTTTATATTTGCACCCCAAAAAAACTAATTCGCATTTAATAAAGATTTCAGCAAAATAAACAATATGTCACAATTAATACAAAATTACTTGTTTGATGGGCGGTACAAATTGTTGAAAAAACTTGGAGAGGGTGGCTTTTCAGAAGTTTGGTTGGTGGAAGATACATCGGCACAACTTACTTTGGTTCTGAAGGTGTTTCTTCCGTCATCACAGTTGGATGAGTCGGGGGTGGAACTATTTAGGAAAGAGTTTGCGTTGGTGTATAACCTGAATCATCCTAATTTGTTGAAATACACTTTTTTCGGAGACTGTGACGGGAAACCATATTTGGTGATGCCGTATTACAATTCGGGTTCTGCGGAAGATTTGTTGGGTAATTGCAGTGAACGAAAGGCTTGGCAGTTTTTGCATGATGTTGCTGCGGGTTTGGCGTGTCTGCATGACCATCAGCCGCCGATCATCCATCAGGATATCAAACCTGCCAATGTGCTTATGGACGGCAGTAGCTTTATAATCACGGATTTTGGAATCAGTTCAAATGTTCGGAATATGTTAGGACTCTCGGAGGAAGAGAGGTCAACTGTGCAGGGGACACTCCCGTATATGCCGCCTGAGAAGTTTATGTCGGACATGGGGCCGTTAGTTGCGAGTGACATTTGGGCGTTGGGAGCTTCTATGTACGAAATGCTTACGGGGCGGCTTCCTTTTGGTGGCAGGGGCGGGCAACTGCAAATGGAAGGTGAGACTGTTCCACCTCTGCATGGCAATTTTTCCGACGATTTGAAGGAGATAGTCTTGCAATGTTTGTCCTATAACCCTGTTGATCGTCCGTTCGCAGCGGATTTGGCACAGTTTGCATCAGAAAAAATTGTGTTGTACACAACAGGTGCATCGAGAATCACTACGGGTAATTATTCGTTCCCATCCATCAAGATTTCAGGGTCTCAGGCGTACAATTCTTCAAATCCTGTGTCCCCAAAATCACCTGATAAATCGAGAAAAGGATTAATCATAGGTATATCTGCAGGCGCTGTGGTCCTTGTCGGTATTGTTTTGGCCATGCTTTTGGGAGGAAAAGGAAAGTCGGCGCAGTCCACCTATGACGAGGCCATGTCGTTCTATCGTCGCGGCTGCCAGTCTTATCATCAGGGTGTCTCGAACACGCAAGGCCAGCTTGACAAGTTCAAACATGCTATCGCCTGCTTTGACAGTGCCCAATATAATAAAGATGCAGAGTTTCGAGAGTCAGGATATGTGGACAGTATCAATTTCTATCGCGGGAAGATTTTCGATTATTGCTTGGATGAGGCAAAGAAGAATTATTCCGGCGCATTCTACGAGGATGGCCTTCGCCGGGAAGTGGTCAGTTATCTCGAACTTGCCAAAAATATTAATAATACAAATGAGGTGAATCATCTTATTGATTCCGTCAAGTATGTGTATATTCCAGAAGAGTAATAAAAAAGATATTTATGAGGAAATTTGTACTTGTTTTTTTGATGGCCTTATGTGTGCCCTTGTGTTCTCTTTATGCCCAAGATTGCTCTGACCGCATACAGTCGGCAGGCAAAATTTATGAGCGGTACAAAAAGACATACGAAAAGAAAACGTTGAACGAAGCCCGCAAGCAGTTGCAGAACCTGATTAGTACGCCTGGCGTTCCTGATGGGTGCAAAAAGGAAGCGAACCGTCTGTTGAAGACGTTCACGCCAGTGTATAAAACCAACGTTTCGAAAGCAAATGTGGATGTCGCTCCCATTGTGGTACACGTGGATACGGTGGTTGAGAAACGTGTCAACATTGATTCGGTGGTGAACATTGTTGTGACGCATGATTCTCTGAAAGTAAAGCGATTCTATGAATTTGAAGAGAAAGCGGTTGCCTGTTATGAGAAAAAAGACTACGAGTGTGCCATTGACTATTATCAGACTGTGATGGGATATGGTCGGGAACTCCAAATGGGTGAAGGTGTCCTCAATGCAATCAAAGAAAAAATCAGTAAAAATCATAAATTGCAATATAACAAGCTGTTGGGAGAGGCCAAAAGTTTTGAGCAAGAAGTGAGGGTGTCAGAGGCCATAGGCAGCTATGAACGGGCACTGTTGTATGCCAGCGACAACAATCTGTTGGAATCCGTCGCTGCCACAGCACTGGAGGATAAAATTTACTATTTGCAGGCGGTGCAGCAGATGTTCGATTTTGCGGATCAGGCTGACGAATACTATCAAGCCCGCGAATGGCTGCTGGCCAAACAAGAACTGGACCTTGTCATTGATATTTCAGACACTTTGGGATGGAAAAGGGGTGTTATCCATTGGAAACACCGTCTCGACACCTTAAATGGCATTTTGGACGCAGTTGACAGGGTACATGACTACGCAACCTTGGAGGAAGAGAACAGGGAGGCTTATTGGAATCTTCAGCCAGAACTCTTTTTGGCTTTGCATAATTCTATGCTTCGCTTGAATTACGATTTGCCGACCGATACTTTGACGATGGAATTCTTAATTGACACAGAAGGCCATTGGGAGGAGGAAAGCAGAATGTTACACGAAGATACACTGCTAATTCGGTTGATAAATGAAGAATTGCAGAATATGACGGTGAAATTTCCGCCGGGAATGTACTACGGGCTGCAGGTTCCCTCAAAGGCCATCTATGAGTTTAAGATAGGAATGGAGGGTGTTGAAGAAATAGCGAAACGAAAATTCAACGGCAAAATAATTGAAGATCCTTTGGTGATAGGCCCCGATGAGGTGTACAGATTCATTCGTCTTTCCGAAGACACTGTGAGAAAGGTGGTGTTTACACACGCCAGCCCGGAATTCCTTTATGGAAAGTTCACTTTCAAGAATGTGACATCTTCGGTGGACAATTCCACACACTCCGGTTTCCATTTAGTGGATTACAAAGGTGTCGGAGGACCTGCCAATGTTTTCCTGTCTATGCTTGTCCCGGGTTTGGGCCGCCATCGGGTGACATACGGACGGCAATTAGGAATCGGCACCGCTGTTATCTTTTACGCTTCTGTAGGTGCTTCGCTGGGTTTGCGCTATTTTGCCCTTGATAAGCAAATGGATATAAAGAACTTTTTTAAATTCAAACCTAAGTCTGATTTCCATGTTGATGAAGAGCAGGAACAATTACAACCCAAGGAGGTTGCCTATTGGACCTCGTATGCGTTTGCCGGTTTGGCGGCCACAATCTATGTCGTGGATGTGTTTTACACACTTATCAGAGGCTCCATCAATTCTGCCCACCAACACAAGTATAAAAAGTGGTCGTTAGGTGTGTTCTATGAACCCACATCTAAAACACCTGTGTTACAGTACAATTATAAAATCAAATAGTTATGGATAAAAGAAATGGGTGTCGGTTGGCAATATGGTTGATTTGTTTCGGCCTGTTCTTCTTGACAGGTTGTATTAATAAGAATTCTTTTGATTTCAGCCGTCTTAACGGTATGGAGTGCGAAGGGGAATGGGGAATACCGCTATTTAATGCGCAATATTTTATTGAAGATATTCTAACCATGGCGGACAATCCTGATTTTATGCAGATTGGAGACAACGGCACCGTTCAAATCCTTTATGAATATGAAATGGATTCTGTGGTGTCGGCTTCGCATTATTTGGAGTCCTATTTCCACAACGAACTGCAGACAAGCGGTGGAAACACCTTTCTCTCGTCTTCTTTACCGGAACCGGTCAACGGAGTGCAAGTGCTTGCTTTGGATACGTTGCAGGTTCACTTTCCTGATGATGAGATTTATATTGTCGATGCCGTAATAAAATCCGGTGTCGTAACGGTGAAGGTGAATTACGATATCCCGAATCAGGTGCATCTGACTGCATACAGTCCGCAGTTGACAGATGCTTCAGGGCAGATATTCCATATTGACGAATATTCCTCAGGGGGGTATTTTGAGAAAGATTATGATGTCAGCGGTTTTACGTTGGTGACGGAAAATAACACGGCGGACATCTATTTGACAATCACGTGCCCGGCTAACAATCCCCTGCCTTACCAAATGACTTTTGGTTATGAAGTCTTATTGTCGCAAGTCCTCTTTTCGGAGATTCGTGGTAATTTTGCGGCCGTCACGATGCCGGTGGACGAGGAATGGGACTTCACAATGAGTTTCTTGCAGGAACATTTTACAGGTGGCATCACTCTTCTGAACCCAAATCTGACATGCGAGATTATGAACACGTTTCCGGTAAACGGACAAATCAAGTTTGACGAGGCGATGCTGTCCGGAGAAGGCGTGTCCTCATCCCTGATCAATTCTTCTACCGATTTCATAGACCTCCCTGCTTCCACGACTCAGTTCACACCAGTTCAGCTTCCGTTGGCATCGTCAGTGTTCATATCCCCGAATTTCAATCATTTCCATCTGAGCGGTACCGCCATTATCAATCCATCTGGCATTTCTGCACCTATGTTAGTCCTTACGGAAGATCAGTTTATTAATCTCCGTTTCAAGTTGACTTTGCCGTTGATGTTGAGCATAGACAATGCCACTTATCAGGATACAATTGATTTCGGCGGAATTGAGATACCGGATCAGCCGGCTTTTTCCAATTTGCTTGTCAGAATGGGTATTAACAATGCTCTCCCGCTCAATTTCAATATGCAGGCTTATTTTTATGATTCAACAACAGGCACGGTTCAGGATAGTCTGTTTATGGAGCCGCGTACGATTTTGAGCGCATACAGAGGGATTCCCCGTTCGAGTGAACTGTATGCGACTGTAGAGGATTTCTATGAGATGCAACGAATGTTGTCATGCGACCAAATTATATTGAAAGCCAAAGTTTTTACAGATGGAAGCTCCGTTGTTATAAATGCAAATCAATACTTGAGGGTAGTGCTGTCAGCCAAATTCAATATGGATGTTAATCAATTGGTGGATATCGGCAAATAAAAACATTGACTATGAGAAAATTATTGGTACAAATTATAATAGCTGTTCTCTTTTGCTCTGTTTCAGTGGGGCAGAATCTGGACATTTGTCATTTCATGCGCACTTCCCCTTTCCGTCACTTTGACACACCTTCATGTTCATCTATTTATAACGGCTACGTAAGCCTTCCCGGCGGTATGGTTCATGTAGGCGTTAATTTGGGCTCCATACGTTATAACAATCTCTTCGAAACGGACAAAGAGGGCTATCCAGTGACGTTGACAGCAACGCGATTTGTCAACAGTTTGGCTAAAAACAACTACTTCGGTGTCAATTCTTCTATAGAGTTGTGGGGTTTTGGCTTTCGTGTGAAGAACTTTTATTTTACGATGGATCATCGTTTTCGAGTAAATGGTGATATCCGTTATTCCAAGGATTTGTTTGGCTTGCCGGTGTATGGCAATATGGAATATGTGACCAAACCGGCCGACATGAACATTAGCGCCAATGTCAATGCATATCAGGAATTAGGTATAGGTATCAGGCATGAGATTAATGATAAGATGGCATGGAGTGCGCGTCCAAAGGTGCTGTTTGGTGTTGCCAATCTCCATGCCAAGAAATTGTCGGCGGTGCTTACAACCAACCCTGTTGAGTATGGCGTGTCGATGACGTATGATGCGGAGATACAGACTGCGGCCATTGCACCCTACAGTTTGACTTTTGACGAGGAACATGGCTTTAGTTTCGACTATTCAACCAATGTGCACGAAATCACCAAAAATATGTTCAAAAATCTCGGCTTTGGCATAGATTTGGGTTTCACATATAAACCGTTACCAGCTTTCAACCTTTCGGTAGGAGTTTTGGATCTTGGTTATATTTATTGGAAATCTTTCCCAACCCAAATGAGTAGTATGATGTATGACGCTGGACGTTTTTATGATGATGGAAACTTGGTGTTTGCTGGTATGACCCCGGAAGATGTACAGATGTTGGTGGATGGAGGGAATCTTGGTGAATTGCTGGACACTTTCGCGCATTATTTCCCATTGGAAGTCGCGGCTTGCAAACCTTACGCCACTGCCACGCCGATGAGAGTGGTGTTTCAGGGAGACTATGAGTTTGCCAAACACCACTGTGTAAGTGCTGCCGCTCAGTTCCGTTTTGCGAGTAAATATGTGCAACCATCCCTTACTGTTGCTTACGATGGTTGTTTCTTCAATTCAATAGATGTTTGTGTGGCCTATACTTTACAACGTAAAGCAGCTGATAACCTTGGTGTTGCGCTTGGCTTTAATCTTGGATATTTGAACGTTTATTTAGGCACACAGAATCTCGTGGCAGCTATGTCTTATCAGGATGCTTCCCAGATAACGGCTACCGCCGGCTTTGCATTCAACTGGGGACATTACAGAAACTGGCGTGAAAAAAATCCAAAAGAAGGAATGAGGATGAGTCCAAAGCAGGGGAAAAAGAAGGGAAGAGGATGAGAAGATGGAGGCGTAGAATGCGAATACATCGTACGCTTTTTTTTACTAAATCTTTTACAGATGAAAAAAAGAGGGTGTGTCAAAAGTCACGTTTGGCACACTCTTATTTTTTGTGTGACGAT
>CAMJPH010000054.1 GCA_946407715.1 uncultured Bacteroidales bacterium | reverse complement strand
GCATCACTTTCACACCCTCGAACGGTGCGTTTCGGTACATCCGTTCCACAAACATAGACAGTTCGGTCTTGTCGTTGTTGAAGCCCTGGGCACCGGCACATAGCGCGGCGAACAATAACAATAAACTACTTATAAAACGTTTCATGAAGTGTTTTTTAGATTAAATCAATTATTTTATCTCTTGCACTTTCATCATCATCATTGGTTGGAGCATTTTTAGTGATAATGTGGTGATTATCCTTATACCTTGAGTCCAATCTTCTGAAAGGATAGCTAAAGTAGTTTCGGCAAGCACAGATTAACACGTCACACCTTTTCCCTTCATAATATGACATGTAATGAATTATTTCTAAAGAATAATCCCCCATGCTTGCAAGTGCAACTTTTAATTTTTCACCAGTTTTATTTGTATATACCAATATCGCCTCAAAATCTTTGTAATCTCGAATGTCCTCTGGTTTGGGAAAAGGACGTGGTTCTTTAGTCGTTGCATATGATTCAATTAATCCATCATACACCATATTAATGGTTGTTGTTTTCCCGCTTTTTTGCGGTCCTGATAACAGAATGATTCTCATAACCTTATTATTTTAAAATTAATACTTCGGTTTTTGTTCTTTACGTATATAGGTAATGTGATTACTCTTTTTTCCTTGCTTTCAACACCTTGTCATACTCTTCACTAATCCAATATTCAAACATCTCCGCTTTCGATTTAAAGTAGGTGCCGTTCTTTTCCCATTCTTTGGCAAGTTTATCATTGAGTTTGAAAACGGCATCTATGACATCCGCATAATAGTACTTGCCTTTATGCTCATTGATTCTGTTCACGACAGATTTCAGATCTTCGTTGGATGTTAGCATGGATTTCTTAAAATTCAGTTGTTTGCTGTTAAACAGGATTTCCTCAATGGCTTTCTTATCGGCCATCATTGATTTAAGATTGTTAAGCTCCATATTATAGGCTGATTCCTCTTGGTTAAACATTTGGTCGAAGTCCTCGCGAGAGTGAAAGAATTCTGAAACGATTTGATATTCCTTTTCCCGGCAGTCGCAATCAGTTAATGTATTATGGATAAACGCCATATCAAAAACCAAACGTTCTTTGTATTTGCAACGGCACTCTATGTATGATTTGTCGGCCTCCTGTTTTTTGGATGGGTTTTGGGTGAAATAGATTTCTGTGAAACGCTGCGGGTCATCGAGTATTAGTTTTTCATAAACTTCCTTTTCAACCTGTTCCTGCATTTTAGGGAGATTCGCTGTTTTCATGCGCAACTCGTTGGTGAGTTCTTCTGTTTTTCCGAACAGATTGATAGAAAGGCTGTCCTTAAGTGTCCGTTTTTGCAGATTGTATGGATAATTTAGCAATTGCGCATTTGCCTCATTGATTTTGCCCTGCAACGACTGGCTCATCTGCTTGAACTCAAGTGAATCCTTTTTGTAACGCTCCACTAGTTGAGCTGTTTTTTCGCTTATGATTTTCAATAATGTGTGTAAAGTGTCTCTCAAAAAAACCTCATCGTTTGGCAACTCTGAAGACAACGTATATGCTATACGGTTCTCGTTATAGTTGTAAGGATATTGCTTCAGCAATGTGTTGTATTCATTGACGGCTTGCTGTAGCGTGTCATTGTAAAGAGGCAGCTTAGACTGTATTTGGACAATTTCTTCATCTGCTTGACTATTGTTGTTGGATTCCTGCGGTGCAGATTCGGTGCTAATAATATTGTCAAAATCAAAGGGCTCGTCATTGTCAAAATCAAAGGGCTCTTCATTATCAAAATCAAAGGGTTCGCTGACAGAAGTGTGGGCGTTTTTAGAGATTTCCTCTTGGGTATAATGTCTAACTGAAATTTGTGATACATTTGATATATCATTTTTTGAGTAAACCAACGTTCCTTTATAAATCAAAAATTTTGACACGGAGTGGGGAATTCCGTTCCACGCCCACTCCCAAAAGCTACTTCCATAAACTTTCTCATAACCAATCTTTTCACTCATATTTCCTTCTTCAAAAGAAGGAATCATTGATTTTTCATCGGGAAACAACACACTTATGCCATCTGAAATTTCAACATTATACAATTGTTTGTGAAATTGTTGGAACAAATCCTTTATAAGTTCTATAGATTTATATGATCTGAAGTAAAAATTCGGCAACTCAAAATGCACCTCTAATGATAAATCTCCAGTAAAACTAATTTTTATTCCAGTCGGAATGTCCGATAAAGGAATCGCCCAGATTTCTTTTTTGATTCTTACATTCTCAGACTTATATCCAATTTTTTCATTGGGAGATTGCGTGGGTTTTCTTATTAATACAGGATTTTCTTTATAAATATTAGCCAAGGCACCTATTCCATATCCCGTTTTCTCTTTAAATTGCAAGTCATATTTCTCGCATAACATTGTCAAGAATGGTAAACAGGCTATCGCACATGGATATTGCAATTTGAGACAACGAAATTCGATATTTATTTTCATATAGTCATTTATCTCTTTTTTTGAAAGAGATATGGCATACAATTGATTCACCATGTTTTTGCAGAAAGAGGTCATATTCTCGTTTACGGAGGCATAAATGCGATACTCTACATGCACCTTGTCATCATAACCCATTTTCGGTTCTTCTAACTTTATTTCATAATCAAACAGTGTCGGTAGCGTGGTCTCAAGTTGTTTGCAAAGATTTTCCACAGCTTTTTCCTCAGCTTGTTTGTCAAACTCCTTTTTTTTGATGTTCATAGCAAAAAGGCTGCCTTTCAGTTCGGCTTCCATGCCCTTGCTTTCGGCGAAGGAGACCAATTTGTCGATGCTCACCGTGGCTGAGAGGGTGACTAACGTATTACCGTTTGGCATCTTGTTCTCGCTCACATATTCATACTTTTGGATATTGCCCGAGGAGAGCGACACAATCTCGTCTGCCAGCAACTGGTCGTTCAGTACGGTGGTGTTGGCAGATACAAATGTTCCGTATGCTTGCTCAATGGCACTACGCAAGGCCTTGAAAGTGGCCTCTTCCTTATCTTTACCTTCTCCAGACACCACCAAATTCACTTCATTTTGCGCCCAAAGGGTGCAAGTCGCCAAGCATAAGGCGATAATTGTCATGATTTTTCTCATACTCTTGTGGCTTTAGGTGAATAAAATGTTACCATACGATGTAATAGTTCTCTTTCGGTTGGTTTTGAGCGAAAGCAATCGCCACATCTTTGGCTGCTTGTATGCCCATCCGCTTCAACTCTTGTTCATTGCGGACGGCCTCACGTTCTTGTTGTATCCGGTCGTTGTACTGGCGGAGCTGGAATTGCCACGCCCGTTCCTCATCACGTTTAATCTTGGTTGTTATTTCGCTGATGAGTTTGGAGACTTCGCCCTGACAGTCAGCAGCGGGATTAATCTGTCGTAAGTAATTTGCCGCCTTCTCTGCCCCTACTTCATCTTGGGATTGCACCCAAGCGGTTCGAGCAAATTTCAGCAACTGCCGACCATCCGAATTGATTTTGGTCTGCCAAATCTGCACCATTGCATTCTGGCAGCGAGTGTAGCAGTCTGTACCAATATCAGGCACACAAGCCAACCTGTAGAGGGCCTCGTCATATTGCTGCCGTTTGGCCAGTCCCTGCGCTTCAGCATAGATAGATTCGCAATGCTGTTGGTAATATTGTACAATCTTTCCTTTGGCCTGCTCCAGAAAATCGGCAATCTGTTTGTTGTTCTTCCGTATCTGCTTGAAAGCTTCCATATAGGCTTTGGTGAGGTTGGTTCCTATGCCCACAGCTGTCAGAGAGGTGGAGGAGAAGAGCTTGTTATCTACTGCATCACCTACCTGTAACGTGATGTTCAAAGTCTGCGAAATCCGTTGCGGTGGTCCTGCCACAATGTCCTTCTGCAACACATCCACCTTCGCGGTGAGAATAAAGCGGTCGCAAATCACCATGTCAGCTGTTCCGTTTTCTGTAGCTATATTTTCGAGCTGGTTCTCCAAGAATTGTAGCGCGGCTTCGGGAATCTCACTGTTTTTTGGCATATACACGCACAACGAGACATTTGCGTCCGATTGCGCCATCATATAGGATAGAAAGCCTGTCATTATGAGCATTATAAAGATTATCCTTTTCATATTGTTGGTTTTTTAGATGTTGCTTTTTTACTTTTCACCCAAAACAAGGATAGCCTCGCCAAGACCACGAATCATCACTTTGGCGGTGATAAGAAAGGGTTCCTTTTTAAGGTATCGTTGCAATTGTACTGCGAAGGCGCGGGCATCCAAAGCTTTGCCATTGGCATCGCACAGCGGAATCATAACTTGCTCAAACTGGGCGAAATTCTCTGTGCCATCGGTGAGATTGTACTGGCCGTTCACCGTGTTGGAGGCCATCCATTCGTCTATCCAATCTGTAAGTTCTTTGTCATCAAACTCGGTTTCAAGATTTTTGTCCCAATTGTCCCAACATCTTATGGTCAGTACAATCTCCCTGCCGTTGGTCTCCATCCGGTTGTACCACGAGGTCAGTTGCTTGTCAAAAGTAGTAATATTGTCGCGGATAGTATTGGCTAACAGACGAGGGATGATCTCTTCGGAAGCGGAACTGGTGCCGCTATAGGTGGCGATGCGTTTGCTGGTGTAGGTGTCGAACGCCTCAATGGTGAACGAAACGGAGTGCCCGACAGCTTCTTTGTTCACTTTCCACCAAATCTGTAGCAGAATGTCCGCTTTCACGCGCCGTTTGAGCACATCCAACGGTGATTCAGAAAGATAAGATCTGCTTGTGGTGCTGGTGGTCACGTTGTCCTCCTGCGCACGGGCAGTGATGGCTTTCAGTTCCTGTTCTGCATCCTTGACACTGTAGCCGAAATCGGTGAGCAACGCACCCACGTTTGCAATCACCATCGGCAGCTCCGAGTCCTGTTGGAAAGCGGTCAGATAGTCTGGCGTTTTCACTTCCGTCCCTTGATTGTCGTAAGTTGTCATAAAATAGCGGGCGGCACACCAGTTGTCGCTTGGCAGTATGGTGAGGGTGGGTTTCTTGACGGAACCTTGTCCGTATCCGTTTTGTGTGATGGAAGCGAGAATGCACAGCATCACCAAAAACATTGTTATCTTTTTCATAATATCCTGATATTATTGTACAAAAACTGCGCTACTTGTCAATTACAGTTAATTGTCTACTCTGTTGAACGCTTTTCGGCGAGGGGCGTTGGTTTCGATTATCTTATTCCGTTCGCTGCTTTTTTTAATGCCATTTTATAGACTAATTCCTTCACTTCATCTGCCATAAAGACTGTTATGCCCATTTCCTTAGCGGCTCTTACTAACTCTGTGTTTTTATCATTTTGAGCCTTTGTGATAATCAGTATCTTGTCAATCAATTTTAAGGATGGGTCTCTATCCCAGTATTCAGCTTTTGATAATTGTTCAAGTGGGTAAGTGCCAACAATATCGCCATAGTCTTTAACCTGAATGGCGATGGCGTAGGATAATTCCGGGGTCAGGCTGGGAAGTTTGACGAGAATATCTGTACCATGCTGATCTTCGTTTTTACCACCAGTTCGCTCTATATTGTAATAAGGATAGATGTATTTTAACCCTTCAACGAGAACATTTTCCCATTCCGCCGCTTCAAATTTCTCATTAAATTTCTCAAACAAATTTGTTCCAATATTTGAAATGTTTAAGATTTCGGATATGAAGCTGTCCATCTTGTCTTCAATGAA
Organism: uncultured Bacteroidales bacterium; assembly: GCA_946407715.1. The sequence goes on along the minus strand of CAMJPH010000054.1, from coordinate 11,199 downwards.
AGCGGGAGCCTCTATTGTTTCTTCGCAGTTTATCAGTTTGTTTACACTGTCTTCCAAATAATCAATGTTCCAAAATCTCGAAGGGTTGCGCAGTGTTGTACGAATGTCCGCATCCACATGCTCGTTGGTTCTGGAAAAGTATTTGACGATCTGGGCGGGAAATATATGTCCATAGTCACCTTGTTTTTCCGGGATACTGAACTGGTACCCTTTGTCGAAATCTTCAGTAGATTTTGCAATGGTCACATAATCCCATTTGGGCAGACGTGGGATGATCAGAATATCGTCTTTTTTTACTCGTTCAAAGATAGCGAAATTTCTTTTCGCCCCCAAGTCCTCATTGGCAGTGAAGTTCTTCAAATTTTGACTGTTCTCATATCCCCATCCTTGACGAAGTCGTCCTTGCTCCAACTCTGTCCAAAAAAAATCTATCGCATTGGTATCTATGCGATATCCCCAAAAATGAATTTTACTCATAACTTTTTCCCTGATACGTGTCGGGCGCAACTTTTAATATTTGACAATACGAAAACAGCGCACCCTTCCCGCCCTTCAGGTAGAAAAGGCATCGCCAAACGCCACGAGACACTGAAAAACTGAAAAGAGTACGCCTATAGCAGACGTACCTATCAGTGCGACCTGTCTCTAAGATTTGGCGATTTCTTTCTACAGACACACCATAGCTTACGCTATCTTCAAATACGCTGCAAACATACAAAATATTTCTGTTCGGCATACTCTTTCCGTTTTTTTGCCTGCAAAAATAAGACGCAACTGTGCTATTCCACAGCACAGTGCCGTCTGCCATGGGAAATGTGTGACGGGAGATCACCATAGAACCATAATGGTCGCTTGCCTGTTTCATACGGCAAAAATAACCATTCGCGCTTTGCGCACGTTGGTTCTATTTTGTTCTAATTCGGCGGAGACTGCGGGGTTGCCCGCACATTGTTACTGTTTTATTCAGCCGCAAAGATATAAAAAATATCGGATTTGGCTGATTTGATATTTATTATTCAGCCAAAAGTGTGTTGTTTGTGTCGGATTTGGCTGGATAAGACCCTGCGACCCTACCGGTTCTTCACACACCTGACGGAACGCCCGGTGCGTTTGAGACTTCCGTGATAGATTCCGAAAACAGGCATGTCATGATCGACATAGCGGTAAGGGGCCTTGTAGGTGCTGTACTCTGTCGAGGTCCAGAAATAGGCGCTTTGATGGAAGTAGTTGTTTTCGCCGCCGATGACATCGCCGGCAGGGAGCGCGGAGAATCCCGTGGCATTGTTCGTGGCACGGTCGTGACCGGGAGAGTGCTGAAGATGCACCTCCTCGCTGGAAAATTCATCCCAACTGGAAGTGTCGGCCAACGCTTTGCCGATGTGCGAGCCTTCGTTGTCGCAGACATATCGGTCGATGCTGCTCACGTGCGACTCCAAATCGTTGAATTCGGGCACGCTGGGCAGATGCCAGCCGTCGGGACATACACCCTGCACTCCGCTCGGGTTGGCGTCGGAGGGGGATTCTTTTCCGATGGCAGCTCTCCAGTTGTAGAGGTACCCATAGACCGCCACATTCCGTTTGTCGTGGTTCGGATAGTAGCGATAGGGTTCGGCGTCGGAGTATTTCGCCGTGTCTATCGGTACAGAAGTGCCAACGGCGTAGCGCGTGGTGCGCAGGTTCTCGCGCATCCAACATTGGCATCCGATTTGCACGGTGGTGTAGGTGTTGCCGTCGATGTCGGTCACCGTGGGCGCATCCGGACAGGGGCGACCGTCGAACTCGCCGGCCCTGAATCGCGCCTGCAACATCGCTTCGGCATCGGCACGGTGCGACCGCATCCAAAAGAGGGCAAGAACCGATGCTAACAGTAGTAGCAATATCGCAACCAGCGCCATCTTGCGGCGACGTATGCCAATCAGCACGTCATCAGCGGTGTTGGGCCGCTTGTCGCGGTCTGCGCGGGTGCAGCGACGGGCAGCGCCGCGCCAGAAAAAGGCTCCGGCTGGCATCATCTCGCGCAGGATGGCCCCCGCTGCGTAAAGGTCGGCTCGGCCGTCGAGCGTGTCGCCGGCCTGCTGCTCGGGCGACATGTACTTAGGCGATCCGACAGGCTGTTTGAGCACGGCAGAGTCATCGCTGTCGGCCAACCCGAAATCGATAATTTTCACATTGCCGCCGTTACGCGTGATAAGGATATTGCTGGGTTTCAGGTCTCGATGGATGATTTGCAGACCATGAAAGTAGCGCATCGCCTCCATCAGCTGCCGGGCCACCCGCTTGCGCGCAGCTAACGACGGCTTGGCGTTCAGGAAGTCGGCGAGCGTGACACCGTCCACATATTCCATCACGATACAGTCTCCGATTACCTTGTCGTTTTCGAGGGAGAAGAACCGCACAATGTTGGGGTGGTCCATCCGCTTCCCCAACTGGAACTCTCGGGCCAACAGTTCGCGGCGTACGAGGTCGTCGCGGAATTCGGGGCGCAAAGCCTTGAGCACGAACCACTGTCCTTTGCGCCGGGCCTTGTAGAGCACATTGATTGCGCCTTCCGCCAACAGAACATGCCCTGTAAACACATCCGACAACTCGAGGTCGTCGGCCGTCACTTTGCCCGATGTGGAGATGTTGTCGTTCATAGGCGCGGTTCTTTCCATATTTTCACTTCCCCGAGGCCTCCCCGCTTGCCGACCACGAAGACGGAGGCCGGCTCGTCACCGTGTTTGAAGTCGTAGAGATAGAGCGGTTGTCCCACGATAAAGCAGCCGCAATGGAAAGTGTCGCCGATTTGGAGTTTGGAGTTCACGGATTCCGTCACCTCGAAGTGCCCCTCACCCAAATGCAGGAACCGGCATCGGCGGTCGGGCTGCCACGTCACCAACACGCTGGCGTCCTTCGCGATGTCGTTGGCGTAAAGGGTGTCGTTGAGGACATAGTGGGAGGTTTCGCCGTGGGTGGCGTGATGTTGCAGGAAGTCTTGCCAGTCGTGGAAACCCACACAGCGGGCCAGCAGGGAGAGCGTTGTCGCGTTGGTGGAGCCGTAGCCCTTCACGTAGCCCCAGATGCGCTTGAGGGTGGAGTCGCTCAGCGTGTCCTGGCAGCGCACGGCAATCGTTTCTCTGAGGAAGGTGAAATCGGCGGGTGTGGTGACATTCCGTCCTATGGATTGCTCAATCATCTGGCGCAAAGCGGCAATTTCATTGTCGTAGGGTTCTCTCATCGTCTTGTATTATAATTGGGCGGCAAAAATAAGAAAATTAGCGACTGCTTAAATGGAGACACGTCTTCGCATCACAAAAACATGCGGTTTCGGTGTATGTTTGCCTTGCCAATGCTGTTCATTTCACATAGATATTGTTGTAGTCCATAATATCGCGTTTTTGGTTGAGCAGGTTAACACTCTGGCTCATCAGCTGGGTGCGGCGAGGGTCGTTCTGCTGCCACGAGGGTGTATGCGATGCGAAGGCCGTCAATGCGTTGAACAGCTGCCACATCGTGATGTCGCTGATGGAATGGCGCATTGTGTCGGCGTTGAGGGCGTATCCGGCCTGTTCGTAGCGCGACTTGTTCTCCTCAAAGGGGATGATCTTTGACGCATCGCCATCCTTCACCCCGAGCCGTTGAAGCATACGCATTCCCGTGCCGAGCTCATACAATGAGGCTTGCGTATTCATAGCAATCTTCGCATTGTTGAGCATCTTGTTGAGGTTTTGTTGCAGCTGCCCGTTGTCGCTCGTGACATCGAGCATCCGCTTCAGCGCCTTATCATCTTCCAAGGAATTGGATTGCAGCATTTTGTGGGTGTCCATCACCACCTGTCCATTGATGCATATCTGCCGTAGGAAGTAGTTCCCGAACGCGATCTCGGTGGGATTCCATCGCAACCACAATCCGTTGGATTCAAGTTCGTCGCCTTTGGAGAATTCGGCAAACTCGGGGGTCTCCGCTCTCATTCGGATGTTCACCTCAGAGCCGTTGTTGTATTCCACAGCATCGGGATAGTAGTTGTTCCGGTCCATAAACATCTCAGCGAAATCGAAAAACGATTCAGGAGGTATCAGGTGGTGGTTTGTTTGATGTATCCTACTGACAGTCCGACTTTTGGTGTCGGCCACCAGTATCACACGGGTGTCATCCTTGGAGTTTGCCTGAGCAAAGAAATTGCGCAGGTTGGCTATGCCTTTGTCACCGTAGCTTTGTTGCGCCATCTGGCTTTGTTTCGGCGTGATACCCAAGTACTTGTCGAAGCTGAACACCATGTCGTCGGTGAGTTTCACGGTGGCGCCGCCTATCTGGTAATAGTTGTCCGACAGAGCGGCAATCTCATTTTGCGCCACTTCCCTGTAAGCCACTGGCTGAAGCAGGAATTGGTCTTTTGCAATTTGATAATCAGTGTATTCCATAAATTAGATATTAGATTGGTTAAACAATTTGTCGAATTCGTTGGCAAAATCGCGTATTTGCGACGACACATTGCTTTGCAGCTTGCGCAACTTGCAGTCGTCGTTGTAGCGCTCTTCGTCGTAAAAGACATCGCCGGTGGCGTTGAGGTTGTAGTAGAGTTTCACGCCCACGTCGCCTCGGCGGTGTTTGGAGAAGGTCACGTAGCGGTCGCTGTAGATGTTCTTGGCGTTGTCGAGGCGCAGCTCCATCATCGCGGTGATCATGTGCTTGAGGCGGTTGGAGCCGATGAACGCGCCGCTTTTGGTCACCTGCTGGATGGTGAGGAAGGTAGTGTTGATCTGCCGGGTGTTCATCGCCTTGTTCTGCTGTTTGATGAGGCACAGCAGCATACTTTCGGCCTTTTTCAGCGTGATGTTCTCCTCCTCCTTGACGATGCCCTGCAGCTCGTGGAACGAGTCAATGGCCACGATGTCCCAGCCCCGTTCCAGAATCGCAGTCAGCGTCTCCCAGTTGTGGGTATCCTCATCTATTTGGCTTTCAATGAAAAGGATGTCGAGGTTGCCGAACTTCGGGAAGCGTTGCACGTAGATGGCGAGGTCTATTTCGTTCATCTCCGCACTGACAAAGAGGATGCGCAAATCGGGTTGCAGCTGCTGGATGTTGGCGAGCATATCGAGGATGATGGTGGTTTTGCCCACGCCCGGGTCGCCGATAACCATATAGTTGACGCCTTTGGGCAGACCGGAGTAGGAACAGAGCAGCCTGTCGAGGACGGTACCGGTGAGGTAGTTCTCGAAGAGACTGCTGTCGAAGCGCAGGTCGCACATTCTAACGGTTTCGGTCATATCCTATAATTTTGCGGCGAAAAAACAATTTTCAGTCAAGCGGCAAGGAATTCTGCTATTCGCAGATTCTGCGGCAAAGATAACGGACAGGTGTGCCAAAGTGTGGCATAGCGGTGGCGTTTTAAGAGCGACTACAACTTGGACAACTTGGGACAACTTTAAATAAGTTTTGAAACCTTTTCAGTCCCACAAATCCCTGAAATACTTGCAGAACAGAGCAAGTCCTTCCGAAACGGTTTTGTTCTCCTTTTCCAAGAGGCAGTGTGCGTATTTCATTAGTTCGAAGGCATCAATCATTTTCTGAATGGTGGCGTTCCACTCGCGTATATCCTTAAAACCGTCTGGATGTCCGTGCTTTTCCAAATCCCTGAACGTGACAAGACGCGGGGCGATCAGACGGGCTAATGTGTTCTCGGTGTTCCACACCTCTTCAATCGGGTAGTCATGCTTGTGGCTCCAGTGCTCGCTGTTGGAAGTGTTTTTCTTCTTTGAATTCTTTTTCATTCTTTTTCGCTGTTATTGCTTCCCTTTAATAATCTTCGCAATCTTCCCATCCATCCTGTTCAGGAACTCCCCGAATGGTAGATTTGGGTCTGCGTGTGACATTTCCTCTTGATAATCAATCATGTAGAAGTGGTCCACCACGTGCCCGAACCAGGAGTCCTCAATGATGGGAGACTTTTGCCCAGATGCGGGCGGCAGCACCTTGATGACGTGGACGGTAAGGCCTTTGTGGTGGACTTTGCACCAGGTCAGATTCACGCTGACGGCCAGGCATTTCACATACAACGACGAGCACGTTCCTTTCGGATGTTTAATCATATTGCCGGGCGAGTCCCACACGAGCAGCCACACCTCTATCGGCGGATCGTAGTCGCCGTCCTTCTGGCAGTACAGGTATTGTTGCACGAAATCCTGGTCCGACATCCACTCCGTAGTGATGTCGTCCGCGAAATAAGACAGGACGCCCCTTTTGCACTGTTCGGCATTGAAGCCGACGGGGATGATGATTTTCTTTGCGATCATAGTCTTTGTTCTTTTGTTGCGGCAAAGATAGCACGTAACTGTGCCGATTCGTGGCATTGTGGTGCCCGCAGACCTACGGCCTGCCTGTGAAAGTGAACAGTGAATAGTGATCAGTGAACAGGAATCTTAACCCGAAAAGGCACCCCGTCAGGGGTGCAGGGCTTGGTGGAATGTAGTTGTTTACGTCTCCGCATTCTCCATGGCTGGCGCATTGCTTTGCCTTATGTGGTGGAGGTGTATCAGTTCGTCGCACATGGCAATTTTTTCTTCCAAATCGACACACTCCTCTTTCCATCCGTCAAGTTCGTATGAGAGGTCCTGATACTCGTCTGAATCCTCGTCCAAATTCTCAAGTCGGTTTTCCAAATCTTCAATTTCACCTTCACAGTCATACATTCTGATAGACCAGCGTTTCCTGATGGTGATAATTTCGTCAATCCGCTCCTTTATGAGGTCGGTCTGTTCCTCAAAGGAGAGGTTTTTCAGGTTTTTTTTGAATTGTAAAATGTTCATATTATCGTTTGTTTTGCTTTTGCTCTCTGTTGAACGCTTTTCAGTGGCGAGGTCTGATATAAGGCAATATTCTATCATGGCTTTGTTTTCTTGTTTAAAAACAAGGAATTTGAATAATTCGAGATAGGTCATATGGGGTTGTTTTTTTGCTGCAAAGATAGTGCTGGGCTATGCCGGTTTGTGGCAGGGTGGAATCAATACCAGTCTTTTTCCAGTTCCCAATCGAGTAGTTGACCTTGCATATCGCGCAGCTCGCAGCAGGTGCAGCCGCCCACCTTGTAATTGCCAAGATATCGGACAGTCGGGGGGAGGTAGATGGCTCGCAAATTACAACAATTCTCAAATGTGCCGGGGTCTATCTCTTTTACGAAAAAAGGCATTTTGGCTGTTCCGATGGTGCTTGGAAAAGGGTAACTCTCATTTATGACGGCTTCAACCACATATAGTTTTCCGTCATATTCCACCCAAACAGGCAATAGCAGACCTGGCCCAAGCTCGTGTGTTTTTTCGGTGGCATACACAGACAAGACACCGTCAAAATAGCTGAAACCGAGCCGATGATGGTAATCATAACCATAAAAAGAATCCGGGTGCATTTCGAATGGATAGACCTTTGTGAGGTAGAATGGAAAATGCCAAGGGATATTGTCCTCATAGTAAACCAATGTTGTGATGTCATCTTCTGAAAGCCGGACGATTTTGTCCTTACAAGAGAGACACAATGAAACGGTGTCCATGGCTGCAATATCACCGAAGATAAGGTTCTTTTTAGTCTCGATGGTAATATGCTCCCCGACCTGCAGGTTTTCGTTAATGTACTTCAACATATCTTTGCTGTTTTTAATGCGGCAAAGATAACACGGGACTGTGCCAATCTGTGGCATAGCTGCGATGCCCGCAGACCTACGGCCTGCCAGCTGACAGTGATCACCCGCCGTCATTGGGAAGCATATCCCGCCTGTAGCCGCACCCCGTTAGGGGTGCATGGCTTGGTAGAATGAGGCGAGCACGGGGGAATGCGCACGCCGTCAGGTGTGCGGGGAGAGAGGGTGAAAAAGGTTTCGTTGGCGTGTTTTCGTGGCTTCTCGGAGGGGGTTCCGCCTCGCTGATGCGCACATTGGCGAGTTGGAGGTTCCGCCTCGCCTAAAGGCTTCGGCGGAATGGTGCGCGCCGCCGGGAGAGAAGGGGGAAAGATGGGCGGCGGGAAAGGGGCTCCGATACCACAGGCACCCTCTTTCCGCCGCCCATCTTTTCCCCTTTGACCCCTGTGCGCGGGGCACCATTCCGCCAGTGACGTCAGAAACTGGCGGAATCTCCTACGTTCAAAGACATATTACCACGAAACACGTTCTTACGCCTGAAACCCGATACTTCCCCCGTTGCACCCGTTCCCGATCTTCTCGTGACGGCACAATTCCTCGATTTTTGCCAACGCGGGGCGAGTGCCGTGCAAGACCTCCTCCATCACGACCTTGCGGACGATGTTGTCGATCTCGCCGCCGGAGAAGTCGAACTTCGTGGATAGCGCCCGGCAATCGTCGTCGGGGAGCCACTCCAGCTTGCTCTTCCAGATGCTCTGTTTGGCCTCCACCGTGGGCTGCCCGAATTCGACCTTGAAGAGGAATCGGCGGGCGAAGGCACTGTCGAGATTGTCAACGAGGTTGGTGGTGGCGATGAGGATGCCGTCGAGCTTCTCCATCTCTTCCAGGATGATGTTCTGGATGGCGTTTTCGGTCTGCGCCACATTCGAGAAGTTGCTGTCCTTGCGCTTGGCGAAAAGCGCGTCGGCCTCGTTGAAGAGCAGGATGGGCTTCAGCTTGCTTTTCTTGCACTGCTCGGCGTAGCCCGTGAAGATGCGTTTGATGAGCTTCTCGCTCTCCCCGAACCAGCAGCTCTTGGAACTGGCGATGTCCACATGACACACCGGACGACCCGTGGCGCGGGCGATCTGCATGGCCGTCTCCGTCTTGCCGGTGCCGGGCAACCCGTGGAAGATGGCCGCCACACCCTTGGGCAACGACTGGGCCTCCAATCGCTTCTGCAACTCTGCGAAACGTTCCTCTTGAAGGTTCTCTTTCAGAAGATTCAGCTGCCGCGACAGCTCTTCGCTGTAAAACATCGACTTTTCGGGGATGTCTTCGGGATAGATCAACTTTTTGTCCTTCTCCTTTTCTTCAGCGAACAATTCAAAGTCATTTTCAAGGAACAGTTTCCGGCCTTTCTCTGTCAACTTCATGGAGGCCTCGGAGAACATCCGTTCGGGCTCTATTTCAATGAGATCCAGCTTGATAAGCTCGTGTTCCTGTTGCATCAGTTGCTTTCCCCATGCGAATCTTTCCGGTATCGAATCGAAAATGTCATTTAATGTGGCATCAATATCGCTCATGCGCCGATGAGAAGAGATAAAATCGTAGCAAATGTCATAAAACATCACTCTGCTACGACTGTCCGGTACCATCTTCTTCACCGTTTGCACAAAAAGAAGGTCCTCCGATTGTTCTTCTTCTTTGGCCATTTTTTGCAGCAACTCCATCGTTTTGATATCGTTGTCCTCCACCCATTTCCCGATAGTCGTGACAAAATCGTAACGGGTTATCTCTTTCTTCTCGTTGTTTTTCTCCCCAATGGGCAAATCTTGGTGTATGGCAGAAACAATATCCTCGGGAATAATATATTGGTCTCTTCTTCGGTAATCGCTTATTACCAGAAGATTTTGCTTGTTCAACATGTCGAAGTCGTGCTGGAGGAATTGCGCATCAATGTTGTCTAAATCGAAAAAGGAGCGTATGTCATCGAAATCCACAGACGACCGATACAATGATTTTGAAAAAGCAGCGGTAAACAGGGCGGCCTGTATAGAGGTGACCTGTAGATAGGCGGCCAACCTGTCCAATTCTCCAATCACCTTGTTTAAGGCCTCGTCGTTGATGACATCTTCCTCTCTGCGGGTGAAACGGTTCGTTCCGAAGGTGACGAACTTTGTCTCATTCGAGATAAGTCCGGGCTGGATCGCGTTAAGCGCGTAATGTTTTGAGTTTTCCAGCTGTTTCGCGAGGAAACATAATCTTTGCAGCGTGGTTCTTTGTTTTTTCTTCATTTTTTGCGGTTTTAATTTCAACGCTGCAAAAATAAATCGTTACTGTGCCATTCTATTGCATAGTTATATTTTTTGTTGTGCATAAAGTTGGCATAACTTTTTTAGACTGTGCCATGGGATTTCACACCTATTTGTTATCTTTGCCGCGTCGGTTTTTTAATCCAACAGTTATGACAAAAGAGCTTATAAGAAAGTATATCTGGCTGATAGACACGGTGAACCAGGCGGGATTCGAGGGGATCACGTTCAGCAATATCCGCAGCAAGTGGAAACGGAACGACCTGCTTTCCGGCGGGGAGGACTACCCGAAACGTTCGTTCCACAACCACGTGGCGGCGGTGCGCGAGCTGTTCGGCATCGAGATCGCCTGCCACAAAAGCACTAACTCCTACTATATCGCCAACAGCCGCGAGCTCAAGGACAGCTCCGGCTTCAAGGGGTGGCTGTTGGATGCCCTGTCGCTCAACAGTCAATTAGAGGAGAGCAGCCAGCTGAAAGACCGCATCCTTTTAGAAGAGAACCCCTCCGGCCGCGAGTTCCTGCCCACCATCCTGGAGGCCATGCGCGACAACAAGATGCTGACATTCAGCTATAAACCCTACTGGGTGGAGGATGACTACGTGTCGAGTCTCTACCACGTGGAGCCCTACGCGCTGAAGGTGTTCAAACGTCGGTGGTACCTGTTGGGCAAGTACGGCGACGGCCCGCTGAAGGTCTATGCATTAGACCGCATATTGGACATTGATATTGAATTCGAGAGCTTTACGCTGCCCGCCAATTTCAATGCGGCGGAGTTCTTCGGCTCCTGCTTCGGCATCATTGTCGGCGACGAGGAGCCGCAACTGATCCAGCTGAAGGTCGATGCCTTCCAGTCCAAGTACCTGCGCTCGCTGCCGCTGCATCCGTCGCAAAAGGAGGCCGACCGCACGGAGGAGTATTCTGTGTTCACCTACTTCGTTCGCCCCACCTTCGACTTCGTCCAGGAGCTACTCTCGTTGGGCGAAACCGCCGAGGTGCTGGCGCCCAAGACGTTGCGCAAGGAGATCGCTAAAATCGGGAAGACGGTTTGGAAACGGAATGGGTAGGGGGGAGGGAACACTATGACGACAAGCAGAAAGACGTTCGTTCTAAATGTTGGTAAAGATTTGTTCAAACATAGAACAAGAATAACTTTATTGTGCTATTGGAATTTTGTCGCGATTTTCGGGAAAAATAATTATTTTTGCAGGTTAATTTTCTGTTGAAAATAGTAATTGCATTAGATGCCGAAAAAAACCAAGATATCCCTTTCGCGCCTTGAATCGTTCCTCAAGGCAC
>CAMJPH010000053.1 GCA_946407715.1 uncultured Bacteroidales bacterium | reverse complement strand
CTCTGCAGAACAGCGACATCGGGGACAAACCGCACCTTATCCGCATTGAGAGCAACGCGGGTCACGGTGCCGGCAAACCCCTTGACAAAGCCGTCGATGAAATTGTGGACATCTACTCGTTCATGTTCTTTAACATGGGAGTGGAGCCGAAGTACTAATTCATAATGCATAATGCATAATGAAAAATGAAGAATGGTGTGAAATTGTAGGGCGTTTGGCTGAAAAAGCGAACGAAAGAATGGTAGAGGCGTGCTGAGGCGCGTCTCTACCTCATGCCTCTAACAACTTCAACCCGTATGTTCTGTAACAGGGAAATTTGCTGTCATGACTGATTAGGGTTTCCTTATTTGCAATGCAGTGAGCTATTATTGCCCGGTCCATCATGTCTGTATGTTTGGATCCCCCAATAGTTAGAATAGGTATATTTTCCAATATTCCAAAAGTACTATCTGTGATCAATTCCTTTTCTATGTTCATAGACTCAAAGGCGCCAAATAAAGCTTTTGATCCTCCAGGAATTTTTATTTTTCCCAGTTGATTAAGATGTGTCAATTCCAAAATGACGAAATCGGAAATCAGATATTGGTTACCGGAAGGGTACAATATATCATCTCTTAATTTATCATCTAATTTAGGATTTTCGCTTACCAGCCAATAAGCGACATGCGTGTCAAGGAAAAAACGTGCCATACTAATTCAAGTTAAAAGGGTCATTGGCAAGCTCTTTGCAACCTTTGATAAACTTGAATTTTTTCTTTGATTTTTCTGCCGTCTTCGGCTCTTTCTTTGTTACTTTTTTTGGTGACATGGTTTTAAGAATTTAAGTTTGCAAAAATACAATTTATTTTGAAAATGCAAACAAAAAATTATTTTTTTTCTGTTAGTGCGTTTGTGTGATTATTCTTCCCGCCACCCCCGCTGACGCGAACGCGAAGAATAGGTTGTACCCTCCGCAAACGCCATCCACATCCAGCATTTCGCCCAGAATGTAGAGGTTCTTGAATCTTTTTGCGGCGAAGTTTCCGTCAATCTCTGACAGGTCGATGCCACCGTGGCACACCTGCGCTCCTTCTAACGGATAGGTGTCTTCGATTTGGAAGGCGAGGCGATGGATGTCAAAGGACTTTTGATGGTAAAAGGCGGCTAATTTCGGATGTAATAGTCCGGTGGTGTTGCGATTGTCGCGTAAATAAGCGTCTGTGTCGAAATTTTCGTCCCAGTAAGTGAGGTTGATTTCCAAACGGCAATTCTTCGTGGAAGGCAACCTGCGGTAGTAGGCCGACAAGTTCATGATGACAATGCCCGACACCCCGTCATCCTTGAACGTGATTTCCCCAGACTCTTTGTGAATCAGTTTTTTATTTTGATACAATGAAACGACAGCCTTCGTTCGGCAGCCCGATAGTGACTTTGGATAATCTTTTAGGATAAAACCCGACAAAGAAGATTCTAAAAGGTTGATTTTCAGTGCTAAATCCTGCAAATAGTGATTGTAATTCCGTTGGTTTTTCGGAATCATGCCTGCAGGAGATCCTGATGCCAGAACCAAAACGTCAAATAGGGTGGGGTAGTCGTTGATTACCCACTTATAGTTTTTATACTCAAGATGTTGGATGTCGTAATTTGTCTCTAATCGGACATTTTCATGGAGATATAGGGTCAGCACATCGACCACGGTTTGGGAGAATTGCGAGGCGGGATAGACGCGCCCTTCCTCGTCGGTAATCGTCACTAAACCCCATTCAGCGAGCTGGTTCTCAAGCTGTTCCGGAGAATATTGTTGTAGAAGTTCTGCGACAAACTCTGGTTGGTTGTAATGTTCGGGGCGGATATCACGGTTGAAGATGTTGGCCTTGCCGCCGCCGGAGGCACGCAGTTTCGCCCCCACCTGACGGTTTTTCTCGAAGACGGTGACATACATTTCTGGCGATTCGGAAAGCTTCTTCGCTAAGAAGAGTCCCGAGGCGCCCGCCCCGATAACGGCGATATGTTTTCGCTTACAACTCATTCTTTGTCAAGGAATTCACGGATAGTTTGGAGCATCTCCTCCCGAGCGTCGTCAAGATTGTCGTTGAGGATGATTTTGTCGAATTGCGGGGCGAAGGAGAGCTCGTACTCGGCTTTCTCCACGCGCTTGCGCAACGATTCTTCGGTTTCGGTGCCGCGTTTGCGAAGCCGGTTCTCTAATTCCTGTACCGTAGGGGGTTCCACAAAGATGGCTAACGCCTTGTCGCCGAAGTACTTCTTGATGTTGAGTCCGCCTTTCACATCCACGTCGAAAATCACGACCTTGCCTTCATCCCATATACGCTGGATTTCGCTCTTGAGAGTGCCGTAGAATTGGTTGGCATAGACCTCTTCCCATTCCAAAAACGCATCGTGGCGAATGCCTTTCTTAAAGTCATCGACCGAAAGGAAATGGTAGTCTTTGCCGTTGATTTCGCCTTCGCGCTTTGCTCGGGTGGTGGCAGAGGTGGAAAACCGAAGTTCGGGAAGAAACTGCAGTACATGCTTGACGATGGAGGTCTTTCCGGCTCCCGACGGCGCGGATACAATGATTACTTTGCCATTCATATCAGGTTGTTTTAGGCGGCAAAGGTACATAAATTTCGAATATACACCGATAAACGAATAGCTTTTCAGAGATGTTTTAGGAAGCAGATCTTCAATTTCAGAATGTAACACCGATTCTCTCACAACTATAAAACAAAAAATGTATTTTTGTAAGCGAAATTAAAATTGTCCAATTTAAAATAACATACTGAATATGAATAAGATTGTAATGGTAACTGGTGCTACGAGCGGTATTGGGCTCGGATGTGCAAGGAAATTTGCCGAGAACGGCGACAAACTGATTCTGACCGGACGCAATGAGCAGAAGCTGGAAGAGATCCGCAAGGAACTGACAGACAAAGGCACACAGGTGTTGACATTGGTGTTCGATGTCCGGGATCGCGAGAGAGCCACGCAGTGCATCAACGCACTTCCCGAGGAATGGAAAGACATCGATGTGTTGGTGAACAATGCCGGCTTGGCGCTTGGACTGGAACCTGAATATGAAGGCAGTTTCGAGGATTGGGAGACGATGATCGATACCAACATCAAGGGTTTGCTGACGATGACCCGACTTATCGTGCCGGGGATGGTACAGCGCGACCGGGGGCACATCATCAACATCGGTTCGGTGGCCGGTGATGCCGCGTACGCCAACGGCAATGTCTATTGCGCCACCAAGTCGGCCGTGAAAACCATCACGGACGGATTGCGCATCGATGTGGCAAGCAGTGCCGTCAGGGTGACGAACCTCAAACCAGGACTTGTGGAGACTAATTTCAGTAACACCCGTTTCCATGGCGACACGGAACGTGCGGCCAACGTATATAAGGGCATCAAACCGCTTACCGGCGACGACATTGCGGACGTAGCTGTATATGCTGCTAACGCGCCCGCCCACGTGCAGATTGCCGAAGTGCTGATCCTCGCCACCCACCAAGGCAGCGGCAGCGTCATCGTAAGGAAGTAACGGTGAATAGGAATTTTTGACTATTCGATCAAGCGTAAAAGCGCCAACGAATGTATTTCTGTACAAAATACATTCGTTGGCGTTTTGTGTGATAGCGTTCAGGAGGAAGGATTATTCGTAGTGCCTGATACGCACTTCAATACCCTCCTTTTGTAATTTGGCAGACAGACCACTGACATCTGTTTTCCCATAATGGTAAGGGAACAACACTTTTGGGTGAATGATGCGGGCAGCCCGTATGCATTGTTCAGGTGTCATGGTGTAGGGCTGGTTGCAGGGCAGAAAAGCGATGTCAATATCTTTGATGTCAGTCATTTCGGGAATATCTTCCGTGTCACCAGCAATGTAAATCCTCATCCCGTCGATGGTGAGGATAAAGCCGTTGTCGCGTCCCCGTGGATGGAATTGAAGATGTCCTTCGGTTATGTTGTAGGCTGGAACGGCTTCTACTGTCAACCATTCATTCACAACGATCTTATCTCCATTTTTCATGACAGTTCCGTAGCCAAGAATATTGGCGCATCGCTGGTTGGTGATCAGCTCTGTGCCTTCTTTCGACAGAGCTGCAATCGCATTGGAGTCCAGATGGTCAAAGTGTTCGTGGGTGACGAAAATGAAGTCGGCCTTGGGAAATGCTTTATAATCAATGACCTGATTGTTGTATTTGCTGACGGGGTCAATTTCGATTTCTTTTCCGTCAAATTCAATGCGGAGGCTGGCGTGTGTCAATGCATGAAATCGGATGGTTTTTCCGCTGGGGGTGACGAAAGTGTCGGTCTCGTATGTGTTGTCAGATGCCTTGGTTTGTCCACAGGAAGTCAACAGACCGAAAATAATAGGAAGTAGTATTCTTTTCATTCGCTTTGGATTTTTTTATTAATGGTGCAAAAATACAAAATACATTATGATTTAATGTGGATACCCAACGTTATTTTTGTTTGCGATTCATCCCAGCTTGTACGATGCGGAGTTCCCAAAACTCATAATCGTCCCCTAAGACCTCTTTGGCTTTTCCCAACGATGGGTCTTCTGTATCACGGAAGTACTCTTCAATAACTGTGATTTTCTCTTTTGCCACAAACTGAAAGGCTTCATAGTCTCCGGCTTCCACAAATCGTGCTATGTGTCCGTAAATCGTGGATAGTGTGAGATTTCGTTCAGAAGCGATTTCCTCAACTGTCATTCCTTGGTCAATCAACTGTTTGGTAATACGAAACGTGGTCCCTTTCGGTTTTTTAGTGATTCTTTCGGGTATTTCAATTTCAGGACTTGTATCTTCCAGTGATTCCATTCCCGAAAAAATCCGCACCATATTGACCAAATCTTTTCCAAAAGCGCGCAATCGTTTAGGCCCCATTCCCTCTATCTCTTTCAACGCGTCCATAGAGACAGGTTTCTCTTTGGCAATGGCTTTCAACGTTTTATTCGGGATTATCTTGTACAGTTCCGCATCTTCTTCTTCGGCCTTTTCCGAACGCCAAGCCACCAGTACATCATACAACTTACTTTTATTCATGGCGGCATCTTTGATGGAAAAAGCGGATTTATCCCTCTGCTCAAACTCTAGCAAACTGACAGCCTTTGTTTTGTAATAACGATCAACATCGAATTTCTGTTCGCAGTTGCTTAAACATTGTTTTTTAACATATACCACTTCGCGCAGTTGTTTTAAAGCATCCTCAATTTGTTCGTTTACGTTTTTGTTGTCAGTTTTATATGGCAGTTTGAGCATCATGTCAGATTGTGTGGTGAGTTCCTCCTTGAAATAAGTTGTTCCCTTTTGAAGCCGTTCCTGCAAAGGAGGATTGGATTCGTAAAGCGCGGAAGAATGCAACGTCCGGATCTGTTTTTCAAACTTCTGGGACACATCTACCAATTTCGTTTTCGATTTGTCACGGATTGTTGATAATTCCTGCACCAATTCTCCCTCAAACAAGGTACGGTTGTCAATCACCACCTTTGCGATCTTACCCACAAGCCTATAATAATCCCGAAAATCGAAAAGATCCAGAATCGTTTCCAGCTCGTATGCTTTTCGAAGCGTGTCTACTTTCTCTTTTGACGGTTCTTTTTCCGGCATCTGTTCCACGAAATAATCCACTATGCCATCTCCGACTAATGTTTTGGCATCCAATTTGGTTTTCAGGACAAGACCTTCGAGGGAAGTGCAGCGGCTGAGGGCGACATAAACCTGCCCGTGAGCGAAGGCCTGTCTAGCATCCACCACTAGTTTGTCGAACGTCAGTCCCTGGCTTTTGTGGATGGTGACCGCCCATGCGAGCCGCAGCGGTATTTGCGTGAAGCTTCCAATTTCCTTCTCCTCAATGGCTTGTGTTGATTCGTTCAGCGTGTAGTCGAGGTTTTGCCATCTTACGGGGGTGACGGGTATGTGTTCGTTGCCGCATGTCACCGTCAGTTCGCCAGTGTTTTCGTTATAGTCTGTCAGTTTTCCGATTTTCCCGTTGTAATATGCTTTTTCGGGATTCGGGTCGTTCTTGACAAACATCACTTGCGCCCCGATTTTCAGTTCCAAATCCTCTTTGCAAGGATATAGACTTTGTGGGAAAACACCTTCTATCATAGCATTGAAAATCAAGCTTTTGCCGTTAAGTTCTGATAATCGAGTATTGTTGATATCGTCGGCTTGATAGTTGTGGGTGGTGAGGGTGATGTAGCCTTCAGATGGTTTGAGTTCGGGAATGTATCGGGAGTTGAGTATTTGCAGACATTCGTTATCCAACTGATTGTCGCGTACTTTGTTGAGAAGGGTGATGAACTCGTTGTCGTGTTGACGGTAGATGTGATCCAGTTCTACGCATAGGTAGTCGGTTTTCTGTAGAACGTGGCTGCCGAAGAAATAGACGGTTTTGTAGTATGGAGCGAGCAGCTCCCACTCTTCGGGTTTGGCCACGGGTGCGAGTTGGTGTACATCACCGATCATCAGCAATTGTACACCGCCGAAAGGTTTTGTCGAGTGACGGGCACGGCGCAGCACGGCATCTACGGCGTCCAGCACATCGGCGCGAACCATGCTGATTTCGTCAATAATGAGCAGGTCAAGCGTTCGCATGATTTTGAGTTTCGTGCGTGTGATTCGCTGGAATTGCAGAGATGGGGTTTCCATCCTGCGTTCTGTTGCAAGATTCGCTCCATCGGGTAATTGCGGTCCGAAAGGTAGTTGGAAGAACGAATGGATGGTCTGTCCTCCGGCGTTTATGGCAGCCACGCCTGTTGGAGCCACCACAACCATTCTTTTGTGGGTTTTGGCGGGAAGACTTTTCAGGAAGGTGGTCTTTCCCGTTCCTGCTTTGCCTGTCAAGAAGATGTGTGCGTCTGTGTGAAGCACAAGATCTTCTACGAACTGAAGTTTTTGATTTACAAATGGTTGGTCTGCTTTTAATTTCTTTTCGCTGGTCATTTTATTAAATTTTTTGTTTTAAAGTTATTAATGTGCAAATATACATTTTTTTCATGAAGAGCCAATAGGCAATAGCCAAAAAAGGGACGCCCTTTCGGACATCCCTTAGTATAACATTTGAAGTGATTCGTTTGGATTAGCCGTTGAAGACTTTGTCGAGGCTGACTCCGCGCACTTGTGCCACGGTATAGGCGTCGCGCATTTTGGCGAGGGCGCCGATGGTGGCTTTCACTACGCTGTGGGGGTTGGAGGAGCCTTTAGACTTGGCGAGCACGTTTTTCACGCCCACGCTCTCAAACACGGCACGCATAGCACCGCCGGCGATCACACCGGTACCGGGAGCTGCAGGTTTCATGAAGACATTGGCGCCGCTGTACTTACCTTCGGCTGAATGAGGGATGGTTCCCTTCAGGATGGGTACCTGAATGAGGTTCTTTTTCGCATCTTCAACGCCTTTGGAGATGGCAGTGGAAACCTCGCGGGCTTTACCAAGACCATAGCCTACGATACCGTTCTCATTACCAACGACCACGATGACGGCGAAACTGAAGATTCGACCACCCTTGGTCACTTTAGTCACTCTGTTGGTGGCGACCACGCGCTCTTTGAGTTCGAGGTCAGCTGCTTTTACTTTCTTGATATTTTCGTTAGCCATAGTTTTGATAATTAAAATTTAAGACCACCTTCTCTGGCAGCATCTGCCAAAGATTTTACTCTACCATGATACAAATAACCGTTGCGGTCGAACACCACTTCATTAATGCCGGCTGCGAGTGCGCGGGAGGCGATTTCCTTGCCCACGAGTTTGGATTTCTCGCATTTGGTCATCTTTTGGGAGGCGATATCGGGCAACTTTGAAGATGCGGACACGAGGGTTACGCCGGCCTCATCGTCAATAACTTGCACATAAATGTCGCGATTGCTTCTGAAGACGGACATTCTGGGACGAACCTGGGTGCCGCTGACAATCTTGCGGATACGGTTTTTAATCCTTTTTCTTCTATATTCTTTTTTATTGTAAGCCATATTATCAAATTTTGACGATTATTTTTCTGCCGACTTACCGGCTTTCTTTCTAACATACTCTCCTTCGAAGCGGATACCTTTGCCCTTGTAGGGTTCGGGTTTACGGTAGGAGCGGATTTTGGTTGCCACCTGGCCCAACAGCTGTTTGTCGATGCAGTTCAGGATGATGATCGGGTTTTTACCTTTCTCATTGATGGTCTGCACGGTGATTTCCTTCGGGAAATCGAACAGGATGTTGTGGGAGTAGCCCAGACCCATATCGAGTTGGTGGTCGCCTTTTGCTTCAGCCTTATAACCAACGCCGATGACTTCCATCTTCTTGGTGAAGCCTTGGGAGACGCCGGTGATCATGTTGTTCAGCAAAGCTCTGTACAAACCATGCATGGAGCGGTCGCGTTTGGAGTCGCTCGGGCGTTTCACATGGAGGTGTCCGTCTTCAATTTCGAAAGTGATGCGTTCATCCACATATTGTTGCAGTTCACCTTTCGGTCCTTTCACCGTAACGATGTTGGATTTTTCGTCTCTTTTCACTTCAACCCCTGCGGGGATAGCGATTTGTAATTTTCCTATTCTTGACATAACGTTCTCCTCCTATTAACTGATGAAACAAACTACTTCCCCGCCGACATTTTGGGCTTTGGCTTCCTTGTCGGTCATCATGCCGTGGGATGTGGAGATGATGGCAATGCCGAGGCCGTTCAATACGGACGGTAACTCCTTAACGCCAACGTATTTACGAAGACCGGGGCGGCTCACGCGCTTAATCTCGCTGATGGCGGACTGTTTGGTTGCAGGATGGTATTTCAAAGCGATCTTGATCGTTTTGGGCATGTTTTCATCCTCGAATTTATAGTTCAAGATATAACCTTTGTCGAAAAGGATTTTGGTTATAGCTTTCTTCTCGTTGGAAGCGGGAATTTCGACCACTTCGTGATGCGCGCGGATGGCGTTTCTCAAACGAGTTAAATAATCTGAAATGGGATCGGTATTCATAATTTAATCTTCTTCATTTAGGTTTACCAACTTGCTTTTTTTACTCCGGGAATCTTGCCTGCGAGTGCCAACTCTCTGAAGTCGATACGGGAGAGGCCGAATTGGCGCATATAGCCTTTCGGACGTCCGCTCAGCTTGCAGCGGTTGTGCATGCGGATCGGGTTAGAGTTCGGGGGTAATTTCTGAAGTGCGATATCGGCAGCTTTTTTTGCTTCGTAATCATCGCCTTTCATGATTTTCTTCAGTTCCGCGCGTTTGGCGGCGTATTTAGCGACCATTTTCGCTCTTTTGATTTCTCTTGCTTTTAAAGATTCTTTTGCCATGATTACTTACTTTTGGTTTTTGAAGGGTAAGCCGAATTCTTTCAACAGGGCCAGACATTCTTTGTCGTTGTGAGCGGTGGTCACAAACGTGATGTCCATACCATTGATTTTCAAAACTTTGTCGATATCAATTTCGGGGAAGATAATCTGTTCGGGAATACCGAGCGTATAGTTACCGCGTCCGTCGAAACCTTTGTCGCTGATGCCGCGGAAGTCACGGATACGGGGGATGGAGACCGTGATGAGACGGTCGAGGAATTCATACATGCGGTCGCCGTGAAGGGTCACGCGCACGCCAATGGGCATACCCTTTCTCAACTTGAAGTTGGAAATGTCCTTTTTAGACTTTGTGGGCACGGCCTTCTGACCGGCGATGAGGGTCATTTCCTGTACGCCTGCGTCGATGAGTTTCTTGTCGGCGATGCCGAATTTGCCGAGACCTTGGTTGAGGCAGATCTTGGTGATTCTGGGCACGCGCATCACGGATTTGAATCCGAATTGTTCTTTCAGAGCGGGAAGGACCTCATTCTGATATTTTTCTTTATATCTCGGTGTGTACATTACTTGATCTCCTCTCCTGACTTTTTAGAATATCTGACTAATTTACCGTTGTCGTTCAACTTTCTACCTACGCGGGTAGCGTTTCCTTTAGCGTCAACCACCATGAGGTTGGAGATGTGGATCGGGGCTTCTTTCTTGATGATGCCGCCGTTGGGTGCTGCTGCAGAGGGTTTGGTGCTTTTGGACACCATGTTGCAGCCCTCCACCAAAGCCTTGTTCTCTTTGGGGAGCACTTCCAGCACTTTACCTTGGGTACCTTTGTACTCACCGGTAATCACTTTAACAGTGTCGCCTTTTTTGATTTTCAGTTTCATTTCTTTTTTTGCTTTAATGTTTGTCAATTGGTCTTTGTCAATTGTATTAATAATGTTTATTGACTTGATTATAACACTTCGGGGGCCAAAGAGACAATTTTCATGAACTGTTTCTCACGAAGCTCACGGGCCACGGGTCCGAAGATACGGGTGCCGCGCAACTCATCGGTGGCGGTCAGCAGGACCACGGCGTTGTCATCGAACTTGATGTAGGAACCGTCGTTTCTGCGGACGTGACGTTTGGTGCGGACGACCACTGCTTTGGACACGGTGCCGGCTTTGACCTGGCCGGAGGGGATGGCACTCTTGATGGCGACCACGATTTTGTCGCCCACGCGTGCATAGCGTTTCTTGGTGCCGCCCAATACGCGGATACAGAGCACTTCCTTCGCGCCGCTGTTATCTGCAACTGCTAATCTTGATTCTTGCTGTATCATAATGTTATTTAGCCTTTTCTACGATTTCAATTAAACGCCAGCATTTGTTCTTTGACAAAGGTCTGGTTTCCATAATTCTCACTCTGTCACCGATACGGCACTCGTTTTTCTCGTCGTGTGCCATGAATTTGGTGGAACGTTTCAGGAACTTACCGTAAATGGGGTGTTTCATCTTGCGTTCGACCTTGATGACGATAGACTTGTCCATCTTGTCGCTCACGACAATGCCTTCTCTCACTTTTCTGTTATTTCTTTCCATAATGTTTCAGTGATAGGGTTATTTATTCTCGTTCATTTCGCGTTTGCGCAGTTCCGTCATGAGGCGGGCGATGTCTCTGCGTTGAGCTTTAATTGACTGGGGATTTTCCAGGGGGGAGATGGCGTGATTCAAGCGCATCGTGACCAGTCTGTCTTTTTCAGTGGCCAGTCTTTCCCTCAGTTCGGGGGTGGTCAATTCGTTGATTTCTTGTTGTTTCATACTATTCTCCTCCTATTAAATTTCTTCTGAATAATCTCTTCTGACAATGAATTTCGTGTGCACGGGCAGTTTTTGCGCGCCGAGTCTCATAGCCTCGCGGGCTACTTCCAACGGAATGCCGTCGGCTTCGAAAAGAATGCGACCCGGGCTTACGCGTGCAGCGTAGTATTCGGGGGTACCCTTACCTTTACCCATACGGACACCCAAACCCTTGGCGGTCACGGGGCGGTCGGGGAAGATTCGGATCCAGAGCTGTCCCTGACGCTTCATCTCACGGGTGATAGCCTGACGGGCAGCCTCAATTTGGCGGGCGGTGATCCAGTACTGGTCCAACGTTTTCAGTGCGAAAGAGCCGAATGCGATTTCAGAACCACGCTTGGTGATGCTTTTCATTCTGCCCTTCTGCGGCCTTCTGTATTTGAGCTTTTTCGGTTGTAACATTGCTTTTAATGTTTTTGATTATTGATTTACCGGCATCTTGGCGTCGGTTTAATTATTGTGATTTCTGTTGTTGTTGCGGTTGCGGTTGTCGCGGTCTCTGCGCGGTCCGCGGAACATCTTCTTGCCGTTGTTGGACGGGCGTTGTTCCTTGGCGGCCTCGTTGGCGAAGAGGTCACGTTTGCCGTAAACGATGCCACGGCAGATCCACACTTTCACGCCGATGCAGCCGTAGGTGGTGTGAGCCTCCACGGGAGCGTAGTCGATGTCGGCACGAAGGGTGTGCAACGGGATACGGCCATCTTTGAAGTGCTCGGCACGGGCGATTTCAGCACCGCCGAGACGACCGGCCACGGTCACCTTGATGCCCTCGGCTTGGGCACGCATGGTGGCGGAGATGGCGGTCTTCACCGCTTTCTTGTATGTCACACGACCTTCAATCTGGCGGGCGATGTTCTGCGCCACGAGTTGTGCGTCCAGATCAGGGCGTTTGACTTCCATGATGTTGATTTGGATCTCCTTGCCGGTGATCACTTTCAGTTCCTCTTTCACGCTGTCAACTTCCGCGCCGCCTTTTCCGATGATGACACCGGGACGACCAGCGCTGATGGTCACCGTGACGAGTTTTAAGGTTCTTTCAATGTAGATTTTCGAAATGCCGGCTTTTGAGAACTTAGCATTCAAATACTTTCTAATTTTGTCATCTTCGACGATTTTACCGGCGAAATTTTTGCCGCCGTACCAATTAGAGTCCCAGCCTCTCACAATTCCGAGGCGCAAGCCGATAGGATTAACTTTTTGACCCATACTTTACTTTATTATTTTTGTGATTCTTCAATATTTGTCACCTGTACATTCTCTTCGTTTCTGTCGCCGAGAATCAACGTAACATGGTTGGAACGCTTGCGGATGCGGGCTGCACGGCCTTGGGGGGCGGTGCGGATACGCTTGAGCATTCTGCCTCCGTCAACCATGATGGTCTTGACGTATAAATCGGCGTCCTCGAGGCGCTTGTCCTCGTTCTTCACCTGCCAGTTGGCAACGGCCGACTTCAACAGTTTCAGTAATTTTTCAGATGCCTCTCTGTGAGAGTACTTCAACACATTCATAGCGTAATCTACATTCTTGCCACGAATGACGTTGGCCATAATTCTGGTCTTGCGCGGTGAGGTCGGATTATCCACTAATCGGGCCACGTACACCGTTTTCATTGCTTCTTTACGCGCATTTGCCGCGTTTTTCTGTTTTACACTCATTGTTATTTTTGTCTTTTATTACTTTATATTTTTCTGATATTCAGATGTTTAACTGCTTGATAGATGCCTTTTTTACGTACATTATCAAATTGGCGGCAAAAATAGTCTTTTTTTGCATACAATCAATAGCTTACGAATTTTTTTTTCAACAACTCGGCGAAGTTATCAACAGTCGGCGAATTATGCGAATTTTGCGAATTTGACTATCGGCGAATTATGCGAATTATGCGAATAATATACAATATACAATATATGTGTGTTGGACCCTATTTTGTAAATACAATTCGCTAAATTTGCTTAATTCGCCGACAAACTATTCGCCGACAAATTTGGTTGTGCAGGGAATTCGCTTGTAATCCAATGAGGTCTTTCCGAAATTAATCAGTAGCCCCAAATCCACACCACTTGCCTTTAAGTAGTTGTACACCTGAGAATGATGCTCCCCTGTCAAATCAGACACCGCTTTCAATTCAACAATAATTTTTCCATAACAAAAGAAATCCGGAACAAAACGCTTATTTGGTTCAACCCCTTTGTAATACACCTTGAATGTCTTTTCCCGCTCAAAGGGAATACGCCGCCAAAGGAGTTCCTTTTCAAACGCTTCCTGATAAACAGGCTCTGTGAAACCGCACCCTAATTCGCTGTGAACAGCCATTGCTGCACCAATAAGACAGTACGATTCTTTTCTGAATAGTATTTTGTCATTCATATTAAAGTGTATTTTGTTTATAATGTTTGGAAGCAAAGATATGAAAAACCTATAATAAAAAATCACCGAAAGTAAGATTCCGGTGATTTTCTGTGTAGTCTATTGTTTGACAAGTATTTGCTTTTCTAACAGAGCATCCGATACCTCAAATTATTAACAATAAACATTTAAAATATTGGCAACGCTTTGCAAAATATACGTGCTAAATTCGCTAAATTCGCAAAATTCGCCGTTTACCAGGCGATGTTCCGGTCGCTCGGATGCTTTACGCTGTAGGTAACGGTGAACGTGCGTGTTTCGCCGGGATTCAGTTCCACGTCCCAAGTCACCACGCCGATGTTCGTCTTGTCGTAGGTGGCCTTCGGTGTGACTGTAATATCTTTCACTTCGATGTCCTTGTCGTTGGAAATCGGGTACTGCTCCTTCAGGGTCAGCTTCGCCGCCTTGCTTTGGTTGTTCTTGACGGTGATCAGATACGATTGCGTGACGGTGGTGCTGTTGCCCACGTGCTTGGTGCTGCAGAAGTCTTTCTGTTTCTCCCGTTTCACGCTGATGCGCGGGTCGGTGGTGAGGGTCAGCGAAATCTGGCTCTCTGTGTCGTTCGGGCGCAGGCGCGTACGTCCCACGAACGTGTTGTTGAACGTCACCGTGGCCTCGCCGGGCAGCAGGTTGTACTTCTCGTAGTCGGACAGCGTGGCGATGAGGTAGGTTTCGTCCGACAGCTTCGGGATGCTGTAGTACTTGAAATCCGCCATGATGTCGTAGCTCTTCAGGTCGATGAGCTTCTCTTTGCCGTTGCCGGGAATATCGTATGGGACGGCAATGGCGAAGGACACTTGAATGTCCTGGTCTTCCACTTCCACGAAATCGTTCATCAGGATGGGGGCGGCTGTTTTTTGTGAGGCAATATAACCCATAGATGCGTCACTTTCTTCCGCAACAGCATAACTCACGGAATTGCTGGTGCTGGGGGAACGCATTCTCACCCCATCGATAATGGTTTGTGGACGTTGGAATTTCAAGAACCAAGTGGCGAATACCGGCGCAACGGTAGAACGGTTCGGGGTGGCGTTGGAGAGTGTGAGCTTCACGTTGTTCCAGTCGAGGCCGGTGACCTGACGCACCTTCGCCTTGGACTGCAGCGTGATGGATTTGTCCATCGACGGGATGTTGATGTCGTAGCACGGCACCCACTGTGCTTGGTTGGTGAAATAGGTGATGGTAAAGGTGGTAGTAATGTTTTCCGGCACGCTTACGGAAAGACGCAACATGCCGTTGAGCTGCATGTTGTCTGTCTCGTCTTGATTGATTTGGTTCTTCAGCCGATTGACCGTTTCTTTCAATTTCTCGATCTTCTTGTTGTCTTTGTCGATGCTTTTCTGCAGCTCGGCGGCTTTGGTGCGGTAGAGCTCCATGTTGGCATTGATATCGGCGATGGTTACCGTACCATCTTTCTGGCTCATGTTGTTCTGAGTGCCGTCGGTGACCAGCTTGAGCAGCTGTTTATGGACTTCTAACTCGTTCTGAGCGTCTTTCAGCTGTTCTTTATAGAGGTCAAGGGAGTCTTGCAGTTTCTTGATGTGGGCTGCCTGTTCCCGTGGTGTGAGGTAATCTTGTGAAAATTCAGTGGCGGATATAAGTACGCCGTTTGCTTTGACTTTCAGACTGTTGATTTCAATATCGGGACTCAGTCCATCAATAATCACCTCCTGACTGCCGCTTTTGAGTGTGGCGGAGGCGGTATGGGTGAGGGCGGCACCACGCAAATAAACGGTGGCTTCAGTCAGTTTTGCGGAAATCTGTTTCTGAGCCTGCATCGGAAGAATGCAACCGAGGCAAAGGCTAATCAGCACGAATAATCTTTTTGTTGCCATATATATATATAAATATTGTAAGGTGAATAGAATGTTTGATTTCAGGAAACGTCACTTACAATTAACAACGACTTTTTTCGTGACAGATTGTTTAGTGTCGAATATAATTTTCACTAGATATTGACCGGATGCATACCGGGAGACATCCACTTGCTGCAGGTTGTTGATAATATTTTCTTTGGAGTAAACTGTCTGACCGTCAGTATTATAAATGTAAATTTCTCGCATATTCTCGCCTTTGATATTGAGAAGCGCGTGTGCCGGGTTCGGGAAAATCACCACGTTTGCTGTTTCAATGGCCGGAATGCCGTCGTTGTTCAACACGGTGAGGATGAGGTGCACGGTGCTGTCGCAGCCCGCCTCTGTCGTGCCGGCAAGGTCATACGTGAAAGTGCCAACTTCTTCCGGCGTGATTTGGAAATCACCGAGGGTGTATTCGTGCTGACGCACCGCCGTGTCGTAAATGGTGATGTCGAACGACGGGTTGATGGTGAGATGCAGCGTCACCACAGAGTCACAACCGTTGACATTCGTGAAGATCCGTGTGTAGTCGCCGGATTCCGTGAAGGTATCACCGTTCCACGTGTATCCGTCGCAAGTCACATATGTGAAATCGGTGCTGTCAACGCTCAGTACCGTTAAGGTCAGCGAAATCACGCTGTCGCAGCCGTGGATGCTCTGCAGGGTATGCATATAAGTTCCCGCTGTGGTGAGCGTCTGCCCGAAGAAGTTGTAGCTGCCGCCCTCGCAGATTTCAGCGGAGAGGGGCGTGTTAATGACATCATTGACCGTCAAAGTCAAGGTGATGATGCTGTCGCAGCCGTGAATGCTTTGCAGCGTGTGGGTGTATGATCCCGCTGTGGTAAGCTGTTGCCCGAAGAAGTCGTAGCTGCCGCCCTCGCAGATTTCCGCGGTGAGAGGCGTGTTGAAGACAGGGTTGACCGTCAAAGTCAGGGTAATGATGCTGTCGCAGCCGTGGATGCTCTGCAGGGTATGCATATAAGTTCCCGCCGTGGTGAGGTTTTGTCCGAAGAAGTTGTAGCTGCTTCCCTCGCAGATTTCAGCAGTGATCGGTGTGCTGAAGACCGGGTTGACCGTCAATGTCAACGTGATCACGCTGTCGCAACCGTGGATGGTTTGCAGGGTGTGGGTGTACGTTCCTGCCGTGGTGAGCGTCTGTCCGAAGAAGTTGTAGCTGCCACCTTCGCAAATCTCAGCGGAAATCGGTGTGTTGAAAACGGGGTTGACCGTCAGCGTCAACGAAATCACGCTGTCGCAACCGTTGACGGACTGCAACGTGTGGGTGTAAGTGCCTGCAGTGGTAAGATTTTGTCCGAAGAAGTTGTAGCTTCCGCCCTCGCAGATCTCAGCGGAGACAGGTGTGTTGAAGACGGGGTTGACCGCCAATGTCAATGTAATCACGCTGTCGCAACCGTTGACGGACTGCAACGTGTGGGTGTAAGTGCCTGCAGTGGTAAGATTTTGTCCGAAGAAGTTGTAGCTGCCGCCGTCGCAGATCTCCGTGGTGAGAGGCGTGTTGAAGACAGAATTCACGGACAGTGTCAAGGTGATGACGCTGTCGCAACCGTGAATGCTCTGCAGCGTGTGGGTGTAGGTTCCCGCGGTGGTGAGCGTCTGCCCGAAGAAGTCGTAGCTGCCGCCGTCGCAGATTTCCGCGGTGAGGGGCGTGTTGAAGACAGGGTTGACCGTCAAAGTCAGGGTAATGACGCTGTCGCAGCCGTGAACGGACTGCAGCGTGTGGGTATACGTTCCAGCCGAGGTGAGCGTCTGCCCGAAGAAGTCGTAGCTGC
>CAMJPH010000052.1 GCA_946407715.1 uncultured Bacteroidales bacterium | reverse complement strand
GAGGTCGGAAAACGAAAGTAGGAAGAAAACTACTTCGTTTTCCTCCTACTCGATTCTTGTCAGGTAGTGAATATGAATTGATGACCAGCATGTTGTCAGCAATTATATAGATTTTGTAACAAGCAGATAGTCATAATCTTGCGTGTTCTCTTTACAAAAAGTATGCCACAGTGAAATTTTTTTTTCAACATCAGATATTTGATTAAAAAAAAAACTATATTTGCCAGCTTGTTTAAAAATCGTTTTTGTGAAAGGGAATTTTTAGAGATTTGTTTTTTAATAGGTTGATTTATAGAGTTTTGTGATGGGGTGATGACGATTAAGGCGTTAGAAATATAAGGACAAAACAGGTTGGTTTTGCGGAGAAAAGCATTAAAATTTGACAAAAATAAAAATAGATAAAGAAATGAAGATAGTTAATTATTTAAAAGAATCGTATGAAGAGCTGGTTCACAAGACGAGCTGGCCGACCATGCAGGAGCTTGGAAATAGTGTTGTAGTGGTGTCCATTGCTTCCCTTATAATCGCGTTTATCGTGTTTTTGATGGATGCTGTCTTCAATTTGGGAATGAGATTCATGTTCCCGACTGTTTAATTTCTTTATAGCAGACGTTATATCCAAAGATACTTGACATGGCTGAATTAGAGCGCAAGTGGTATGTGATTAAATCTGTTACAGGGACAGAGAAGAAAGTCAAACAGAACATTGACAGTGAAGTGGCGCTTTCCAATCTGAAGGATTCCGTGTTTGAAGTTTTGATACCTACGGAAAAAGTGTTTCATAGCACCAAAAACGGGAAAAAAGTGGTGAAGGAGCGCAATTATTTCCCGAGTTACATATTCGTTGAGGCGATTATGACTCAGGAGGTGTGTGCTAAGCTGCTCGAAATTCCTGGGGTGCTGGGTTTCGTAGGGTGCAAACGGAAAAGCGATCCGCCTATTGCCCTGCGCAAAGATGAGGTTTCCCGCCTGTTAGGTAAGGTTGATGAATTGTCCACCCAGGATGAATATCTTCTCCAACCGTACGTTGTAGGCGAGGAGGTCAAGGTTATTGATGGGCCTTTCAACACTTTCAACGGTGTTATCGAAGAGATTGACACTGAGAAGAAGAAGCTGAAGATTACGGTGAAAATCTTCGGCCGTAAAACTCCGCTTGAACTGGGTTTTATGCAGGTTGAAAAAATATAGTGTCTGAAAATTAGTTACACACAATTAAAATTAAAAAAATGGCAAAAGAAGTTGCTGGCTTAATTAAGTTACAGATCAAGGGAGGTGCCGCCAATCCGTCACCGCCGGTAGGTCCCGCTTTGGGTTCCAAGGGCGTGAACATTATGGAATTTTGCAAACAGTTCAATTCTCGTACGCAGGATTTAGCTGGCAAAGTGATTCCGGTTATCATAACAGTCTATAAGGACAAATCCTTCGACTTTGTTACGAAAACGCCCCCGGTAGCTGTACAGATCATGGAGGCCGCCAAACTTCAGAAAGGATCAGGCGAGCCCAACCGTACTAAGGTTGGCGCTATCACTTGGGATCAGGTGCGCAGCATTGCCGAAATCAAGATGAAGGATTTGAATTGTTTCACAATCGAATCCGCTATGTCTATGGTTGCCGGCACCGCACGCAGCATGGGTGTCAATGTGAAGGGTGGTCAGAATCCTTTCGAGCAAAATTAATTAACAAGTAAAATTAAAACAAATGGCTAAGATATCAAAAAAACGCAAAGAAGCATTTGCCAAATTTGATA
Source organism: uncultured Bacteroidales bacterium (assembly GCA_946407715.1). The sequence goes on along the minus strand of CAMJPH010000052.1, from coordinate 15,788 downwards.
AGAGCAAAATATACGCTCTGCCGGAAGCTATTCAAGTGGTGAAGAACCTTACCTACACCAAGTTTGACGCTTCTTTCGACATCGATGTCCGTTTGGGCGTGGATCCGAGAAAGGCCAACCAGATGGTGCGTGGTATTGTGACGCTCCCCCATGGAACGGGCAAGGAAGTGCGTGTGTTGGTTCTCTGCACTCCCGACAAGGAGGAAGAGGCAAAGGCTGCGGGTGCTGATTTCGTCGGCTTGGAAGAATATGTTGATAAAATCAAACAGGGATGGACGGATGTTGATGTCATCATCACCATGCCGAGCGTGATGCCGAAAATCGGTGCGCTGGGTAGAATCCTCGGTCCCCGTGGTTTGATGCCCAACCCGAAGTCCGGCACCGTCACGATGGAGATTGGCAAGGCTGTCTCCGAAGTGAAAGCCGGTAAGATCGACTTCAAGGTGGACAAGTATGGTATCATCCACACGTCAATCGGCAAAAACCGCTTTAGCGTTGACCAGCTGACCGACAATGCTCGTGAAATGCTCTCAACGGTAATCAAGTTGAAACCGACCAGTGCGAAAGGTACCTACATCAAGAGCATCTACCTCTCCACCACCATGAGTCCCGGCGTGCAAGTGGATCCCAAATCAGTTACCGTATAAAAAAGATTAGTTAGTATGAATAAAGAACAAAAAAGTCAGATTATTGAAGAGATTTCCCAGGACTTGGCTAACTATTCTCACGTGTATGTAACGGATATTTCCGGATTTACGGTTAGCACAGTCAACCAGTTACGCAAGTTGTGCTTCAGCAAGGACGTGAAACTGAAGGTTGTGAAGAACACCCTTCTGAAACGTGCCATGGAACAGTCTGACAAGGACTATTCTGAGTTGTATGAGACCTTGAATGGCCCTACGGCTGTGATGTTGTGCAACACGGGTAACGTGCCCGCCAAATTGATAAAGGATTTTCGGGCGAAAAACGCAAAGCCTCTCATCAAGGCCGCTTTCATTGAAGAAGCTGTCTATATTGGTGATGACCAATTGGAGGCACTTTGCAACATCAAGTCTCGCGAGGAATTGATCGGCGACATTGTGGCATTGCTGCAATCACCTGCAAAACAAGTTGTTTCTGCTTTGCAGTCAGGCGGCGGCAAATTGGCCGGCATTGTCAAGACTCTTTCCGAAAGAGCATAAAAACAAAAAAACAATTCAATAAAGTAAAAACAATAAAAAAAATAACATTATGGCAGATTTGAAAGCATTTGCAGAACAATTAGTGAACTTAACCGTTAAAGAAGTTAACGAATTAGCTCAAATTTTGAAAGACGAATACGGTATCGAGCCCGCCGCTGCTGCTGTTGCAGTTGCCGCTGGTCCCGCCGCAGGTGGCGCAGCCGCTGCTGAGGAGAAGACCGAGTTCGACGTGATCCTGAAAGCCGCCGGCGGTCAAAAGCTGCAGGTTGTCAAGTTGGTGAAGGAACTCACCAGCCTCGGCCTCAAGGAAGCCAAGGAATTGGTTGACGGCGCTCCCAAAGCCGTGAAGGAAGGCATCTCCAAAGAAGAGGCTGAATCCTTGAAGAAATCCCTCGAGGAAGCCGGTGCCGAAGTCGAAATTAAATAGTTCCGACTTTAACCTCAAGCAAAAGAACAACGCTTCCGCGTCTGGCGGAAGCCTTGTTCTTATTGCTGTTTTATAATACCTGCTGATTGGTATTTTGGTAATAATCAGTATTTTCGTCAAATAAAAACAAGAAGCCTTGTCAACTACAAAAAATAAAAGAATTAGTTTTGCGACCACAAGACCTGTGGAATTTCCGGATTTCCTTGATATCCAGCTCAAGTCATTCCAGGAATTTTTCCAGATTGACACAGACCCGGAATCCCGCAAAAACGAGGGCTTGTATCGGGCATTTGCGGAAAATTTCCCGATTACGGACGCAAGAAATTGTTTCGTTCTGGAATTTTTAGACTATTATATTGATTTTCCTCGCTATTCCATGGACGAATGCCTTGAAAGAGGCTTGACATACAGTGTACCCCTTAAAGCCAAGTTGCAGCTGAAATGCAACGACGAGGAACACGAGGGTTTTGAAGAAGCTCGTGTGCAGGAAGTCTATTTGGGTATGATCCCGTATATGACCCCGAGCGGCACTTTCATCATCAACGGTGCGGAGCGCGTGGTCGTCTCCCAGTTGCACCGTTCCCCAGGTGTGTTCTTCGGTTTCTCGTACCACTCCAACGGTACGCCCCTCTATTCCGCCCGCATCATCCCCTTCAAGGGTTCTTGGATGGAATTCACCACCGACATCAACAATGTCCTTTACGCTTACATCGACCGTAAGAAGAAACTGCCGGTCACTACGCTGTTGCGCGCCATCGGCTACGAGACGGACAAGGACATCCTCAGCATTTTCGACATCGCTGAGGAGGTGAAGGCATCCAAAGCAAACTTGAAGAAGTATGTGGGACAGAAACTTGCGGCTGCCGTTACCAAGACATGGTACGAGGATTTTGTAGATGACGAGACCGGTGAGGTGGTGAACATCGAACGTACGGAAGTAATCATTGACCGTGAAACCGTATTCGAGAAAGACCACATCAACATGGTGGCGGATGCGAATATCAAGACCGTGCTTTTCCATAAACAGGATGAGAAACAGGTTGACTACTCTGTGATTTTCAACACTTTGCAGAAAGATCCAACGAACTCTGGCAAACAAGCCATCGAGTACATCTATATGCAGTTGAAGAGCACTCAGGCACCTGACGAGGAAACGGCACGCGCCACTCTCGACAAGCTCTTCTTCTCCGAGAAACGTTATGACCTCGGCGAAGTTGGACGCTATCGTATCAACAAGAAACTGAATTTGAACATCCCGATGGAAACGGGCGTGCTCACGAATGAGGATATTATCTCCATTATCCGTTATCTGGTTGAACTGATTAACTCGAAGACGGAAGTTGACGATATCGATCACTTGAGCAATAGACGTGTCCGTACTGTCGGTGAACAATTATATAACCAGTTCAGCCTTGGCCTGAACCGCATGGCTCGCACCATTCGTGAGAAGATGAACGTGCGCGACCATGAATCCTTCTATCCGCAGGATTTGATAAATGCCAAGACTTTGTCTTCAGTGGTGAACTCCTTCTTTGGCACGAACCAGCTGTCGCAGTTCATGGACCAAACCAACCCGTTGTCTGAAATCACGCACAAGCGCAGAATTTCGGCTTTGGGTCCCGGAGGTTTGTCCCGTGAGCGTGCTGGTTTCGAGGTACGTGACGTACACTACACGCACTATGGCCGTTTGTGTACGATTGAGACCCCTGAAGGCCCCAACATCGGTCTGATTTCCTCCCTTTGCGTTTTCGCCCGCATCAATGACCTCGGTTTCATTGAAACTCCGTATCGTCGTGTCGATAACGGACAGGTGCGCTTTGACGAGCCGCCCATCTTCTTGACCGCCGAGGAGGAGGACAACAAACGTATCGCACAAGCCAACACGCCAATGGACGAGAACGGTCTGCTCGGCGAAAAGGTGAAGGCACGCCGTTTGGCAGATTATCCTATCCTGCCGCGTGAGGAAATTGACTTGATAGACATTGCTCCCAACCAGATTGCATCCATCGCTGCATCTCTGATCCCGTTCTTGGAAAACGATGACGCTAACCGTGCGTTGATGGGATCCAACATGATGCGTCAGGCCGTGCCGTTGTTGCGCCCCGAAGCGCCTATCGTGGGTACTGGTCTGGAACACCGTGTGGCTGTGGATTCCCGTGTGGTGTTGCTTGCAGAAGGCAATGGTGTGGTTAAATCCGTTGATGCGCAGCATATTGAGATTGATTACGAACGTACTGCTGCGGAAGAGTTGGTCAGCTTCGACTCAAATGTCAAAAATTATCAGCTCCTGAAATTCAGAAGAACGAACCAGAACTCCTGCTTTAACCAGCGTCCGATCGTGACGAAGGGGCAGAAGGTCAAGAAAGGGGATGTGCTGACGGAAGGCTATGCCACTGAAAACGGTGAATTGGCTCTCGGTCGCAACCTGATGGTGGCTTTCATGCCTTGGAAGGGCTATAACTTCGAGGATGCCGTCGTGATTTCCGAGAAAGCGGTCACTGACGATTTATATACATCCATTCACATTGAGTCTTTCACCTTGGAAGTTCGCGATACCAAGCGCGGACAAGAGGTTCTTACCAACGATATTCCGAATGTCTCATCCGAAACGACTAAGGATTTGAACGAAGATGGTCTGATTCGTGTGGGTGCGGAAGTGAAAGAAGGGGATATCTTGATTGGTAAAATCACCCCGAAAGGCGAGTCTTATCCGACTCCTGAGGAAAAGCTGCTTCGAGCCATCTTTGGAGACAAGGCCGGCGATGTGAAGGATGCCTCCCTCAAAGCGCCTCCAGCCATGCGTGGCGTGGTTATCGGTGCGAAATCCATGTCCCGTCTGATTAAAGATAGAAAGTCAAAAACCAAAGATAAGGACATCGAAGAGGAAATCAAGTCGAAATACCAGGTGGAGTTGGATTCCCTGAAAGAGACCCTTGTCGGCAAACTGTACAAGATACTGGAGGGTAGGGTAGCCCATGTGGTTTACAACGACACCAAAGAACCCGTTGTTCAAAAAGGTTCTAAGTTCTCACAAAGGATTTTGAACTCCATTGATTATAAAACGGTATCCGTTTCCAAATGGACTAATGACAGCCGTGTGAACGGCATGGTTGCCACGGTTATCCGCAACTATCTGGTGAAAGTTCGTGACATTGAGTCCCGCCGCACGCGTGAGATTTTCGATGCTACTATAGGCACCGAGCTGCCTTCCGGTATCGTGCAAATGGCCAAGGTCTATGTCGCCAACAAGCGTAAGCTGCGTGTGGGTGACAAGATGGCTGGTCGTCACGGTAACAAGGGTTGCGTGGCCAAGATTGTCCGTCAGGAGGATCTTCCGTTCCTTGAGGATGGTCGTCCCGTTGACGTGGTGCTGAACCCGTTAGGTGTGCCTTCCCGTATGAACCTCGGTCAGATTTACGAGACCGTTTTGGCTTGGGCGGGTAAGAAAACGGGTGTCAAATATGCCACCCCGATTTTCGATGGTGCTTCACTCGATCAGATTAATGCGTTGCTCCGTGAAGCCGGACTGCCGGAGAACGGAAGCACGCAACTGTATGATGGTGAAACAGGCGAGCCTTTCCACCAGAAAGCGACCGTGGGTTACATCTACTATCTGAAGCTGCACCACATGGTTGATGACAAGATGCACGCTCGTTCCATCGGACCTTATTCTCTGATTACACAACAGCCTCTTGGCGGTAAAGCCCAGTTCGGCGGTCAGCGTTTCGGTGAAATGGAGGTGTGGGCTATCGAAGCATACGGTGCATCCAATGTGTTGCAAGAGATTCTGACGGTCAAGTCGGATGATGTGGTCGGCAGAGCCAAGGCATACGAGGCCATCGTGAAAGGTGACAATATGCCCGTGGCTGGCATTCCTGAATCTTTCAACGTGCTGGTCAATGAGTTGCGCGGTCTGTGCTTGGATATTAAATTTGAATAAGAAATAAAAAACATCTGAAAGAAAATGGCTCTCAGAAAAGATAATAATACCCGTAAGGAGTTTCATAAAATAACCATCAGTCTGGCATCTCCCGAGACGATTCTCGAGCAGTCGCACGGCGAGGTGTTGAAACCGGAGACCATCAACTACAGGACGTTGAAGCCCGAACGCGACGGCTTGTTCTGCGAGAAGATTTTCGGTCCGATGAAAGACTGGGAATGTCACTGCGGTAAGTACAAGAGAATCCGTTACAAAGGTGTGATTTGCGACCGTTGCGGTGTGGAAGTAACCGAGCGCAAGGTGCGTCGTGAGCGTATGGGACATATCCAGTTGGTTGTACCCGTGGCGCACATCTGGTTCTTCAAGTCCCTGCCGAACAAGATCGGTGCTCTTTTGGGTCTTGCCACGAAGGAAGTGGAAGCTGTGGTGTATTACGAGAAATATATTGTGATACAAGGCGGCATCATGGAAAGTGATACGATTACGAAAGGCAAACTGCTCAACGAAGAGGAGTATTTCGAGTTGGTTGAGAAATTGCCTGCCGAAAATCGTCTTTTGGAAGATACTGACCCCAACAAGTTCATCGCCAAGATGGGTGCCGAGGCATTGTACGATCTGCTCTGCAAGGTGGATTTGGATGCCGAATCTTACGAGCTTCGCGACCGCGCCAACCGCGAGACTTCGCAGCAGCGTAAAAAAGACCTGCTGAAACGTCTGCACGTGTTCGAGGCGTTCCGCGACAGCCGCAAACGCGCCGACAACCGTCCGGAGCGCATGATTGTGAAGACCGTGCCGGTGATTCCGCCGGAATTGCGTCCGTTGGTTCCGTTGGATGGCGGTCGTTTCGCCACCTCCGACCTCAATGACCTCTACCGTCGAGTCATCATCCGTAACAACCGTCTGAAACGCCTCATGGAAATCAAGGCTCCCGATGTTATCATGCGCAACGAGAAACGTATGTTGCAGGAAGCTGTGGATTCCCTGTTCGATAACTCCAAGAAATCCAGCGCCGTGAGAACGGAGTCCAACCGTGCGTTGAAGTCCCTCTCTGACAGCTTGAAAGGTAAACAAGGTCGTTTCCGTCAGAACTTGCTTGGTAAACGTGTTGACTACTCTGGCCGTTCCGTTATCGTTGTCGGTCCCGATTTGCACTTGAACGAGTGCGGTCTGCCGAAAGATATGGCTGCTGAGCTGTTCAAACCGTTTGTCATCCGCAAAATCCTCGAAAGAGGTATTGTGAAGACGGTGAAATCCGCCAAGAAGATTGTCGATCGAAAGGATCCCGTGGTGTGGGAAATTCTCGAGAACATCCTCAAGGGTCACCCCGTGTTGCTGAACCGTGCTCCTACGCTGCACCGTCTGGGTATTCAGGCGTTCCAGCCGCGTTTGGTCGAAGGTAAGGCTATCAGACTGCACCCGTTGTGCTGTACGGCATTCAACGCCGACTTCGACGGTGACCAAATGGCTGTACACGTGCCGCTGGGCAACGCTGCCATCATGGAGGCCCAGATGCTGATGATGGCTTCCCACAACATCCTCAACCCCGCTAACGGTGCGCCCGTGACCGTGCCTTCTCAGGACATGGTGCTCGGTCTGTACTACATTACGAAGGAACTGCCCTCCACGCCCGACCATAAAGTTCCCGGCGAAGGCGGTATCTTCTACGGACCGGAAGAGGTGATGATTGCTTATAACGAAAAGAAAATCCATCTGAATGCCAAAATCAAATGCCGCGTCGATATTGACGGGCAGGGTACCAAGAAAATCGTCGATACCACCGTGGGTCGCGTGATGTTCAACCAAGTGGTGCCGAAAGATTATGGCTATATCAATATGTTGCTGACCAAGAAAGCGTTGCGCGACATCATCGGCGATGTGCTCATCAAGTGCGGCAACAAATCCTGTACACAGTTTCTCGATGACATTATGACTCTCGGTTACCGTATGGCATACGAGGGCGGTATGTCGTTCAATCTTGGCGATGTGATTGTGCCTGCCGAGAAACCGAAGTTGATTGCTGAGGCCAATGCTCAAGTTGATGAAATCACGATGAACTACAACATGGGTTTCATCACCAATACTGAGCGTTACAACCAGGTTATTGATGTGTGGTCACAGTGCAACGCGCGTCTTTCCAAGATTCTCATGAAGGAGATTGAAGAAGACCGTCAGGGCTTCAACCCTGTACACATGATGCGCGACTCCGGTGCCCGTGGTTCTGCGGAGCAGATTCGTCAGCTGTCCGGTATGCGTGGTCTGATGGCAAAACCCAGTAAGGCTGGCTCTTCCGGTGGTGAGATTATCGAGAACCCCATTTTGTCCAACTTCAAGGAAGGCCTTTCTGTGCAAGAGTACTTCATCTCCACGCACGGTGCCCGTAAGGGTTTGGCAGATACCGCATTGAAGACCGCTGACGCAGGTTATCTGACCCGTCGTTTGGTTGATGTTTCCCACGATGTGATTATCAACGAGGAAGACTGCGGTACGCTGCGCGGTATGACCGTGAGCGCATTGAAGAACAACGAAGAGGTCGTGGAAACGTTGTATGACCGTCTGTTAGGTCGTGTGACGTTGCATGACGTTTATCATCCTCAGACCGGTGAGTTGATTATCAAAGCCGGTGAGGAGTTGACTGAGAAATATTGCCAAATTATTGAGGATTCTCCTATCGAGGAGGTGGAAATCCGTTCGGTGCCGACCTGCGAATCCAAACACGGTATCTGCCAGAAATGTTACGGACGTAACCTGGCTACCGGCAAGATGGTGCAGATTGGCGAGGCCGTAGGTGTGATTGCCGCCCAGTCAATCGGTGAGCCTGGTACTCAGCTGACACTGCGTACGTTCCACGTCGGTGGTGTGGCCGGTAACGTGGCCGCCAACAGCAGCATCATGGCTTCTTACGACGGTGTGTTGAGCATTGACGAGCTTCGTGCGTTGGAGAAAACCGACGATACGGGCAAGTTCTACTATAAGGTGATTGGCCGTACCGCTGAAATCAAGATTATTGACGTGAAGACGGGCGTGGCTTTGTCATCTGCCAATGTGCCTTACGGTTCTAACCTCTATTTCAAACACGGCGATAATATCAAGAAAGGCGACCTGATTGCCGATTGGGATCCTTTCAACGCTGTGATTTTGTCCGATGTGGCTGGTAAGGTTCAGTTCAACGATATTATCGAGGGCGTGACCTACCGTGTGGAAACCGATGAGCAGACCAATATTCACGACAAAGTGATTATTGAGAGCCGTCTGAAGACGAAGAACCCGAGTATCAATATCCTCGACGAGGACGGAGATATCATCAAGAGCTTCGATGTTCCTGTGGGTGCCCGTCTTGCTGTAGAAGAAGGTCAAGTTATTGATTCCGGTGAGATTTTAGTTAAGATTCTGCGTTCCTTCGGTAAGTCCGGCGATATCACGGGCGGTCTGCCGCGTGTGACCGAACTGTTCGAGGCGCGTAATCCTTCCGATCCCGCTGTGGTATCTGAAATTGACGGTGTGGTTTCCTTCGAGAAGAAGCTGAAACGTGGTAATCGTGTGGTGAAGATCACCCCGCGAGTGGATTCTGGCGAAGGTGCCAAGACCTATCTCATCCCGACATCTAAGCAGATTCTGGCACAGGAGAACGACTTCGTGAAAGCTGGTACGCCGCTGTCCGAAGGTTCTCTCACTCCTGTTGACATCTTGAATATCAAGGGTGCTCAAAAGGTGCAAGAGTACATCATCAATGAGATTCAGGAGGTGTATCGTCTGCAAGGTGTGAAGATCAACGACAAGCACTTCGAAGTCATTGTGCGTCAGATGATGCGCAAGATGGAGATTGAGGATCCGGGCGACACCAAGTTCCTGCAAGGCGAGCTCATCAACAAGATTGACTTCCAAGAGGAGAACGACCAGATTTGGGATAAGAAGGTGGTTGAAGATGCCGGCGATTCCGATTCTGTCCGTAAGGGTCAGATTATTTCTGCAAAGAAACTTCGCGATGTGAATTCATTGTTGAAACGTAAGGATATGCGCTTGGTGGTGACCCGCGACGCTCGTCCGGCCACCGGTAAGCCGATTCTGCAAGGTATCACCCGCGCTTCTCTGCAAACCCATAGCTTCATCTCCGCTGCATCCTTCCAGGAAACGACGAAGGTGCTGACTGAGGCCGCCATTAACGCTAAATCCGATAGCCTGATCGGTATGAAGGAGAACGTTATTGTCGGTCAGAAGATTCCGGCAGGTACGGGTATCCGCGCTTACCAGAACATTGAGGTTGGCTCGAAGGAAGAGTACGAATCTTTGATGGCGTCAAAGGAGGAAGATTAGGACTGTGGACTGAGGACTGTGGAAAAGTCTAATATCCCCCAAAAAAAGTCTCAAGTCTTAAGTCTCGAGCCCCAAATTACAACAATTAATAGAAGTAATAACTTATTAAGAATATAGAAGAATATGGCAGAAGATAAGAAAGAACAGAAAATGGATTTGAGTATCAATGAGGAAGTTGCAAAGGGTGTATATTCCAATTTGGCAATCCTTTCTCATTCTGAAAATGAATTTTTCGTGGATTTCGCCGCTTTGTCTCCGGGAATTCCGAAGGCCGTTGTGCGTTCCCGCGTCATCATGACTCCGGTGAATGCCAAACGTTTGCTCCGTGCGTTGCAGGACAATGTTTCCAAATACGAGGAGCAGTTCGGTGTGATCCAAGATCGTCCGAACCAGATGCCCCCGTTCATGAGCGGCGGCGGTCTGGCATAGTGTGAACTACGTTCAACTTTTTTATAAATTTTGTGGCGGCCGGGAGCGAGTTTCCTGACCGCTTTTTTTAATGCTGAATGCTGAATGAAGAATGTAGAATGAAGAATAGGAGGGTGGGGAATGGTAATTTGCTGATTTTTTTTCGGATAAAATGTTCCATATCAAAAAAAATGTATCTTTGCAGCGCAAAGTACTTTTAAGATTATGGAAGAAAAAGAAGTCAGACAGACACTGAACGACATCCGCGAAATGATGAGCAAATCATCACGTTTTCAAGCGGTTAGCGGATGGTCTATCATTATAATCGGCTTGTATGCGGCGGTCGCGTCCGCGATGGCGGCAGCGGTCATTGGGGTGGGGGATTGGCTCCATTGCTGCGAAAATCTGCAACGTTTCGCCGTGATTAACACTCCGGTACGCATCCGTATCGTTGTGTTTTGTGCCATCGGTATGTTTGCCCTCTCACTGCTCACTGTCTTCGTTTTTGCTATTGTCAAGTCAAAGCGGAACAACCTTCGGTTTGTCTTTGATAAGCGGATGTACCAGATGCTTATCGACTTTTTTATCCCTCTGTTGGCAGGAGGGCTGCTCAGTATGGCATTGGTGATGCAGGGGCACTACGGACTAACCTCTTCTATCATGCTCCTTTTCTATGGCCTCGCGTTAGTTAATTGCAGTCATTACACATATCCGATTTTGCGTTATTTGGGCTATGCGGAATTGATCCTCGGTATTATTGACTGCTTCACTATGTCACATGCGCTGCTCTTCTGGTTTATTGGTTTCAGTGTGATACATGTTGTGTTTGGGATTGCGTATGTTTTGATGTTTGAACGGAGGAAATAGGCAATAGGGAATAGTTAGTAGTTTGACGTTTGCAGTCTTAAGTTTAAGTCTAAGTATAACTTTTAAGATAATAGCCAAAAGCTAAAAGCCAATAGCCAAAGTTAGTTTGATAATAATATTTTGCGATAAAATCAGAGTGATATGGCGATTATTGACGGTTTGAATAAGGTTTTCGAAAGCAAGATCCGCTTGGGCATCATGTCGGTGCTGGTGGCTAACGGCTCGGCGGATTTTGCCACGCTGAAGTCGCTGCTGGAACTCACCGACGGCAACCTGGCGAGCCATACCCGCAGTTTGGAAGAGGCCGGCTACCTCCGTTGCGAGAAGAAATTCGTGGGCCGCAAGCCGAATACTACCTATATCGTCACGGAGTCGGGCAGGGAAGCCTTCGCTGCCCACATCGATGCGCTGGAGCGTTTTTTGAAAGAGTGCCGAAGCTAATTTTTTTTGACCAACCACTTTGCAATACAAAGTACTTTATTAGTAATGAGTAATTAGTAGTTAGCAGTATATGAAGATACTCCCTACATATATCAAACATAATTCCTTAAGCAGTCCCGGAGGGACAAAATGCGCGAAGCGCAAGTAACCCCACACAAGCGAAGCGCAGTGTGGGGCGATACAGTAGCAGCGCAGTGTGGGGCCTACAACAGAAACTATCACCAAAAATCCAATAAATATGACAACAGAAACAAGAACAACGGAACAAGAAAATGTGGTGACAACATCACAAGTGAAACAACAAAGTGCCGCTAAGCAATGCGGTACAAGAATGAAACGCAGCGACCGTATGCTGCTGAAGCTCCTCCTTATCGGGCTCATCAGCCTTATTCTGCTCATTCCGCAGCAAATCATCCTGCACGTGGTGAAAGAGCGGAACGCGACCCAGGTGGAGGCCGAGAAAGATGTGGAGCAGATGTGGAGTGCGCCGCAGCGGGTGATCGGACCGGTGTTGCGCATACCCGGCAAAAACTACCGCAAGGACGTTTATCTCTTGCCCGAATCCTTGCAGGTGAAGGGCGATGTGAAGACGGAGAAACGGCATCGCGGCAACTTCGATGTGACCGTCTATACCGCGGATCTGACATTGGACGGCAGTCTGCAACTGCCAAATCTGTCGGAATATGTGGATTCCGTCTATGACATCTCGAAGGCGGAGGTGCTGATTTCGTTGAGCGACTTCCGGGGGCTCTCGGAGAATGTGGTGTTGAGGCTGAATGGGAAGGAATATACGATGAGATCCGACAAGGATGAGGAGTTGGGATCGGTGCTGTGCTGCCGCGTGCCGGTAAGAGAGATGCAGGATTCGGCATCCGCGACTTACTCTGTGCAGCTGCCGCTGAAGGGTTCGGAGTCGCTGATGTTCCTGCCGGTGGGCAACAGCACCTCCGTGCAGCTGACCTCCAACTGCGCCACGCCGAGCTTCCAGGGCAACTTCCTGCCGGACGAGCGCACGGTGACGGACAGCGGGTTCTCCTCGACATGGAAAGTGCTGGCCCTCAACCGCGACTTCGGGCAGTCGGTGACCAAATGGGTGGACTACGGCGACGGGGGTTCGCACAGCGTAAGCATGAAGAAGAACGAGTTCGGGGTGATGATGAAGGTGCCGGTGCTGCAGTACCAGCAGACCACGCGCACCGTGAAGTACGCCTACCTGTTCATCTTCCTCACCTTCGCCACGGTCTTTTTCGTAGAGTACCGCCGGCAGACGCCCATCCACCCGGTACAGTATCTGCTCATCGGGGCAGCGTTGCTGGTGTTCTACACGCTGCTACTCTCATTCTGCGAGCACATCCCCTTCCTTTGGTCATATCTCATCGCCATGTTGATGACCATCGTGCTGATCACGGGCTACTTGGCGGGCATTCTGAAGATCCACAAGACCGCGCTGATGGTGGGTGCGCTGCTGCTCCTGCTCTACGTCTTCATGTACGTACTGCTCCAGATGGAGACTTATGCCCTGCTCTTCGGCAGTCTCGGCATCTTCGTGATTCTGGCGGTGTTGATGTTTGTGTCGCTGAAGGTGAAGTGGTACAAAGAGTAATTATGAATGATGAATTATGAATGCTGAATGAAGAATGTAGAATGAAGAACAGGGAGGGAGCGTATGGAGTTCCCTCCCATGTTCATTATTTTGAAGCGGCATTATGAAAGAGCAAACAGAAGCAACCGTTTTTGGGATATTGAAGCTGATTCCGTTCGCCGCCATCACCGCGCTGATCGTGCTGTTTAGGGTGGATGATTTTCTCGGTTTTATGATTTCTTTCATCTTCCGATATTGCCCGCAGGCCTAATGGCCTGCGAAAAACACCCGATGCCGTTTAGCACTACCGAGCCCTGCAGACCTAACGGCCTGCCGTCAACCATGTTTGAATCGAATATGGGAAACGTTGCGTTCCTTCGTCAGCCCGTAGGGCTGAAGGGCTTGGTAGCCTCGGGGCGGAGTGAAGCAACCCTGGGGTTGAAGATCCGACAACGGCCATCGCGCACGCCGTCAGGTGTGCGGGCCTCTAAATAAAAAAGACAGCAAGCGGATAGTAGCGAATAATTCCTATTTTTGCAGAATGAAATGAAAATCAATTAAATATGGAAAAGATAATGTTAAAAGAGAAAATCCAACAGGGACTGGCGGCTGTGTGGGATGCCGTGAAGGGACATCCCGTGGAGATTGTCATCCTATTATATGTCTGCGTGGCTGGATGTTATGGAAGTTCTCATCCAGATATATTTGATGTGAAAAACGAACCTGCACCGTGGTGGTTCCGGCCGGTGGCGCTGGCACCGTTTATGGTGGTGGCGGCCTACTCGTTGCAACCGCTGCGCAACCGCGGCATCGGGTGGCTGCTGCTCTACCTGCTGCCGCTTGCGGGGATGGTGGCCGGGTTCGCCATGCCGTTCCTCCTCGACTGGGTGGAGGAAACCGCCTATTGGATTGCGGCCTTCGGTGCGATTCCGCTGTGGTTGTGCGTGCGGCATTGGATGACCGACAACGAACCGTTTGTTCAGCGCAACGTGCAGATGGCCTGGTCGGTGGCGCGGGCGCTGCTCATCGCGGGAATCCTCTATCTGCTGTATGCGGCCATCGCTTATACCATCCAATCGCTCTTCGACATCCCTCACAAAGTTTGGGACGGCTGGTACGAACAAGCGGCGTTGCTGTTGTTCTGCGGATTGGCTCCCGTGCTCTTCTTCGCCATGGAGGACCGTCCCGACTCTATCGAAATCCGCCGCTTCTGGGCTGTCCTGCTGAATTGGGTGCTGACACCGGCATTGCTGATTTACACCGTGGTACTCTATGTCTATGCCGCCAAAATCCTTTTCACCTGGAACTTGCCGAAAGGCGGGGTGGCCATCATGGTGACGGTATTCTTCGTGATCTTCCTCGCGGCCAAGATACTGCAGATGCTGACGGAACCGCAACCCTTCAAGTGGTTCTACGATCGTTTCAGTCTGTTCGTTCTGCCGCTGCTGGCACTCTTCTGGACAGGGGTCGCCCGTCGTTTGGCGGACTACGGTCTGACCGAATTGCGCTACTATTTGTTGTTGGGCGGGGCGTTGATGACGGCGTGCGTGCTGGTGTTCCTGTTCCGCACCCGCCGTGGCTATTTCGCGTTGGCAACGGGAGCGTTGGCCGTCGTGTTGCTGACGGTGCTGGTGCCGAGTCTTCGTGGCGAGAAGATCGCGCAACGGGCGCAAATCCAGCGCGTGCGCACAATCGCCAAGAAGCTCAACCGCCTGAACGACGACGGCACATTGCGACTTCCACAACCCGACAAAGCCGATACATTGCAAGTGGTTGAGCACCGCAAACTTTATCAGTCGCTCAACTATTTGGACAATAGGAACGACACGGCGTTATTTAAACGTGAGTTTGGCATCGCCCGGAAATCGGACTATTTGGCGTCATTGTCGGAAAGAACCTCCGGTTATGCCTCTGCGTGGTCGGAAGAAAATGCCTGCAAACAGTTAGAGGCAGAAGAAGTTTTGATCGAGGAAATGCTGCCAAGTATCTATTTATCACGTAAAAGTGACGAACCTGTGAATGTGAGCGGCTATCGCCAGATGTACGGAACAACAAAACCTAGCAGAGCGGATCAATCGTTGTCCATCGGGAATGGCAAGAAAATTTCGGCAAATCAGATTTTTCGGGAGCAGTTGCAACGGCTTGGTTGTTCGGATATGTTGCCTTCGAGGACTTGGATAGAGGATCATGAAGAAGAGCTGTTGACTTATCGCACCGACAGTTTGTTAGTCTGTTTCAACAAGTTGCGCTTGGAGCGTCAGACCTCTGACGTTGAATGGAGGGTGGAGTATTGCGAATGGGTGGTGCTGGTGAAGTAGAAGCCAACGTTTCCAACGTCGGTCTGATGAATGTGTGTTTGCGACGCTTGGAAGTGTTGCCCCCTCCACGACCCCAAATAAGTCATAGTCATAGTCTAAGTCAATCGTCTAAGTCAAAAAAGTGTATCTTTGCCGCATCAAAACCAAACCGTTATGGAAAAGAGATACATCATCAGCGGCGGCGGCACCGGCGGGCATATTTTCCCGGCATTGGCCATCGCCAACAAGATAAAATCCGAGAATCCCGATGCGAAGATCCTGTTCATCGGGGCGAGTGACAAGATGGAGATGCGGCGCGTGCCGGAAGCGGGCT
>CAMJPH010000051.1 GCA_946407715.1 uncultured Bacteroidales bacterium | reverse complement strand
CGGCGTAGCCTATTGGCTTCTTGAAAGAGAGCACTTTTTCAAGCGGACTCAATAAGAATAATTTGCGAAACCTATACAGTTATTAATCTGTTTTTTCAAAATCTGGATTATACAATATTGGCACTGTTTTTGCGTTATGGCGACTGTAAAAATTTATGGAATATGAGAAATAATATCCTAATGTTTTTGTCGCTGTTTTTGTTTGTCACATCATGTGTTACCAAGGCTCAGGACGAATCCGTTTGCACCGCGAAGGCTCCCTCCGAGGTGGTTATGGGTCAGCAATTCCAATACACGGTTACCACGAATGAGAAAGGGACTGTATTAGATACCGATTTCGGAAAACTTGAGTTTGTGGGCGGTCCCAGCATGGGTTCCAGCACTTCCATTTCGATTGCGAACGGTCATACGGAGCAGACCACGCAATACACCTACACGTATGTGCTGTTGGGAAAGCGCGAGGGGACGTTCACCATTCCCGGCGTGTCCATTTCGGTGGACGGCAAGGTGCTGCGCAGCAATCCCGTGGAGGTGCGTGTGGTGAAGGCCGGCAAACAGTCGCAACAAGAGGACCAGGGCGGCTTTTCCGATTTCTTCCATTTCGAATGGCCGGATTTCAACTTTTTCGGCGGCGACTCGCGTTCGCAGCAGCCGAAATCAAAATCGGAAAGTGTGGAATACAAGGACGAAATCAAAAAAGACGACATCTTTGTGAAGGCAGAAATAGCCCAGGCGGAGGCTTGGCAGGGCGAGGCTGTGGTGGTGACCCACAAACTGTATATCAAGCAGGATATAAAGGGTTATGACATCGCACGTGCCAATTATGCCGCCACTGACGCGCTGTGGCTCGACCGGCTCGACCTGAACTATGGCGATGAGTCCACGGAAACCATTAAAGGAGAAAGATACCATGTCTATACCCTTATGCAGACGGCCGCCTATCCGCTCAAAACTGGCAAAGTGACCATTCCCAAACTCGACCTTATTGTGCGCATCGGTGTGCCTGCAGTAGTCAAGAACCCGTTCTGGGGCAATATGACGACCACCCGCGCCAAAGATTTCCGTCTTACCGCCAATGAGCTCTCCCTCAAAGTGAAACCGCTTCCTGGTGCGCGCAACGATGGCAAAACGGAAACGGTCGGACATTTTGACATCTCCGCTTCCATCAGCAAGACGGAAGTGAGTGCCAACCAATCTGTTACCTTGACGGTTACGGTTTCCGGAAACGGCAATCTCCACCATATTGAAGCGAAGGATCTGAACATCGATTTCCCGTCGGATTGCGACATCACCTATCCGAAAGTTTCGCAGCGTATCGGCGCGAAAGGCAATCTGGTCAGTGGTTCCAAGACTTTTAAATTCACGTTGATACCTCGTTCCGAGGGCGAATATTTCATTCCCGGTGCCTCGTTCACTTATTACGATGACGAGACCGAAACCTACAAAACCATCACTTCGCAGGATTTCCGCATTGACGTGAAACCCGCCCGCACTCCTTTCCATCAGGACGAGGAAAAAACGGATAAACCGAAGGGGAAGGTGTATAAGATTTAGCTTTTAGCTGTTGGCTTTTGGCTGAATGAATCTTTTTTGTATTTTTGCCTTTTCAAATTTCAAGAAAAATAGTGTGAAATGAAGAGAATATTTCTAAACATCATTGCTTTTGTTTGTATGGCTTGCCTTCTGCTCACTGGTTGCGACAAAATTGAAGGCGATATTTATCAGATTGTTCAAAATGAAGACGTTACGGTGACTTTTCCGGATATAAATCCTGACGAGGTTTATCGAAAGATATTCTTTGAAGAGTTTACAGGTCACCGTTGCACGAACTGCCCGCAGGGTCATCAGACGTTGGAGTCGCTCCATCAGCAGTATGGAGACACGTTGGTGACGGTCGGCATTCATTATGGGGCGCTGGCCAAGCCTTTCGGAAGTGTGTTCAGCTATGATTTCCGCACGGAAGCGGGCAACCAGATTGGCGATGCATACGGTATTGACGGAATCCCTGCCGCGATTGTGAACCGCGTTCAGAAGTCAGGAGGTTGGCCGCGTGAGCAATGGGCTTCTGTTTTGCGTGATGTGGACCGCTCCAAGGTCTCTGCCGCTGTGCAGCTGATTAACGAGTATGATGCAGCATCTAAAACGTTGAAAGCCAATGCCAAAGTGACCACGCTGAAAGCCATTGACCATCAACTCCGTCTCATCCTTTTTGTGGTGGAAGACGGCATCGTGAAACCGCAAAAAGACGGCAATCAGGATATTGAGAACTATGTCCATAATCACGTGCTCCGTTGCGCACTGACGGATGCTTTTGGATTTGTGTTGACCAATGGCTCGTGGAATTCTGGTGATTCCGAGACGTATGCAGCGAGCATCAGTTTTGACGGACATGATTGGGTTCTCGAAAACTGCCAGGTCGTGGCTGCATTGTTAGACCCGATTACATCTGAGGTCTTGCAGGTGGAAAAAGCAAATGTTGTTAACCGTTAAAAAGCAAATGTTGTTAACCGTTAATCAGAATAGTTTGTTATGAAAATAGTTGCAGTAGAACCCATCGGGATTTCCGCAGAACGTGCGCAAGAAATCCGTCAGAATTTGGCTGAAAAAGGCCACGAATTTGTCTGGTATGCAGACAGGAAAGAGGATGTCGCCACGCTTGTGGAGCGCATGAAAGACGCGGAAGTGGTGATGATTTCCAATATCCCGCTTCGGGAAGAGGTACTTGCCCAATGTCCGAAACTGCATTTCTTGAATGTGGCGTTCACCGGGTTGGATCACATTGACTTGAGCTATTGCGAGACCCATAACATTCTGGTAAAGAATGCATCCGGTTATGCCACGGAAGCTGTGGCCGAGTTGGCTGTCGGGCTGATGATAGATGTACTCCGTAAAATCACTTTTTTGGATGGAAGCATCCGTCAGGGCGGGATGCGCGGCGCGTTTCTCGGCAGAGAGCTGCGCGGCAAGACCATCGGCATTGTGGGAACAGGGGCTATCGGCATCCGTACCATTGAGCTGTTGAAAGCTTTCGGTTGTCGAGTTCTTGCCTGGAGCAGAACACACAAACCCGAGGTGTTGAATTTGGGTGTCGCATACGTGACGTTGGAAGGTCTGATGCGTGACAGTGACATCATCTCACTGCATGTGCCGCTGAATGACGAAACGAAACATCTGATAAGCAAAGAAATGCTCGCATTGTGCAAACCGTCAGCAATTTTGATAAACACGGCGCGAGGCAATGTGGTGGATATGGATGCGTTAGCGGAGTGTCTCCGTGACGGTAAAATAGCCGGTGCCGGCATCGATGTTTACGAGAAAGAACCGCCGTTGCCGCAAGACCATCCGCTCTTGAACGCGCCCAACTGTGTATGCGTTCCTCACGTCGGCTACGCCACCCGCGAGGCGTTTGACGATCGCATTGAGATTATTCTTGGAAATTTAAGTTAATAGTAAAGGTTTAGAGGCGTAGAGACGCAAAATTTTGCGTCTCTACAAAATCACCTATCGTCAAGATTATCGGATAATCAGTTCTTTCCATCGCACTTTCGGCACGTAATGCGTGCCGTTTTCGTCTCTGTAGTATGCATGGCTTTCGTTCGCTGAAATCTCTTTCAGTTCTATTTTCTCGTTGCCTTTTCCGATGGCGAGAATCAGCACGGGAGGGTAGGGCAGTGCGAATGATTCTTCGATTTTCTTGGCGTTGAAAGCCCCGATAATCAGACCGTTATAGCCCAATTCCACGGCTTTCAGTAACATGCTTTGCACTGCGATGCCCACATCCACGTGCAGCATTTTGCTGTCGGGCACGGTGGCGCAGACAATGATGAAGGCTCTCGGTTCGGTTCCCGCAAACGGCAGGTGCAACTCCGGCAGCATTCCACCCAACTTGATGTTTTCCAGAACGATGTCGTCGTCGTTACCTTCTGTCACCAACTTGAAGCGCAGTGCCTGCTGGTTCTTCGCCGAAGGCAGCAGTGGATTCACCGCCACAATCTTCTCTAAGGTGCTTTTTGAAACCGTATATGCTTGATCGTAACCACGATAACTGCGGTTTGCCTTCAACAGCTGGTCCAACGACCGTCCGGCGGATTTATAGACTACCTTCTTTTTGCTGTTGTATTCGTCGAATTTGTTCTCTATGTAATTGTCGGCCATTTTTGATTTTTTTTGTCGGCAAAAATAACATTTTTATCTGTATTTATGCGGCTTGATCCCGCTTTATGTTGCTCGATTTGGAACTGTTGTGTTTTTGTTTTGTGGAAATTTCAAAAGATAAGGAAAGTTACACACTCCCTATAATATTACAAGCAAAGAACGTCAGTCATTTCAACGCTGTAAAAATAACAAATATCTACCGTCTCAAAATAAAAAAGTGAAGAAGAAAAAAACGTACCTTTGCCGCTTGATTTTTAGTCTCTCGTATGCTCTTCAATTCGATAGAATTTGCGCTCTTTCTTCCTGTCGTCTTTCTGCTCTACTGGTTCGTTTTCCGGCGGAGCTTGCGGGCGCAGAACCTCTTTGTCGTGGCCGCCTCCTACCTGTTCTATGGCTGGTGGGACTGACGCTTTCTCTTCCTGATTGCCTTCACCTCGCTCTGCAGCTGGGGCAGCGGCCTGCTCATTGATCGCTATCGACAGCGGCCAGTCGCGAAAGTCGTCCACGTTCTCAACATCGTGTTGAACTTGGCCATCCTTGGCATGTTCAAGTACTACGATTTCTTTGTCACCTCTTTCGCTCACCTCTTTTTGAACGGCCGTACCGACGGGCTTCTGCTCAACATCATACTACCTGTGGGCATCAGCTTCTATACCTTTCAGGCGCTGAGCTACAGCATTGATGTCTATCGTGGAAAGTTGGAGCCGACCCGCGACATCGTGCAGTTCTTCGCGTTCGTGAGTTTTTTCCCGCAGTTGGTGGCCGGCCCGATTGAACGGGCGACCAATCTGCTGCCGCAGTTCGCCAAACCGCGCACGTTCGACTATGCGCAGGCTGTTGATGGTATGCGGCAGATTCTGTGGGGACTTTTCAAGAAGATTGCCGTGGCCGACAACTGTGCCGCCTACGTCGATTACGTCTATGGATCGTATGCGTCGCAGAGCGGGCTCACCTTAGCCATTGCCGCTGTGCTGTTCGCCTTCCAGATTTACGGCGACTTCTCAGGCTATTCCGATATTGCCATAGGGACTGCCAAGCTCTTCGGTATCAGGCTGATGCGGAACTTCGACAACCCCTATTTCAGCCGTGACATTGCGGAATTCTGGCGGCGGTGGCACATTTCGCTCACCACGTGGTTCCGCGATTATGTCTATATCCCGTTGGGCGGCAGTCGTGTTTCGAAAGCGAAGGTTGTGCGCAACACGTTCGTGATTTTCCTGTTGAGCGGTTTTTGGCACGGTGCCAACTGGACTTTCCTTGCCTGGGGCACTTTCCACGCGCTGCTCTTTCTACCGCTGATTCTTTTTGGCCGGAACCGCAAGTTCACAGGTATCGTTGCGGAGGGTCGTCTTCTGCCGTCGTGGTCGGATTTCGGCCGTATGTTGTTGACATTCATCTTAGTGACGATCGGTCTAATCCTCTTCCGCGCTGACACCATCTCGCAGGCGTGGCATTACCTCGCACTCCTTCCGCACGGGGGAGCGACTTATACCAAGGGGCTCGCTGGCTGCACCCTCTATGTCCTTCTCATGCTCGTCACGGAGTGGATTCATCGCGCCGGAAACCATGGGTTCGATTTGCATGTTCGTTCCACCGCGCTGCGCATCCTTCTCTATTACAGTCTGATTGTCATTATGTTTTTTGCGTATTCCAACTCTGAAGCGTTTATCTATTTCCAGTTCTGATATGAAAAAATTCCTGCGGCAGATAGTCCTTTTCTTTTTTGGCCTTTTGCTGATGGCCGTCTTTTTTGATATTGTGTTGACCCACAGGGCATTGCGCATGACCATTCCGCCATACGCCACGTGGAACGAGATTTATAGGCGAAGAATTGACGCGGATATCCTTTTCATGGGCAGTTCGCGTTCGTATGTGCAGTTCAACCCCGCCGTCTTTGACACGATATTACACACCAACAGCTATAATTTGGGCATGGATGGTCGCGCTGCCGACTCCCAGATTCTTCGATATAAGGTTTTCCGCCATTGTGGTAACCCGAAGCCCAAACTCATTGTCTATGAGGTGAGTCACGGCACGATGCAGCAGAGTAACGGGTATGAGCGGTCGCAGTTCGTGCCCTACCTCCATGACCAATACCTTTGGCGGCTTTGTCACAAGCAGGAAGAGTTTGATTTGACCGATGCGGTGCTCCCGTGCTGGCGTTTCTTAGGGTGGCAGAAGCTGGTCAGCAGCATCTTGTCGCCTTCATCGAAAAAGGCCAATGACTTGTTGTACAAAGGTTTCCGTGGATATGACCGGCGGTGGGACGGGAGCGGTTTGCGTAAACAGTCCCAAGTCACCTACCATCAGGACACAGCTGTTATTCGCCAATTTCGAGAGTTTCTTGACGAGTGCCGTCGCGACAGCATCCAAGTGGTGCTGGTCACCTCGCCGTTTTACATCGGTGGTACGCGGAAGATGGCGGACTCCACGGGCATGCACGCCATGTTTGCGCAAATCGCCGAAGATTTCGCCATCCCGTATTTGGACTACACCTACGCCGAGCTTAGCTACGACACGGCCTACTTCTACAACACGATGCACCTGAATCGCACGGGTGCAAATCTCTTCTCGCAAAAGGTGGCGCGGGATTTGGATTCGCTATTTCGCTCGCACAATTCTGTAGTGAGGATGGTAGGTGCTTCTGAATAAGTCGCTATGGCGCACGGCAGCGTTGGCTTGTGCCGCCTCCCGGAGCTCTGCTTGAAGCACCGTGTCAGCCCATTCAGGACAAACCTGTAGGGCAATGCAGCAGATTCTGTCCCACTCCTCCGACCAATTCTCCCCTAACGTGTTTTCGCTGCCTGCCGCATCCAAAAACAATGTAAGGAGTTGCTCTTCCGTTATTTCGCCGTTCACCACATTGGAAAGATTCACTCGAATGAAACGATGCCTGAATCCGGTGGCTTCTTGTGCCGGCATTCGCGAAAGATCCGTCTTGCGGCACTCATCCAGTTCCTGATATAAGTACATGCGCGCCGCAGCCGTGTCACGAACAAGATGTTCGGCTCCGAAAAAATCTTGATAGCAGGTCTTATAGACGTCCTGCAAGGTCGCGGCCGGGTACTGCGTGTGAAGTTGTTCACACATTTGGCGGATGGCTTTTTCTTCTGGGTGGCAGGCCGTCAGCAGCACCCCAGAAAGAACGAATAAGAATAGTTTTCTCATTATATTTTTGAAATTGCGAAAATAAAAAAAAATAGCAATATTTTACGATAACACGTAATGCCCCAACTCTTTTCTCTTCAAGAATCAGATAAATTCTTCATTTCCCCCAAAAAAGTAGAGACGTGCCAAGGCGCGTCTCTACAGGGGAATTATTCGTAAAAGGGTACTGAACGATTATTTCAGCACGCCGAGTTCCTTGCCGATTTTGGTGAAGGCGGCGATGCACTTGTCGAGGTGCTCGCGCTCGTGGGCGGCGGAAATCTGCACGCGGATACGGGCTTGGTCTTTCGGTACCACAGGATAGTAGAAACCGGTGACGTAGATGCCTTCCTCCTGCAGTTTGGCGGCCATCACCTGTGACAGTTTGGCGTCATACAGCATCACGGCGCAGATGGCGGACTCGGTCGGCTTGATGTCGAAACCGGCGGCTTTCATCTTGGCCACGAAGTATTCGGTGTTGCTGTGCAGCTTGTCCTGCAGCTCGTTGGTCTCCGACATGATGTCAACCATCTTGCAGCCGGCAGCGGCCACCATCGGAGGGATGGAGTTGGAGAACAGGTACGGACGGGAACGTTGACGGAGCATGTCGATGATCTCCTTCTTACCGGTGGTGAAACCGCCGATGGCGCCGCCGAAGGCCTTGCCCAGCGTACCGGTGAGGATTTCGATCTTGCCGCGCAGGTTGTAGCGCTCGGTCACGCCGCGACCGGTGTTGCCCACCACGCCGGCGGAGTGTGATTCGTCAACCATGACCATGGCATCGTATTTCTGTGCCAGTTCGTAAATCTTGTCGAGCGGGCAGACGTTGCCGTCCATGCTGAACACACCGTCGGTGACGATGATGCGGAAACGCTGTGCCTGAGCGGCTTTCAGTTGCTCCTCAAGGTCGGCCATGTCAGCGTTTTTGTAACGGTAGCGGACTGCCTTGCAGAGACGCACGCCGTCGATGATGGAGGCGTGGTTGAGGGCGTCGGAGATGATGGCGTCCTGGTCGGTGAGCAGGGGCTCGAAGACACCGCCGTTGGCGTCGAAGCAGGCAGCGTAGAGGATGGTGTCCTCAGTGCCGAAGAACTCGGCGATCTTCTTCTCCAAAGCCTTGTGCAGGTCGGAGCAGCCGCAGATGAAACGCACGGAGGCCATGCCGTAGCCGTGAGTGTCGAGGGCTTCCTTGGCGGCAGCGATCAGACGCGCATCGTTAGCGAGGCCAAGGTAGTTGTTGGCGCAGAAATTCAGCACTTTGCTGCCGTCCTGCAGCGTGATCTCACCGCTTTGCGGAGAGGCGATGATGCGTTCGTTCTTGTACAAGCCGGCTTCCTTGATGTCGGCCAATTCTTTCTGAAGATGTTGTTGGAAATTGGTGTACATACTTTATGGTTTATAGTTTATAGTTTATTGTTTAATAGTGATCACTGATCACTGAACAGTGATTAGATTCCTTGAGCGGCCCCGATAGGGGCAAGAGCTTGGTAGAGCAGAATAGAACGAATGAGATAGCAGGTTCTTTAAATCGTGGCAAAAGTACATTTTTTTTCTGAATATGTTCAATTTTTGTTTTGAAGTAGTCATTCTGTTATCCGTCGCTGCAGGAACATTTTCCTCGTACATGTGAAATACATGGCAACCCCGATGACGTGGACGGCCACCACGGTCCAGAAGGCGGCGGCGTATCCGAAATACTCGGCGATGACCCCTCCGAGGACGATGCCTAAGCCCATACCCAAGTCCCAGCTGGTCAGCAGGGTGGAGTTGGCAGTGCCGCGTTCGTTGTGGTGCGCCACGGAAATGATCATGTTCTGGAAGGCGGGCCACATGTGACCGTTGCCAAGTCCCACGAGAATGGCGGTGGCGTAAAAGCAGACGGGATGCGTGGAGATGACGAACACCGTGTATCCGACCGTGGAAATCAGGATGCCGATGCCTGCATGACGGGTCAACTTACCTTCCCTCAGGGATTTTCCGCCTTGCAGCCGCGACATGATCAGTCCGAGGGAGAGCAGCAGGAAGAAGGTGCCGGACCCGCTGGTGATGCCCATCACCTCCTTGCCGTAGATGGCTAAGTAGTTGCTCAGCACGCCGTAGCAGAGAGCGAAGCAGACCATGTTCGCGCCAATGAACCAGCCTCTCAGCAGGAAGAATCGATCGAGGGAAATCTTCTTCTTGTCAGCCACGGGTGCGCGTTCGGGCAGCTTCACTGTGGCGGAAAGTACCACACTCAATAGCGCGAACAGCAAAGCTACGAGGAATAAGATGTTGAAGTCTCCGGTGAGTTTGTAGAGTGCGATGCCGACGGTGGGCGCGATGGCGGTGGCGATGTTGTTGCTCAGCCCGTAATAGCCGATGCCCTCGTTGCGGCGCGAAGAGGGCAGCACGTCGATGGCAACGGTGGAGTTGGCCACGGTACATGCTCCGAAAGGGCCGCCGTGGAGGGTGCGGACCACTGCGAAAAGGGCTAATGTGCCCGCAAGAAGGTAGAAGCCATAGAACAAGAAACTCAGCAACATGAAGAAAATCAGTACCTTCTTGCGGTTGAAGGAGTCAACGATGTAGCCGCTGAATGGACGGAACAGCAGCGCGGCAACAGCGTAGCCCGACAGCACCAATCCGATGACATCTTTCGTCGCGCCGAAATGCTCGCTCAAGTAGATTGGCAACAGCGGCGTGAGGATATAGAAAGCGAAGAACAACGAAAAATTCGTTGCCATCACCTTGATGTATTCCTTGTTCCAAAGTTTCTCTTTGTCAGACGATTCCATGAGGTTTCCTTTCGGCGGCAAAAGTACATTTTTTTCCATCGTCTTTTCTTGTGTTGTTATAATAAATAACGGAATAAAGCGTTGTGAAAATAAAACGAAAAGGTGTTGCCGAGTCAATGCCAAAAAATTGTATCTTTGCCATTTGGTTTTAATATTGAAAAAACATGGATAATAGATTCTATAAATATATATGTTGTCTGTTCTTTTTCCTGGCTGTGATGGCTTCTGCGTCCTGCCAGACATCCCGCCCCCAGACGCATAGCAAGTCCAAATATCAGAAAGTCCGCACACGCCATACACCCAATTGGAACTCTTCTACCTCACAACACACCACCTACTACATCAGGAAGAATTTTAAACGGCATCGTAGTGATGTGAAAACGAAATACACGGTGAATACGAAATCGTATCGCCAGAATTCGAGACCGGGTAGTTATGGATGTAGAAGAACGAAGTAATGGCTATGCGTATATTGTCGGATAAGTATATTGTGATGTTTGTTCTCTTGTTGCTTAGCGTGTTCCGCCTTGCGGCACAGGAGAATCATATCCACTTCAATGTGGTGAATGACACGGCCCGTATTGATGCGGTTATTGAGGAAGATTCATTAGGAAATCTCATTAATTCGATGTATGATTCCAATTTGGACAATGTCGATCACGGCAATGGTTTGCTGTTCACCTATTTCAACTGGATGCCGGGTTATAATCTTTATCAGAATTTCGACATCGTGACCATTCATTACCGTCATCAGGGATCGGCACCGCGTGACACCATTGACTTGACGGGCTACCATCATCCTGCAAACTATCGCATCACCTCCAATTATGGGTACAGGCATCGTCGTATGCATAGAGGTGTCGATCTCGGCTATCCGGAAGGCACCCCCGTGGCTGCTGCATGGGACGGCATTGTGCGTATCTCAAAAGGCACGGCCAACACGGGCGGCTATGGTAACCTCGTGGTCATCCGCCACGACAACGGTCTGGAAACCTATTATGCCCATCTCTCGCGGCGCTTGGTGAACCCTGGCCAGATGGTGAAAGCCGGTGACATCATCGGTCTCGGTGGCAATACCGGACGCTCGTATGGCTCGCACCTCCATTTTGAGGTTCGTTATCTCGGCAACGACATCAATCCCGGCCGCCTTATTGATTTTGACAATTTCAAAACCAAATTCGACACGCTGTACATCTCAGGTTACACTGTATCAGTGCCGAATCCTACACCGCAGAGTACACAGCCGGCCACGCCGAAACCCCAAACTTCAGCACAATATTATAAAGTGCGTAAAGGCGATAATCTCGGCAAAATTGCTGCCAAGTACCATACCACGGTCTCGAAAATCAAGAAACTCAACCATTTGCGCAGCGACTTTATCCGTGAGGGACAACGCCTGCGCGTGCGGTAGCCATGAGCCGTCTGCCTCTTTTCCTGACGCTGTTTTTCTGTACGTTGTTTTTGCTTGCAGAAGCGCAGAACACATACTACGATTTCGGATTTGAGAGACAACAGTCCATCCCTGTTGTTGAAAATGGGCGCACATTGTCATTGACATGGGCGGGCGGGCTTAACTCGGTTCGTTTTTCTGAAATAGACCTTAATCTTGATGGGGTCACCGATCTCTTGGGCTTTGAGAAGCACGGCAATCGATTGCTCCCGTTTTTACGTGTCGGCGACGATTTTCAATATGCTCCGCAGTATGCTCGCAGTTTCCCTGATTTGCACGACTGGGTGATTCTTTATGATTTCAACCACGACGGGAAAGCGGACATTTTCACTTACGGACTGGCTTCCGTGCGGGTGTTCGAGAACATCTCCGAAGATGCCTTGCGGTTCAGGCTTGTGGCAGATCCCTTGACTGCCTTCTACTACAACGGATATACGAACATCTACGCATCGCCCGATGATTATCTCGTGGTGGATGACATTGATCAGGACGGCCATCTGGATATCTTGAATTTCTGGGTGTTAGGGAGGTATGTGCATCATCTTCGCGACTATGCGGAGACGGGTGAACCTTTCGATTTCCGCTTGGAGAATGAGTGCTGGGGGCATTTCGAGGAGGCCGCCGACAATAATGTGGTTTCGCTTTTCTCTGATTGCAGCGACAAATCAGGGGATGACCACACACGTCATGCGGGTTCGTCAATGTTGTTGCACGATTTTGATGGTAACGGATTGCCGGATCTGCTGTTGGGGGATGTGGATTCGCCATACAATATATTATTATATAACAACGGCACAGTTGACGATGCGCAGATGACGGTACAGGACACAGCTTTTCCGGCAGCTATGCCGATAAATCTCTATTCCATGCCGGCGGCTTCCTTTGTGAACCTTCCGGGGCGGGATGATCCTTCATTGGTGGTGTCGCCGTCAGACCCGTCGTTGACCAAATCGCAGGATTTGAACAGCGTATGGGTGTATGATTATAATACTGATATTCAGCAATATACTCTTGTAGAAACAGATTTTTTACAAAGTGAAATATTGGATGTCGGGAGCGGTTGTCATCCTGTGTTGTTTGATTTTGACGTTGACGGTTTGTTGGATTTGTTTGTTGGAAACTACGGCCAATTCGACAGCGCGAATGTGCTTAACGGTTGGCTGACATCCTATTTTTCCTCGTCGGTGTCCTATTATCGGAATACGGGGACAGCTTCCTCGCCTGTTTTTACCCTGCAGACCCGCGATTTCGGTAATCTCAAATCTTTGGGATTCCATGCGTTGCATCCAACATTTGGGGATTTTGACGGGGACGGGGAAACGGATATGCTTTGCGGTCAGGAGGATGGGTCGCTGCTGCTGGTGCCCCATTCCCGTTTGGTGACGGGCGACGGCACGCTTAACACTCGCTTTGCCGATATTGATGTCGGTGAGTGCAGCACCCCGCAGTGTTTCGACCTTGACGGGGATGGGAGAAAGGATCTGATAATCGGGAATCGGCGCGGGTTGTTGTCTTTTTATCGGAACAGCAGTGGAAATGTCGCTGAATTTCAAAAGATTACGGATACATTAGGCGGGGTTGATATGCGGGATTTCACGCAATCCTATTTTGGATACAGTGTCCCTTGTTTCTATCGTGATGCGCAACAGGGTACGGTTCTGTTCTGTGCGGGTGAATTGGGCGAAGTGGCTTATTACAAGCAGATTGACGGTAATTTGGATGGCGTTTTTGAGAAGGCGGAGGCGAATTTGGCAGAGACAATCGACGGCATGGCGCAACCTCTCCGAGAGGGTAGGAGAGTGGCAGCTGTGGTGGCCGATCTCAACGGAGATGATCATCCGGACATGCTTTTGGGAAATTATGCCGGTGGTGTCACCTATTTCCATGGTTCTGCTCCTGTTCCGCACTCAGCCGTTCCGCATCGTGAACGTTTTGAAATCGTTGTTCGCCCCAACCCCACAAATGGTAAGGTCGTTCTGGATGGCCTTCCATCCGGATTTCACACTGTAGAGATTTTTGACTTTCAAGGAAGAAAGATTGCAGAGAGCAATCTAACCGAGTGCGATTTGTCATCTTGCCCGGCGGGACTCTATTTCTTGCGGGTCCATTTTCGAGATCGCGAGGATGTTGTTTTGAAAGTGGTGAGGTTCTGACGATGATGAGAGGATGAGAGGATGGGAGGATTAGGGTGTTGTGTTTGTGATTTTTATATTTTTGCCAAAAATTAGTGTGTTAACCGAATAAAATCCAAACATTATGAAACGATTTTCCCAAATAGTAATCATTTGTTGCCTGTCGGCGGCGTTTTTGAAAGCGCAGCCCGTGGTGCTGACTTTCACAGGGCGCATTTCCAATGGTCAGTATGTCCCTTTGGGTCGTGTTATCGTCAGTAACCTTACTAAAGGTTGGCAGGAGACGCTTACGTGGCCGGACACCGTGTTGGTGATGACACCTACAGGCATTGATGATGTGGAAATGGTGTGCATCCCGTCTCTACGGTTGTCGCAGAACACTCCCAACCCGTTTGACGGTATCACGTTCGTGAACCTGGAGGTCTCCGATCCTGGTGATGTGACGGTGGAAATCACGGACATGGCCGGTCGTGCTGTTGTAGATGCATATAATTATTCGCCCCTACAAGCAGGCATTTACGAAATACGCATCGTTCTTTCCTCTACAGGCCTCTATTTCCTGACGGCACGACAGAACGGGCAGACCGCCACGGTGAAGATGTTGAATCGTGTCAACGGCGGAAGGAATGATATGGTGATTGCCAATATCTCAGAAATGTTTCCTGAGACGCCTCTGCAACAGTACAAAATCGCCCATAGAGGTAACACTGATAATCCGTTCACATCCGGCGACCTGATGAAATACGTGGGTTTTGCCACAATTAACGGCGTGGAGCAGGAAAGTGGCAATATAATGCAGACTCCACAAGTTTCGCAAACAATTGCCCTTTCGTTTGCCCAACAATGTCCCGGAACGCCTACTATGACTGATATTGACGGCAATGTCTATAATACTATACTGCTTGGCGACCAGTGTTGGATGAAGGAGAATCTGCGTACAACCAGCTATGCGGACGGCGATTCGATACCGTTCGGCACTTATAGCAGCGGTACCGAACCCTTCTATTACGATGATAGCGGATCCAGCATCCCGTTGGCAGAGCGGGGCTATTTCTACAACTGGCTTGCTGTGATGCATGGGGCTGCCTCCAGCGATGACGTTCCGAGCGGCGTGCAGGGTATCTGCCCCGATGGTTGGCATCTGCCGAGCGATACGGAGTGGACGATTTTGACAAACTATGTGAGTGACCAGCCCGAATATATCTGTGGCGGGAATACGGGTTATATAGCCAAGGCTATGGCCGCCACGTCCGGTTGGGTGAGTTTCAACAGGGAGTGTGCCCCATGCGACCAAAGCGTCTATCCTAACAACACTTCGGGGTTTGGAGTTATTCCTGCAGGCAGCTACTGGAGCTACGGATACGAGGATGTTGGCCACTATGCGAGCTTTTGGTCTTCTACTGAGACGGAGTACCATAGCGAGTTCGCCCACTATCTTGGCTTTGAGTTCGATAGTCCTGAGGCTCTTGGGGGCGTCAGCTCGAAGAGCCGCCGCTTTTCTGTCCGCTGTCTTCGCGATGAGTGAACGATGACAGATGTAATGATGAGACTGTTGCAAATAAATAAAAACAAGCATCTTGACATTTTAAGAATTTTGCTATTTTTGCGTTTCGGTTGCAAACACTTTGAAAAACTGGCATGATAAAGGACTTTTCATCATTTGGCGCGGCATATCGGGACTTCAAGGTCAGGGAAGGGGTTTATGTCCCTGAACCGCCGGAAGAGTTCTCGGGAGACAATCCATTCACGAGGATGGCGCCCATACGCGGGGAACTCAAGGACATCAAGTTTGACGAGACCTATCCTTATCTTGACAAATCCCTGAAATTCAAGATATGGCATTTTCTCATCTACCTTACCCTTTGGGTTGCGGCTTTCCCTGTCAACCGAATCCGTTTCGGCCTTAAGATTGAAGGCCGCGAGAAAATCCGCCGGAACCGAAAACTCTTTGCCAATGGTGTTATGACTGTTTGCAATCATGTTCACCGGTGGGATATGATCTGCGTATTGCAGGCGATGCGTTACCGGAAGGCTTGGATTCCCATGTACGCCCAGCCTTTCCGTGGCAAAGACGGTTTCCTGATGAAAAACATAGGGGGAATTGCCATCCCTGAAGACCGCAGTGGACTAAGGGCGTTTGACAAGGCGTTGAATGAGCTGCATGACAGGAAACAATGGATACATATATTCCCTGAAAGCTGCAGCTGGAAATTCTACGCCCCGCTCAGACCCTTCAAAATAGGCGCTTTCAACATGGCCTATCGTTTTTCGCTCCCCATTGTTCCCATGATGCTCTCATTCAGACCCCGCACAGGGTGGCGCAAACTCTTCGGCAATGGCGAGCCGCTGCTTACCATCCATGTGGGTGACCCGATTATTCCTGACCTCAACACACCACGGAAAGAGGAAGCGGCGCGAATGCGCGAACTCGCTCACAAAGCTATGCTTGACATGGCCGGTATTGTTTCTAACCCGTGGCCATCCAGTATTGATTGAAAAAAAGCATCATTATGAATACAATAATTGACCCCGTACCCGTTGATCTGCTCAAAGCGGAACTCACCAAATCCAAGAAATTGGAAGACACAAACAAAGGGCATAACGAACTTTACATTGTCACCTGGCAGGA
Organism: uncultured Bacteroidales bacterium; assembly: GCA_946407715.1. Next base: position 1,605 of record CAMJPH010000051.1, on the reverse strand, counting down.
TTCTCCCAATGTTGTCACGGAGATAGGCAGGCTGCGTGAGCTGGCTTTTCGAGAAGCCGGTGGTTCTACAGGCAATGCCGTGGATCTTGACGAATATGACAAGATGGAGAAACCCTATAAACAGCTGATTGTCTGGGATCCTGATAACGAGGCAATTATAGGTGGCTATCGCTTCCTTTTCGGTTCAGATGCGATGTTCGACGAAAATGGTCAGCCGATTCTGGCAAGCTCCCACCAGTTCCGCTTTTCCCAGAAGTTCATCGACGAATACCTTCCGCATGTCATAGAACTGGGACGTAATTTCGTAGCTCCCGAATATCAGAGCTCCAAGGGCGGCGCCAAATCCATATTTGCCTTCGACAACTTGTGGGACGGCCTTGTGGCCATTATCATGAAGCACCCGGACTTGCTCTATTTCTTTGGAAAAATCACCATATATCCTTCATACGACTATATTACCAAAGATTTGATTTACCACTTTTTATGGAAGCATTATGGCGACAAGGATGAACTGGTACGCCCATGGGATGACCAGATGATAAAGCCCGGTTCCGACCCTGCATTGATGAATCTGGTGGTGAACAAGGATGACCTGTTGGAAGATTACAAATTGCTTAAAGGTGCTGCCAGAATGAGAGGGGTGAACGTTCCGCCAAATGTGACGGCGTATATCTCCATTACCTCCGAGATGCTCATGTTCGGCACGGCAGTGAACCACTTGATGCACAACATCGAGGACACGGCTGTGTTGATTCCGTTCGATGAAATCTACCATGACAAAAAGAGCCGCCATATAGGAGCATATCTTCGGTTCTCTGACTCAAAAAGGCGCAGAAAAGAGTCTCCAGACACCCCTAAAACGGAAAATGAAATGATTGAAGAGTGGCTGATTAAGCGAAACCGAAAGGTGCGGCGTATGCTTAAGAAAATCGGCCGGTCACTTTAGGTTGTGGTAATCTTAAAATGAGTATCTTTGCGCTTTCAAAAATTCTGATATTATTATGAGCAACCCTCTTTTCAACATCCAGTACGGCCTGTTCGTCATCACCACCTGTGACGGCGGCCGCGACAATGGCTGTATCAGCAACACCATCGCGCAGGTGGCCATGCAGCCCGACCGCATCTCCGTGGCCCTCAACAAGAGCAACCTGACCACCGAACTTATCCAGCGTTCGCGCAAGTTCACCGCCTCCATCATCAGTGAGGCCGCCGATTTCGAGCTGTTCAAGCACTTCGGCTTCCAGAGCGGTCGCGAGGTCGATAAGTTCGCTGACTTCAAAGACTGTCGCCGCGTCGCGAACGGCACATTAGCCATCACCCGCGGCACCAATGCCTACATCTCCGTCGAGGTGGAGCAGATCGTCGATCTCGGCTCCCACGTCCTCTTCATCGGACCCGTCGCAGAAGCGGAAGTGCTCAACGAGGTGCCTTCCGCCACGTATAGCTACTACATGGAGCACATCAAGCCGAAGCCGCAACCTGTGGGGCAGACCGCCGAGGGCAAGACCGTCTGGCGTTGCGTCATCTGCGGCTACGAGTACGTGGGCGAGGAACTTCCGGAGGACTTCATCTGTCCCATCTGCAAACATCCCGCCTCGGATTTCG
>CAMJPH010000050.1 GCA_946407715.1 uncultured Bacteroidales bacterium | reverse complement strand
GCCTTAACGCCGGAAACGAGTTCTGGAGCTGCAGCGACTACCCGAGATGCGATGGGATAAGGAATATGTAAAATCGGAGCGTTGCTTTTGGCGACAAGTTGACATGACGACACGCCAACATGTCAACCTGTCGACAAAAAACGAAACGACCGTTGACGATTGGCCTTGGAACGGGAGGCTTATTACATCTTTTCCGGCACCTCAATTCCCAGCAGTCCCATGCCGCTGCGCAGCACGAGCGACACCCAGCGGGAGAGTTTGAGGCGCAGCAGCCGTTTCGCCGCGTCCTCCTCCTTGAAAATCGGGGTGTCCTGGTAGAAGTGGTTGAACTGCTTGGCCAGGTCGTAGCAGTAGTTGGCGATGAGCGCGGGACTGAAGTTGTCGCCGGCCGCCAGCACTGTCTTCGGGTATTGGTACAGCAGGTTAATTAACGTTTTTTCCTCCTCGTTAAGAGAGAGTTGCGGCAACTTGGCGGCGAGATCGATACCGCTCTCCACGCCTTTGCGCAGCATCGAGCGGATACGAGCGTGCGTGTATTGGATGAACGGCGCCGTGTTGCCGTTGAAGTCGATGGATTCCGCCGGGTTGAAGAGCATGTTCTTGGTCGGATCCACCTTGAGGATGAAGTACTTGAGGGCGCCCAAGCCGATCATTTCGTAGAGTTTGTCGGCCTCCTCGGGGGTGAACTGGAACTTGCCCAATGCCTCCGTGCTCGTCTTGGCCTCCTCATACATGTCATCCATCAGGTCATCGGCATCGACCACCGTGCCCTCGCGGGATTTCATCTTGCCTGACGGCAGCTCCACCATCCCGTAGGAGAGGTGGTAGATAAAGTCACCGAACGGTTTTTCCAACTTCTTGGATAACACCAACTTGAGCACATCAAAGTGGTAGTTCTGCTCGTTGCCGACCACGTAGATCATCTTCTGCGGGTGGAACTCCTCGTAACGCAGCTGTGCGGTGCCGAGATCCTGCGTCATATAGACGGAAGTGCCGTCCTTGCGCAGCAACACCTTCTCGTCCAAGCCCTCGCCGGTGAGATCGACGCGCACAGAACCATCCTCGTGTTTGTAGAACGCGCCCTTGTCCAAACCTTCCTGCACCAAGCTCTTGCCAAGCAGATAGGTCTGGGACTCATAATACGTCTTATCGAAATGGATGCCTATCCGCTCGTAAGTCTGGTCGAAGCCGACATAGACCCAGCCGTTCATCTTCGCCCACAACTCGCGGACCTCCTTATCACCCGCTTCCCACTTGCGCAACATCTCACGAGCTTCCAAAATCAGGGGTGTTTTATCTTTTGCTTCGTCTTCCGTAAGACCCTGCTCCACAAGCTCTTTCTGCTCTTGTTTATAGTGTTGATCGAAGACGACATAATACTTTCCAACAAGATGGTCACCCTTCATGCCGGAGCTCTCCGGAGTTTCGCCGTTGCCGTACTTCAGCCACGCGAGCATCGACTTGCAGATGTGGATGCCGCGGTCGTTCACGAGGTTGACCTGCACCACCGGGTGGCCGCACGCTTTGAGGATCTGCGACACGGAATGACCGAGCAGGTTGTTGCGGATATGTCCGAGGTGCAGCGGTTTGTTGGTGTTCGGCGAGGAATACTCGATGAGCACAGGGGCTTCCTCTTGGGTCGGATTCAACCCATAACCTTCATTGTCAGACTCTTGTTCCAACAATTGTAACCAGAAGTCCTCCTTAATCTGCAGGTTCAGATAACCCTTCACCACATTAAATTCCTGGATGCAGTCCAGATTCTCAAGCAGTTGTTGTCCGATTTCGGCACCGAGTGCATCGGGCGACTTGCGAGCGACTTTCACCCACGGGAAGACGACCACGGTGAGGTCGCCGGTGAACCCCTTGCGGGTGGGCTGCACGAGGGCGGGATCGGCCTCGATGTCAATGTTATAGAGTTGTTTCAGGGCGTTTTGCAACGCGGTGGCGATTTGGGTTTCTAGTTTCATAATGGTTATAGGTTATGGGTTATTGAAGCTGGGGAAACGGAAATGTTTGATGCTGTCTTTTTATACGCAATGTAGAGACGCAACACATTGCGTCTCTACACGTATATATAGTTTGTTCGTTGTAAAGACGCGGCGCACCACGTCTCTATAGGGAAATTACTCGAAAGAAATCAGTTCCACATCGAAAATCAGGGTTGCGCCGCCGGGGATCATGCCGCCTGCACCCTGCTCGCCGTAGCCGAGGTTATAGGGGATGAACAAACGGTATTTGGAACCAGGGGTCATCAGTTGCAGACCTTCTGTCCAGCCGCGGATCACTTGGTTGAGACCGAAGGTAATGGGCTCTCCTCTGTCAACGGAGGAATCGAATACGGTACCGTCAATGAGCTTGCCAGTGTAGTGAACCGTTACTTTGCTGGTGGCTGTCGGGTGTTCACCCTTGCCCTCTTGCAGCACCAAGTACTGCAGGCCGGAAGCGGTCTCCTTCACGCCAGGGTTCTTTTTGTTCTCTTCAAGGAATTGCGCGCCTTTTGCGATTTCCGCAGCTGCACCGCTCTTCTTCTTGGCCTCTATATCCTCCTGAAGATCCATAAAGATCTGCTGCATTTGATCATCTGTGAACTGGTTTTTGCCAGCGTATGCATCTTTAATACCTTGCACGAATGCTTCATAATCCAATTCAATGCCGTCACGGCTCATGCCATTGCCAACGTTATAGCCGATGGCATAGCTACTTTTCTGTTGTTTTGTCATTTCTGTCTGAGATTTTGCGGAAAAGCCCATGCCGACAAGCAGCAATGTCATTCCGAGTGTGATAATTCTTTTCATTTTTTATTGTTTTTGAATTAATAAACGATGCAAAGGACAATTCCAACTGTCCGAAGTTTAGCGGCCGCAAAAATACACTTTTTTTGAGAGATTTTTGTGGAAATTGATGCAGAAAATTCGGAACCTTTGCAGAAACTTTTAACAGGATTTCCGCAAAATTTCCGCATTTCCGCACTTTTCCGCAATACTATTTTCTTCTTTCCGCAACCACCTCCTCCTGCTTGGCGGCGGGCATCCGCATGTACTGGTAGAACTCCATGGAGTAGTTGGCGCGGCCGCTGGTGACGTTGCGCAGGGCTGTGGCATAGCCGAACATCTCCATCAACGGGATGAAACCATCGAGTTTCTGCGAGCCTTTGCGGAAACGACGCATGTTCTCGATGCGTCCGCGGCGTTTGTTGATGTCGCGGGTGATATTGCCGATATACTCGTCGGGCGTGTTCACCTCGACCTTCATTACCGGCTCCATCAATATCGGGGCCATCTTGTTGTAGGCGGTCTTAAAACATTGTGCCGCACAGAGTTGGAAGGCCATGTCACTGGAATCCACCGGATGGTAGCCGCCATCCACCAGCACGCAGCGCACATCCACCACAGGATAACCCGCTAACGGACTCTTCTCCATCGCGGCACGAAGCCCCTTCTCAATGGAAGGAAGGTACTCGCGAGGCACGACACCGCCCTTGGAGACATCCACGAACTCGAAACCCTTGCCGGGATTCGGCTCGAAACGGATGACCGTGTGCGCGAACTGACCATGACCGCCAGACTGCTTCACGTGCTTGTAGTTGCTCTCGTACTCCTGCGTGATGGTCTCCCGGAAGGAGACGCTCGGCGCACCGACCTCAATCGGCACTTTGAACTCGTCCTTCAGTCGATCGACGATAATCTCCAGATGCAGCTCGCCCATTCCGGCGATGATGGTCTCCTCCGTCTCGTCATCGTAATGCGCGTGGAAGGAAGGATCCTCGTTGCTCAGCTTGGCTAACGCCTCACCGAGTTTGTCGCGATTCTTGTTGTCGGTCGGGGTCACTTTCATCTCGATGACGGCAGGCGGCACGGAGATGGACTCCAGAACGATGGGTTGTTTTTCATCGCAAAGCGTGTCGCCTGTACGGGTATATTTCATACCGACCAATGCAACGATTTCGCCTGCACCAGCTTCGGAAATCTCCTCGCGCTCTTTGGCCTTGATGCGGAAGATGCGCCCCACCCTTTCGTTTTTGTCCTTATTTGTATTATAAAGGCTCATTCCACTGGTCAGCTTGCCGCTGAAGATACGGATGAACGTCTGCTGACCCACATACGGGTCGTTGATGAGCTTGAACGCCAACGCTGAGAAAATCTCGTTATTGGAAGGATTGCGAGTATAGGTTTTCTCCTCGTCATACGGGTCATGGGCGATGACCGCGCCAATGTCGGTGGGCGACGGCAAGTAGTCGATGACCGCGTCCAGAAGCGGCTGGATGCCTTTGTTCTTGTATGCTGCACCGCATAACACCGGCGTAATCAACAATTTAATCGTTGACTCACGAAGAGCCTTGCGAATCTGTTCCTCACTCACTTCTCGCTCCTCCAAATAGGCGTCGGCAATGTCGTCGTCAAAGTCGGCGAGCTTCTCGACCAAGTTCTTATGGGCGGCATCCGCAGCAGAGGCAAACTCGGCAGGGATGTCGTTTTCAAAGACCTCTTTTTCGGAGAAGGTCAGCGCTTTCATCTTCACCAAATCAATGCAGCCCTGAAAATCGCTTTCGGCACCCATCGGGATTTGGATGGGCACGGCATTGGTTCCCAAATACTTCTCCATCTGGGCAATAACCTCCTGGAAATCTGCGCCAGTGCGGTCCATTTTGTTCACAAAGGCGATGCGGGGCACGCGGTACTTGTCGGCCTGGTTCCAGACAGTCTCGCTTTGAGGTTCTACGCCGCCCACCGCACAGAACACGGCGACCATACCGTCAATAACGCGCAGGGAGCGCTCCACCTCGATGGTGAAATCCACGTGGCCTGGCGTGTCTATCAGGTTGATTTGGTGGCCTTTCCACTCGGCAGTGATAGAAGCGGAGGCGATGGTGATACCGCGCTCCTGCTCCTGCTTCATGAAGTCCATCGTGGCCTGACCGTCGTGTGTCTCACCAATCTTGCGGTTCACACCGGTGAAGTACAGAATACGTTCCGAACAGGTGGTTTTGCCGGCGTCAATGTGCGCGGCGATGCCTATATTTCTCAGTTTTGATATACTTTTTGCCATATAATTATCTGATAATCAATATATTAATTTTATCACAAACAATCGGCAAAGATACACAAAATACACATACCCCAAAATAAATGAAAAATTGACAAATAGCAACAACTATAAGACCGATGCAAACAGTATCCAATCCTTGTCACTTCTACCTCAAAAAAGAGCGCGACACCATGCCACGCTCTGTTAGAAATCCATTGTTTTTTATATTCGACTAATCGCGGAGACAACGGACCGAAAAGCCTGTGCTCTTGCTGTAGCTTTTCTGGTAAAAGACAGACTCGTCGTAGTACATTGTACGGTACAAAGCACTGTTGCTATTGCTACCCACTGTGGATGACCAGAAGAAAGCTTTTTGACCCGCATTCAAGTAGGATGAGCCACCAAAATTGCCGGACGGAAACGCTGTGAAACCAGTGATATTGTTCGTACTTAAGTTGTTACCCACCGTACAGTCTCCGTTATTACTGCTCCACCCTGTGGTGGCAGCTAACGATTTGGCAATGTTACTACTGCTGCCGCCGCACTGATACTCAGGCATCCCACTCAAATAATCAGTCAGTTGCGTGAATTCCGCATCACTCGGCAGATGCCAGCCTGTAGGACAGATTCCTTGCACGTTGCTTGGATTTGCATTGGATGAGGATGCACCATGCATTATAGCAGGCCAGTTGTACAAATAGCCTCTCGTCTCTAACGTGACACCAAAGATACTATAATTATAGTAATAGGGTGCGGTAGTACTTGTTGTATTTCCGCCTTGAGGGATGGATGTACCATCCGAATAGTGTGTGGTGCGGAGATTTTCTTTCATCCAGCACTGCTCTCCAATCTTCACAGTGTTATAGGTGTTACCTTCGAAGTCGCTGACCGTAGGGGTGCCAGCGCAAGGAGAACCGTCCGGGATTTCCAACAGAGAGTCTATCGTGGCCTGCATTGCCGCCACTTGTTGCTGCAACTCCGCCACTAAATTCGACAACGCACAAATATCCACACCGCCACACTGCGATGCCGACACATAGCCCGCATCATTGTTAAAAGCACTGACATCAACAGGAACTGTAGGAATGACCGGCTTGTTCGTCAAATCGTTGTAGTTTCCGCTCGTGGCCACCGTTGCGAGGTTCGGTTTGTGCAAAATTTGTGCCGCCCCGTTCGTGGCATTCCAATCGGCATTTACTTGCGTGGTAAGGTAAGTACTGTTATCAACTGAACCGTCGGCCTTCAGGAATTGCGACGCTGTTCCACCTGTCCTTACAAATTGCGATGCTTCCACTTTGTCGGGAAACAACGCTTTGGAATTGGTTATTTCCATCTTCTTGGTGTCTGTGCCAGATGTACTATAGAAAAATTGCAATGCCCCGCCATCCCCTACTATTTTCCAGTCCACGTAACTGTCTGTAGGCGTTCCTCGCTGGAACGTAAGGTACGGTGTCACATTGGAAGCAGAACCTGAATTCTTCAGCAACAAATCGGAAACCAGCGTTTTATTTCCTGTAATCGTTTCATTCCCTGTCAGATGAACAAGATTATTGTCATTGGGTATAGTCGGTTTGTTTGTCAAGTCGTTGTAGTTCCTATCCCATGCGGAGAACACGGGATCCGACTCAACGCTGATGCCGCCGAAACTGTCAGGGATGGAAGTGAGGTAGCCCATGTCGTTCACAAACGCGCTCACGTTAGTGGGAATCACGGGAATTTCCGGCTTATTGGTCAGGTCGGTGTAGCTGCCCGTCCGCGCCACTGCGGCAAGGGCATCGAAATCCACTCCCCAACGGTCGATGGCCAACAGGAAATAACTATTTGCACCCGATTGATACATGAACAGACAGCGGTCATTCGCTTTAATGACCCCTTCTGTCAGTGGCAATCCACGCCATAGTATCGGTTTCGACCCTTGGTTGTTAATGTTCAGACTCGCACCGGCAGGCACATTGCGGGCGAACACTATTGACACTATACCACCAGTCACCAATGAGTAGTTAGCGAAAGTCACCGCGATGTCAGTGGCCCCTGCAGGATTGTTGACCGTCCCTCGCACAAGTGCCTGTCCGAAGTCCGCATTAGACGGCTTGTTCGTCAGGTCTGTATAGTTGCCGCTAAACAGCGTCGGCTTGTTGGTCAAGTCTGTATATTTGCCACTAAAAGCTACAGGTGCAAGATCCACCGTGTTTGCTTTGCCGCTGATATCCTGATGTTCTGTCAAATAGGTGTTATTATCAACGGAACCGTCTGCCTTCAAAAATTGCGAGGATGTACCACCTGTCTTAATAAATTGAGTCGCTTCCACGTCATTGGCAAACAACGTTTTTGAACTGGCAAGTTCCATCTTCTTGATGTCAAGGCCAGACTTACTGTAGAAAAACTGCAACGCTCCACCATCACCTACGATTTTCCAGTCCACATAACCATCTGTTAATGACCCGCGCTGGAACGTAAGGAACGGTGTCACACCAGAAGCGGCTCCGGTGTTCTTCAGTGAAAAATCAGATATCAACGTCTTATTTCCTGAAATCGTCTCGTCGCCAATCTGATGAACAAGATCGTTATCGTTTGGAATGGCAGGTTTGTTCGTCAAATCATTATAGTCTTTATTCCACGAAGAGAACACGGGATCAGACTCAACGCTGATGCCGCCGAGACTGTCAGGGATAGAGGTGAGGTAGCCCATATCGTTCACAAAAGCACTCACGTTGGTGGGAATCACGGGGATTTCCGGCTTGTTGGCCAGGTCATTGTAGTTGCCCGTCCGTGCAACCTCCGCAAGTGCGTCGATATCCGCACCCCAGCGATCAATAGCTAACAGATAGTAGCGGTCGTTTCCCGAACTGTACATGAACAGACAACGGTCATTCGCCTTTATGACACCATCGGATAAGGCCGCGCCATGCCACAATATCGGTTTCGAGCCCTGATTGTTGATGTTCAAACTTGCACCGGCCGGCACGTTACGTGCAAAAACAATCGACACCACACCACCAGTCACTAACGAATAGTTGTTGAACGTCACGGCGATGTCTGTCGCACCGGCGGGATTGTTAACCATCCCGCGCACAAGTGCTTGACCGAAATCCGCGTTCGTCGGCTTGTTCGCCAGGTCATTGTAACTACCGCTGAAAAGTACCGGCTTATTGGTCAAATCGTTGTAATTCCCGCTGAAAAGTTCCGGCTTGTTGGTCAGGTCGTTGTAGTCCTTATCCCAAGCATTGAACTGAGGATCAGTCTCGTCAGTAAGATAGCCTGCATCATTGTTGAAAGAGCTTACGTCCGTGGGCACTGTAGGAACCGACTCCAATGTGATGTAACCGGCATCGTTTGTAAAGGCACTCACATTGGTGGGAACAGTAGGGATAACCGGTTTGTTGAGAATTTGCGCCGGCCCCGATGTGGCTTCCCAGTTGGCATTCACCTGCTCGGGAACATCTTCCTCCGTGATATAGCCTACGTCATTGATAAACGCACTCACATTGGTTGGCACCGTCGGGATGACGGGCTTGTTTGTCAAATCGTTGTAGTCCTTATCCCAAGCATTGAACTGCGGGTCTGTCTCGGTGGTAAGATAGCCGGCATCATTGTTGAAAGAGCTCACGTCCGTGGGTACTGTAGGAACCGACTCCATCGTAATGTACCCCACGTCGTTAATAAATGCACTCACATTGGCGGGGACTGTAGGAATATCAGGTTTGTTGAGAATTTGCGCTGGACCCGATGTGGCTTCCCAGTTGGCATTCACCTGCTCTGGAACTTCTTCCTGCGTGATATAGCCCGCGTCATTGATGAAAGAACTCACATTGGTTGGCACCGTCGGAATATCGGGCTTGTTGGTCAAATCGTTGTAATCCCCGCTGAATCCATTGGCCGCCTCCTTTGCGTAGAGTGCGTATGGCACGCTCACCAGCCGCTGCGTGATTGACAGCATATAATTCTCGCCACCTGTGGGGTCTATCTCCGTGCGCAAGAACACACTCTCCGTGCCCCACGGTATATTAGAAAACGAGCCAAACAACACATTGCCGGAACCAATTTCCACCGTCAGCAGGCCGTTTTCGTTGGTTTCCTCCACAAACCGCTCTCGGTACAACTCCATTCCAGCACTATTCAAAATACTTGCTTGAACTCCCACGGGCCGATTACACACCAAACGGCTGCTATCATTGCGGACCACCGCCTGATAACTGAAACGTTCGGGTGCCTGCGCATATAGGCAACACGCGCAAAGCACTACAAACATGAACAATATAATTTTCTTTCCCATCTTTTTTGTTTTAAGTTTAAATCAGATGTTTATATGTGACAACCATTACTCTTCCCCCACAAATAGTATTGAAGTAGGTGGAACAGCCTTGTTACTGCTGTCAACTGTCAAGGATTTATCAGTTTTTTGTCGCACAGTATCTTTTTCGCTCTGTACTGGCACATTGGGTTGCCTCACCGGAGAGACAACCTGAACCACCGTATCAATGTCTGTTATCGTATCCACAGCGATAACCGGCGGTTCTGACGTTTCCGGTACCACTGCCGGCGATTCTTGTTTCTGGATAGGCCATAGGAAATAATAACCGGCAAACAGCAGACCTGCACACAATACAGACACCACCGGAATCGTCAACTTAGCTTTTCGGGACATTAGTTTATTTGACGTGGAGGGGTCAACTGTCTGTGCAGCCAACGCCGGCTTAACGGCTGCTTTCGCCTTCTCCGGCCCGCTTTTCACATAGCAAAGAAGGGTGGTCACATTGTCGTGCCAGTGGTGGTTTTCGGCTGCCTTCCAAAGGAGGTTGAGCCCTGTGTCCAAACGATCAGGGTTTTCGGCAACTAATTGCAGTATATCCACGATTTCCGAATTACGGATAACCCCACAGAAGCCGTCGCTACAGAGCAAAAACAGGTCACCGCGAACCAACGGGAGGGGTTGCGAAATCTCGGGAACAGCAGTTTCACCAGGATTGCCAAGACATCGGGTGATAATATTGTTGTTTGGGTGGACGAACGCTTCCTCTTCACTGAGGTGAAGCACCTCAAACACATAAGAATGGTCATTGCTCAACTGGTCAAGCACTTTGTCGTTGTAGCGATAGATTCTGCTGTCGCCGCACCAGGCGTAATAAGCCTTGTCGTTCACAAGCCACAGCATAACAAGAGTGGTGCCCATGCCCTCCTTCTCCTTGTCGGCAGCGGCGGCCTTCCTGATGGCATTGTCCGCCTCCAAAATGGCCTTGCGCATCAGCTTGCGCGCATTGCCGTCGGTAATTTCCGTCTTCCGGAGTTTCGCATCGGAGAAAAAACGGGCGATAGTTTCCACCGCCATCTGGGAGGCCACTTCGCCAGCGTTCATGCCACCCATGCCGTCAGCCACGACCAACAGACAGCCGGCACCATCCAAAGAAACCACCTCGGAGAGGTATTCACCGTCTCCGAAGTGGTTCGTTTTCGCATTCGGCACGCCGACCGAACTGATAATCAGACAATTGTCTTCATTCACACCTCCACGGGCGGCTGCACCGCACCGGGCTGCGAGAATCACTTCCGTCTGTTTATCCATTTGGCGTCACAATTTTAATAATTGATAGAGGAAACCGGAATGATGATTCCACCGTGGTTGCCTAATGAAGAAGAGACAACGCCAACCACGTAGAATTTGTCACCATCCTTGCAGAAAACAGGACCGCCGGAGTTACCATTTTCAGCATTGAATCCTGTGACGGCAATTTGACCATGATAAAGTCCTGAATTAGAAGTAGTGGCGAAAGTGTATTGCGGACGGATATTGTTCTTCTCGCCACCCATGCTATAGGGGAAGCCCAAAATATCCAATTGTGTTCCCGCAGGAAGATTGGGAGCCAACTGCTTATTCATCACAAGATTACTCCGCGTATTAGTCTTCAAATAGGCATAGTCGTTATTGCTGAAAGCTTTGCGGATCTTCAAATTCATTTCGTTATTGTCAGTGGCAGTGATCTCTACTTCTTTGTCGCGATCCTTGGTCACAGTGAAATCCGTATAATGGTATGTGCGTCTGTCGCCGTTCTTGCTCTCAGCAACGATAGTGGCATCAATGGTTCCGCCTAAATACTGGACAATGGCAGCCTGTGTCAGCGGATTCTCAAGATCATTCAAATCATAAAAATATGCCCAAGGCTCAATTACATGGCGGGCGGTGATAAAATAACCGTCGCTGTTAATGAAACCGGTGGCACACGGAGCTGCTGCGCCAAACGGGAAAGAGTTTGTCTGGCCGTCGTAGGTCATGGTGAGGTCAGTCATTCTCACAAAATAGACAGCATCCTCGAACGGCAGCAATTCGCCGGAAGGAGCTGTAGCATTATCGGGATAAACCACATTGCCCGATGTGTTTGTGGCAGCTTTGCTGGCTTTTCCACCACCATAGACACGAATCAGCTTTTCTTGGACGATGGTGTCTATTCTTTTGTCATTCATTTCCTGCATCAGTTCCGCAAATTTCTTCTCATAGTTCTTGCTTGCCGTGATATTCCAAGCGACAAGGCCAGCAATGGCCAGCAGCGCCACTGCGGAAATGATGGCCAGCGCAGTCTTGTAAGGACGCAGCGCCTGCTGGCGGAAGAGGTTCAGACGGGCGGTGAGACCGATAGATTTCACTAACGACTGTTCGCCTTGCGGGACGATGAACCCGAGGCGCGGGCCGTTGGAGGCGAGCTGGATTTCATCGCCGTTCTGCAGAATCACCTCGCCGTGTACCAACTGGCCGTTAACATACGTCTGATTGGTTTGCGAGCGGTGAATCAACTTCCAGTTTTCACCATCCTTTGCGATGAGAGCATGTTCACGGCTCACCGTACCGAATTTCTCGTCAATACGCACCTGACATTTGGCATCACGTCCAATGAACACCTCGTCCACAATGAGTTTCTGCTGCTCACCGCGGCTGTGGAGCGTCGAGTCATCTTTATGCTCGATGATAAAATAACGGCGGCCTTCGCTGCCAAAAACGGAACGTACACCGGAATTGAGCGTACCGGAAACGGTTCTTTTGAATTGGGTAGTTTTGTTCGTCATAATGATATTGTTTTTGTTAATAAATAAGTTGATTTTACTCTTGAGTTTTTCCTTTACTACTCCCCTTCCACACGAAGCTTCACCTCACCCACTGTGATAATGTCGCCTGCCATAAGCTTGTTGCCCTCCAAATGCCTGAGTTCGTGGGAATTGACGTATGTTCCGTTAAGTGAATCCAACCACTGGCCGTCATACCATTGGCCGTCTCTTATATACCATGATTTATTCTGCATATTGTATTCCAACGTGAAATGCCGTCTGGAAACGTAGTTTGAATCAAAATCCTTTATGCAGATGTCATTGTGAGTCTTATCATTGTGCCGGCCGCAATTGACGATGAAAGTGTTGTTCCGCACAAAATCGTTCAGATGGTAACATTTTCCGAACTCCTCCCCTTGCATGACTTTTAGGACAACGCCCTTGGAGAGGTTCGTGATGAATGTGGAACGCTGGTTTCTGACTGGTTTGCGCAAATAGGAGGTTTTTTGGAATATGTCATCCACCGACTGGAAGCGAATCTCATAGTCGGGATTGAGGCATCCCTCCAGCAAAGGTTCCCACTTGGCAAATTCAGCGTTGACTTTGAACTTGTTGCGATTCCACTGTCCTTTCCCCGCTTTATAGATGTATTCCTCCAGATCTTTCTCATTTTCAAGAGGGCCGAACGGGAACTCGCGGAACAGAATCTCATACATCACCACTCCAAACGAGAAAATGTCGGTGGTGGGCAGTACGGTCGCCTTGGCTTTTTTGGGCTGCGACTGTTCGGGGGCCATATAGGCGAAAGTGCCGAATATATCCACCTTGTGGAAAATTTTCTGCCAAAGGGAAAGGCCGGCAATCATGCCGGAAGTGCCGAAGTCAGACAAAGCCACGGTACCATTGTCTTTAACAAGGATGTTCTCCGGCTTCAAGTCTCGGTGTACCTTCCCGTTCTTATGCAACGCCTGCAGCCCGAGCAAGATGTCGTGGGCGATTTTCTCATAATCGGGATGCGCCCGCTCCACCATTTTGTAAAGGTTGCCCTTCTGGCAATACTCCATCAAGATGAAAGGGTTTCCCTCCACCTTGTCATATTCCATAGAGTGAACCAAATAGGGACTGTCAATGCGGCCAGTTTCGAACTCCATCTTGAAACGCTGCACCAACTCGGCGCGCTCCTCCGAAGGGCGTTTCCACAGCGGCAACAGCTTCAGCGCATAAACCCGACCGGCGTTGTCCTCCACTTTATAGACCATGCCGAAGCTTCCCTCGCCAAGCATCCTGTCGATTCTATATCGATTATTGATCCGGTTTCCCCTCTCAAAATTGCATCTTGCCGCGTAATAATCGTTTGTCATAAAGATTATTTTTGGATGGAGAATTCGAACTCCCGATCTCCCATCAGAATGATGTCGCCATCCTGCAGGGCGGTTTTGCGAGCCACACGCACAAAAGTGGTCTTGAGGTCGCTGAGATCCTCGATGTACCAGACTCCATTTTCAAACGTGAGCCTGGCCTGTTGTCGAGACGTGATGCTGGAATTTGTCGGATCGGTGTTCTGCCTGTTCAGCACCACCGTCTGCGCATCATAGATGGTTTTATTGGGAACTGCCTCCTCTTCGAAGCGTGCAATGGGCTGCAAAGAACAGGCATTTGCACTTTTCGGGGCAACAGCATTGTTTTTCCTGAGATATGGATTGATGGTGCGCTTATCCACAGGCGCCGAGGGCATTTCCTGTTTGGAAGGAATTTCGTCCCGTTTCACCACAACGGTTTTGGGGAGCGTCTGTTCTATGGCATCGCCCGGCTTGAGAGACTGCAGGTCCGACTTGCTGAGGATTGTGGTCGCCTTGGCGGCCCTAAGGTCTATGACCTGAGTCTTTTTGGAAACCGGCGGAGCGGACACTTCTTCGGGAGCCCCTCCTTCCGGTTCTGAAACCGGACGCTTGCAACGGGGACAAACTGTCATTTCCGGTAAGAGAGGATACCCGCATTCATGAATCCGGAATCCTAACGATTTGGCGCCCAAATCATGTTTGTCAATCCGTACCGTTTTTTTACTGACTGGTTCCTGATTCGAGGCTACTGCCTCTGGTTTCTCTTCCACTAATCTGACACCACACTGCTTACAATAACGCTCAGTGTCTGCGTTCTTAGCACCACATGCTTTACAAATCATAGCATTTAAACATTAACTTTATGAATCGGCAAAATTACATCATCTTATGGCATCAAACACAAAATCACATTGCCCTTTATAGGCAAATGCCCAATTCGGGCACTAACATGGAATCGGGGCGATTCGCTAAATGAGTTCAGAAAAAAGTTTGAAAAAATCATAGTCCAACGCTCTGGAAATCACCAACAACTGTTGGGTGTCAATGACACTTTTCAAAAAAATTTTGTTCACCGTACGCGGATTAACATGAATTTGTTCAGCAAGCCACTTGTTCGTCCGACCCTGCCTGCGAAGTTCTTCCTTGATAATATTTCCAATGTGAAAACCAACCATTATTTTTGCTTTTAAAGACATGTGACTATACCTTGCAATTTTGCAGCTCCAAGCACAAAATAACAGCTAATAATCACAAACCATACAATAACATATTAACATACTTTCATTCTTGAAAATTTGTTACAAAAAAACAAAAAAACTCAAAACACCTTATAAGATTCACTTATTGCCAACACGGCATTAATATCTGCTATCGGCAATCAAAAATTGTCGGCAAACCGAACATTGCCCAAAACGGGCGACATGCCCAAAACGGGCGACACAAAACAGTGTTTTTTAATGATATAAAGCGCATTTTTGCAACGTCAACTTTATGTAAGTTTTGCAGGTAGTATATGTAGCGTGAAAAGAATTGTTATGAGATGTAAAATTTGCGGTTGGATTAATCCCAATGACGTGGAAATATGCGAAAAATGTGGCCATCCAGTGTCTGGTGATGCGACCAACCGACCGACATACGAAAACACGGAGCCGGCAGCTCAAGAGGATGAAAAAGCATCTGTTCTCAAACAAGATGTTCTTTCTGACATGCCCCAAAGACAAAAAAGTCACTGTCCGAACTGCGGTTACCCTGTTTGGACTGATATGTCCATCTGCCCCCAATGCAAATTCCCCCTGCAACAGGTATTAGGAGGCAATAGTGAAGATTCCGAAGGGATTTCCAGTTCCAACGAGTCGTTGCTTAAGAAGACCATCAACCCCTACTTAAACGCAAAAAAAAGCGAGGAAGAGAAACAAGGACCGAATTTGACACTTTCCGTACAGCATATCACAAACGGCGGAAATTCCAGTCACCCTCAAGACAAAACTTTTTACGGAAAAGAAATCCGTCTTAACAAACAAATTGCAGAGGCACCCGAGAATGAAGAGGCCCAAGTGGTCTTCACATTGGAAAACGGACAATGGTTCATTGAAGACAAGGGAAACCTGAAGAAAACGTTTATACTGGCTGTCCGGAAAACGCCCATTCAGGAGGGGGATATCCTACTGGTTGACAACCGTCAATGCCAAATCGTCAAGACGGACAAAGGAAATAAAGAAGATAATAACCAAATTCAACAATAAATTATGGCAGAAGAAAAGACAAATGTGTACAACAGAGCTGCGTTAAGCAAGACAACTGCGTTCAAAAAATCAGTCAACCAAGGCTCCAATGCGGCAGAGCCTTCGTATTTTATTGAATACAAGGATGATTCGGCATTCCACCGTCATGGGGAGACTCAATTGATTAAGGCGGACGAAGCGTTCATCGGCCGCGAAGCGAAATGCCTGATCCGATTCGACACGGAGCATTTCCCGACCGTAAGCCGAGAACATGCTGTCATCGTGCGCGAAGGAGAAAACTACAAGCTCGTCCACCGGTCACAGACAAACGCCACATTAGTTAACGGCACCATCATCACACAATCCTTCTATCTTCAAGACGGGGACGAGATACAGCTGTCAGAAGGAGGCCCTCGTATCGCGTTCCTGCTCAAGGAAAAGCAAAACGGTGTCAGTGCCTCAAGCGGTCGAAAACTGCGTTCCTACAAAACGGTCTCCATCATTCTCGCAATCATCCTTGCTGCCGGAGCCTGCGGGTTCGCCGCCTACAAGTTCCTTTCTGGAGCCGCCCGTAACCTTGACAAGCTCTCCTCTGACGTCTATGTCGTCCACATGAAGGACTTCACGCTTATTTCCGATGCCATCAACGATGGGCAACCGTTCACATACACGTTCGACAATTACGGAGACACTGCCGTTCCAACGGCCACGGGATTTGTGACCAGCGACAATCACCTTGTAACCTCCCACCATGTTGTGGAGCCTTGGCTCTACAAAGACTGCGCCAGCGATTTCAGCCTTGAAGACCCCATCGCATACGCAAATCTCATCTTGACAAAATTCAACGGCCACATCACAGCCACTTTTGAGGCCAAATCAGAAGATGGGAAAATCATCGAGTTCACATCCAAAGAATGCATCATGAAACCGGCAACCTGCAAGGACATTCAACTGCCCAGCCAAGCAGGCCAGTTCGCAGGAATGCCTGTGAAACGTGCTGTCTCGCCCAACGACTACATATACGTGCAACGCGACATGCCCAGCAACATCATGGCCGACCCCACCATTTGGGATGAAATAGGAGAAGGCACAGAATTGTTCATCGTCGGAATGCTCCCCGAAAATGCCATGAACATCGAAGGGGAAACTTTGGCCGAGAACACCAAACCTGTCGTTGCCACCGCTACAATTACGTCCCAAGACAAAACAGGCGAAAAAATCGAGCTCAACACCCCTATCGCCCTTCGAGCTGGCAGCCCTGTTTTCTGCAAAAAACACGGCAAATACTACTTCATTGGCACGTTGGTCTCCTTGCCAACAGACCCGACCGCAATCATCATACCTTTCACTGAAATAAAATAACCCAAAAACCATCACAATGAAAAAATTCATCATATTACTTATTGCGATATGCTGCTCAGCAGGTGCGGGATGGGCACAGAACAACGGCAAACTGCCAACCATCAACACTTCGTCCAAGACGACAAAGGGTAAAATGCCGACTATCAACACTTCATCCACAAATAGTAGTGCAACACCGGCAGCAAAGCCTGTCCAAACGAAAGAAACGCCATCAGCGGTCAAACAAAACACCCAAACTACAGTCGCACAGCCCACTAACAAACAGACTACAGCAAAACAGCCCACAGTCTCGCAACCCGCAGTCTCGCAACCCACAGAAAAACAGCCTACGGCAAAAACAGCCGTACCCGTAACAGACTCCAAGAAGAACGAGACCAAACAGAAGAGCGATGTTAAGCCTCAGACCGTTACTTCACCCGTGAAAGAAACGCCCAAGGCAAAGGTAAAAGAGGACGAACCGGCTCCTGCACCTGCTACAAAACACGCACGGGGTGAGGATGATCCAAAGCCGCAACCAAAAACGGATTCGGAGCCCGAAAAGCAAAAGGTTTCGGAGCCACAACCCGAAAAAAACGTGACAAAACCGGTCGAAAAACCTGCGGAGAAGCCTGCTGTAAAACCCGCAGAGAAACCTACGGAAAAACCTGCTGTAAAGCCTGCGGAGAAACCTGCTGTAAAAGAAAACACAGAGAAGCCCAAGGCCGAGAACGACCGCAACACCATAAATGATGACGGGCGCGGAGGCAACGACCGCAATGCCACCAACGACGACGGGCGCGGAGGCAACGACCGCAACGCCACCAACAACGACGGACGTGGCGGCAACGACCGCAATGCCACCAACGACGACGGGCGCGGAGGCAACGACCGCAACGCCACCAACAACGACGGACGTGGCGGCAACGACCGCAATGCCAC
>CAMJPH010000049.1 GCA_946407715.1 uncultured Bacteroidales bacterium | reverse complement strand
TGCCATATTGAGGCTTAAAAGGCAGGTCCCGGCTGAACAACGCCTTCTGACGATGGACTTCTTTTGGTAGTGTATCATTCATAATATGAGCACTCTTTCTTACAGTTATTAACTGGGGCAAAAATACGATATTTCAGGTGATGAGGGAGGGTTTGCAAGGCTTGCAAAGAGGGGGGCACACGAATATCCAATAGTAAAGCCGTTCTTTATTTTCTTGATTATTTTGTTGTTTACGAAATACTGCTATTTTTGTAGTTGGATTTTGTCAACTATCGTTAAATATGGTATTCCATACAAAGTTGAATCAAACAGTATATTTATAGCTTTTGGCAATAGTGGATATCAATATGCGCCTGTCAATCCTCCTACAAGAAATCCAAATAAATTTATTATAGTTCCTGATTGCTTTATTGGAGAGATAGGCATGAATGGGCTAACAAACATCTCTCCGTACAATCTTACTATGTGTTTTTCAGATGAAGTAATTCAGAAAGTTTGGGAAAAAGCAATTCCCGTAAAGAATCAAAATCCTAATCATGTTTGTAAAGACAAATGTGGTGCTTGGATTGTATTCGAAGCCTATGGCGATAGAACAAATGAATTTGGCTGGGAAATTGACCATATCATTCCTATTGCTAAAGGTGGGACTGACGATTTGTCAAACCTACAACCATTACATTGGAATAATAATGTTGCCAAGGGTGATGGTGAACTGGTTCGTAAAGTCACTGCTGATGGTTTTCATAACAAGATTGTCCCTCATTGGAATATCTTGTTTGAATAACATTGTAGTCGTAACATTCTTGTTTCTACAACTTTGCGACTGACAATCTGTTCGCTGAATGCTCAGGAAAGCCATTTCTTTATTCAATTTGAATATCGAAGTGTTTTTTTATTATAACCCGATGTTGCATAGGAGGGTGTATTAAGTGTTCGAGTACTTGGAATAAGGCCTTTACAGAATGTTCAGCCGTGTGGTGGGTTTTGCTGGGAATGCGACGTACAACAACATAACAAATCTGTTCTATAACCGTTACTGACACAAACTGATCTTGCGATTAGGAATGAATAAAGATAAACGAATATCTGATAACCAGCAAAATACAATATTTTAAAAATAGTCAAAACTTCACCAAGCTAAAAACCCCAAAAATGTGTATTTTTGTGATCGAATTCAAACATAATAATCTTGACCGGTCATGATTAATGTGTACATTAATAAAGAAATTGACATTGAGAATCCCATATGTCAATACATGAGATGGGAGTATTTTGACCAATTGCTGAAAGATAGACTGTATACTGTTAAAAGAAAGAAAGAGTTTGACGACCCTCACGAAAAGTATCTTCCAATTAAAGAGACAGTACCTTTTACTCCTTTCGGGGAAAAACTTAATGAAGAAAAGTGGACAGAATATATAAAATTGAGGCAAGAATATTATGAGTGTAAGGATCTGCCCACAGCCTGTTGGTCGTATGATACAGAGGAAAAAGAATGGAAATGGAAACAATATGCTAGAGATGACGGAGTGTGCATCATTTCATCTATACGCAGACTGATGAACTCTCTATCAAGCAGTAAATATACAATCTACTGTGACAAAATCAACTATGCAAAGCATCGTCACTACAAGGATTTGGAGAAACAGTTATTTACAAAAGATATAATGTATCGTGATGATTGCGAGATGAGACTGTATTTCATACTCAACAATCCGATAACTGATATTGACACATCTAAACCTTCTGAAGAAAAACTCATAAAGATCAATGTCAATCCAAGAGAAATGATAGACTTTGTGATTATGTCTCCATTTACTGACATAACAACAAGAAAGGAGAAACGTTCGTATCTCGAAAAAATGGGAATAAGAACTAAGGCAAAATAACAATGAAAAGAATTATTTTGATAATATTTGCAATCTTAGTGCTGAGCACGGCATTTTTGCCACCACTAAACCATTTAATTGTTATTACAACCGAGATTAAATGTTTGGCAGTGCTATTATATCTATTTCGTTTGGTTCCCCCATATTTTTGTGAAAGTACCCGTTGATCTCTTCATTTACGTACGACTCGACATACAGAATCATGCAATATTGAGGTTCAAAAGGCAGGTCTCGACTGAACAACGCTTTCTGACAATGGACTTTTGGACAGTGTATCATTCATAATATGAGGACTCTTATAACGGTTAATCGTACTATTTTTATTTGGTGCAAAAATACGATATTTCAGGTGTTGACGGAGGAGTTGCAAGGCTTGCAAAGGGTCACGGCTTTTTTGAGCTGTTCAAAAAAAATATATTTTTGCAGAAATTATATTGAGTTTATGAAAGGTATGAAGAACTTCGTATTATTGATCGTTTCTTTTTTTATAAGTCTTTCGCTCTATGCACAAACACAATATGACTATTATGACGATGGTGCTGTTGCAGGTGGTGTAGATAGGGCTTTACATGGTATTCCTATCATTGGAAGGATAGTGGTTATAGTCGTAGTTCTTGCGCTATTATTTGGCAGGGTCTCTTAAAAAAGTTTGTGCCATGTATCCACATCATACCGAGTGAATTCAACAAAGAATTCGAAATTCAATGTACAATAACGAATAATTACCAAACTAAGAAATATGGGCAACATTTTTGCGAAATTAGATGCTTTTACCATCATTCTGACGCTGACAGTAAT
This sequence comes from uncultured Bacteroidales bacterium, assembly GCA_946407715.1. Next base: position 15,341 of record CAMJPH010000049.1, on the reverse strand, counting down.
CGTTATATATGTCATCTTTGCCATATATGTTAAGCAGAAGAAAAGAAAAGGACAATTAGAAGCAAAGAGAAGGTGGATAGAACAATTACCGTCCTTGGTGTCTACCGTTGGTGTGTTGGGAACCTTTGTTGGTATAACCAAGGGGCTTATCGGTTTTGACACTAATGACATAGCAGGGAGTATCCCAACGCTGTTAGGAGGTCTAAGTACGGCATTCTTCACCTCTCTTGCAGGTATGATTGGTTCTTTGTTGCTTTCAAGACAGGTGAACCACTCCTATGACGAAATAGAAAAGGGTATATCTGATGCGACATCGGCAGCATCTATGGTTGTTAATGCAATCCAAACACTCGTTAGCGAGTATCAAAAACAATCTCAATCCCAAGAGACTTTCTTTTCAAATATTGATGGAAGAGTGAAGGAAATCGAAAAGAACATAGCAAGTTTGGAATCCAATCAAGTAAGAGTGTCTGAAATAAATTCAATAAAAACTGGGCTTGACACGATTGTCTTTCCGAGTCTGACAAAAACACAAGAGCAAACGAACAATATGGCAAAGACAAGTGTGGAAATCAAAGATTATGTTGGAAAAATCCTGTCACATTCGGAATCTGTAGCCAAAGTCGTACCAGATGTTCAGCGAATAAACACTAATCTTGGTGAGATATTGGATATTGAGGGAACAATGCCAACTCAAATGGATGAATTGTCTGATAAAGTCACCAAACTAACAGAGAAGTTGCATAGTGAAGTTATAGAGATTGAGGATGCTATGGGCAAAACAAACAGTCTCTTAGAAATGAAGTTTGATGAGTTTACAGAACTGTTAAAGAAGAGTAACACAGAAGCGTTGGTTGAGGTGATGAAAAAAGTGACAGAGGAATTCCAAAAACAGATGGGTGAATTAATCAATAAACTTGTACAGGAGAACTTTGACCAACTAAATAAGAGCGTAGAACAACTTAACACTTGGCAGAAAGAAAACAAGGAAATGATAGTTTCTCTGACCAAGCAATACAAACAAATGGCAGACAATTTTGATGCTACATCCACAACACTCACCAAGGTTGGCGGTGATACCAAATTGTTAGTTAGCGATGGAGGCAAACTTAAGCAGATAATCGATGCCCTGAGCAAAGTTTTGATTGAAGACACCAAGTTTATAGAGGTTTCATCAAAACTGGCTGATACAGCTACTCTAACCAAAGATAATATGCAAAAGTTTGACGATTCAACCAAGTCGTTGAATGAATGGGTGAAGAGACAAAGGAACTTTGTTGATGGTGTTAATCTACTTATCAACAAACTCGATGAAATTAACAAGATTAACGATTACAGCGAAGAGTTCTGGAAGAACACCAGGAAAGGATTGAATGATGCTATTGGTAGCATACGAGGCAGCATAGATGCCCTCAATAATGAGATTGGTGAATTGGATGAGCATTTTTATCAGAGATTAAACGCCACCTTGTCAGAGTTGGATACTTGTATGCAGGCAATGATTCAAGGAAGGAGGTAGCATATGGCAAGGTCAAATGTATGGATGTCTGTATCTGACCTAATGACAGGACTAATGATTATATTCCTGTTTGTTGCTGTTTCTTACATGGTTAAAGTACAAGACAATCAATCTGTCTTGACAAATTATGTTGATACGAAGAAAAACCTTCACGAAAAGTTAGTTAGTGAGTTTGCGGGGGATACTGCGAGATGGCAAATGTCTATAGGAAAAGACCTGACAATGAAGTTCGAGAATCCGACCGTGCTTTTCGCATCGGGCGAATGGGAACTGTCAGATCCATTTAAAGATATATTGGAAGAGTTCCTCCCACGATACTTTAACATACTTCTAAAAGATACGCTACGAGACAGGATTCAAGAAATACGTATTGAAGGACATACTGATGATGTACCCATCCCAAAATTGGACCAAGACCCATATATAGCTAATATTATCCTTTCTCAGCGAAGGGCATTAAGTGTGGTAAAGTATTTCCGAGAATTGCCCGTGTTTCAAGAATATACAGAGGAGGAACAACGGTTAATCGAATATTGGCTGACTGCCAACGGATTCTCTTATGGGAAGTCATTAGATGAAAATGGAACATATACAATGTTATCGGGTAGTCCAATCAACAGGGAATTGTCAAGGCGAGTGGAAATCCGTATTGTTACAAGTGGTGATGAGATATTGGAGAATTTCGTAGAAAAAAATGAGAAAGGACTGTTAAAATGAGTGATACTCCGATATATGATTTCAAAAAGTTAAAGGCTACTTTAGAGAGTCTTGGATACACTATTGGTGAAGCCAAACCTTACGTTCCGATTGAAGTTGCTGATGTCAATCTTTCAAATGTTCAAAGTGGTGAGGTTGAAATCACCAATGAAGGCATCTACTATGTCGATCCTAATACTGGGAACAAACAGCAAATATTTCTTTATATGCGCAATTATGATATGGCGTCATACGGCAAACCTCGATTCCATATTACCAACTGTGAAACACTAAAATCATTAGGAACGAAAAAGTATAGACGAGCCAACACGGGAACAGTTATTGTTTATGATACAAGTCAAGAAAGAGATGTAGAGGTTTCTGGGTTGCCACTCTGCAAAAATTGCTTGAAAATTATTCGAGCTGCAAGGCAATTCGATTATGGGTATGATATGACTTCTGACGAGTTTGAGCAGATACTTCGTGCAGCAGGTGAGGATACGGAAAACGAACAGGAACCCGATACTGATTTGGAGGGTTATACTTGGAAATGGCAAAAAATATCTGAAGCATACCGGACAAAAAATAACTACACCTGCGAGATTTGTGGGTTCCATCCTGAAAGCAGAATGGATAGACAATTCATACACGTTCATCACAAAGATGGTAGAAAAACAAATAACAGAGAAAGCAACTTGCAATGCCTGTGTATCGCCTGCCATTCCAACGTGAATCCAGCACACCAAGAAAACTTCTCAAAAGGAGCGAATAGAGTTATGTTGGATTCGTTTAAGAAGAAATATCCCAATGCAGGTACTATAAAACAGCAGAATTCAAACAATCCATCAAACAACAACGACTTACCATTCTGATAACATTATTTTGTACTTATTATTTACAATCTATATAATCTAAAGTGGAAATTGTCCTCCCTCATGAAGAAACCAAAACCATTCGTTAGGAAGAGGTATTGCCACCAAATGGATGAATCTTTAGAGATTCAAAAGAAACAATGTATGAACAACTTTAAGGCACATACACAAATATAATGTTCATTCTAAAGTCCTCCTTCGTGCATGGCACATATGTAACAAGGTTCAAATCCAAGGCTTTTGAGTAAACTGTCATCAAGATTTAGGTCAGGAATATATTGTCGCATATATAATTCTTGAAGTTGGTTGTATATTTGTTTTTTATATGTTTCAATGACAACTAACACTCTCTTTAGTTCTTCCTCGGTCAGGCCATTCGGTAGTTTTCTATCAATGGTTTTATCGCTATTGCCCATTCCAGAAAGGTAGCCAAATTCAAGACAAATATTCAGTCGCTTTTTTCGGTCTTCTTTTATCCAGTTCACAAATTCCATCCAAATACGTGTTATCTCATCATTAATTTCCATGACGGAGCGATTATCCTTGATATTCTGAATACCAGAATTAGGAATGGTCGTGGATTCAAAATCACAGTCTAAAATTGGTGGATTAAGACTAAATCTTAGATTTACTCTTGCTACAAAAGCCGGCATGTCTTTTTCTCTTAAATCCGATTGTTCGTTCCAATACCTCCTAAAGTCAAGTACTGCATCTCTGCCTTGTTCAATGATTTGTTCTGGAATAGCGATACGTTCATAATCAGATTTCATGGCTGGACAATTGATGTCCGAATGGTACACAGGACTCTTCTCTGCTCGAATATACCTCAACGAATCCGTTGGTTTTTCAATACGATTATATATGTACTTTAGCAAGCTTGTGTCGCCCTTGCAAAAGGCTTTGAAGGCCAACAAATGGTTTTTCTCCCATTGTGAAAAAATGGCAGTAAATACATTTGATTTATTAGACTTCCAATCACCTTTATACTCTTTTCCGTCAGGTGCTTTCCACAAGATCAAATCTTCAAATTTATAGTTCTGTGGCACATCTATTTCTCTAATTATCCTCTTGAAATTTGCCTTTGTGATATACATTTCAGAAAAGTTTTTTATTGTTTCTCAATCTCATTCAATCGCCGGCAAAAATACAACTTTCTCGCTCAACTTATTTTCGTACCTACAACCCTTCAATCCTACTTATCAAGTTTCGGATTCGTCATGTATGTCTGCCCTGGACTATGACTCGGTTTGGTGCGTAAGAGTATTCCGTCGGCGACCAAATCAGGAATCACGAAATTTTGCAGATAGTCTGGACTCCTTTCCAAAAGCGTAGCCAATTCATCAATTGAATGATCTACAACACATGCTTCGATAATGCACTCCCGCAACTGCTCTTTTGTCATTCTTGGCTTGACTTTCTTTTTTACTATTCTATCCACGATTCGCTTGTTCTCCGTCAAATGGTCAGTTGCAACACTGTTTCCGGAAGTTCCAATATTAGTTCCAATATTAATAGCACTATTAGTATTGATTGTCAGATCATTAGCACCACTATCAGTTGCATCATTAGTTCCAATATTAGTTCCAATATTATCGCGCCAGATCGTAATGATGAACTCGGTGCTCAAGTCAATCTCCGGATTTTTTTCTCATTATCATCACTGTTTAAATACAGTTGCAATATTACGGGTGCGTTTCTTTATGCTAAAGAAATTGGAATATGGACTTCGCGTGCCGGAGGCACGATATCCTAATAACCCCACATCAGCGTAACGAAGTGGAGCGCAGTGTGGGGTGACGGCGGCAGCACGTCGATGGCGTGTTGAAGACACGCTACTGTTAGCGAGTCGAGTGGTGGCGTGCCTCTGGCACGCAGACTTCCGCCGCGCGTTCCACCCCACACTGCGGCCTATCGGCCTTAGTATGGGGTTACTCAATTTGCGTGCTTCCTGCACGCCCAGCCTCCCTGATTCTCTCTTCCTCAGTTCCAGCTCCCTCACCGTCCGTTCCACCACCTGCTCAAGCTGGTAGGTGGAAACGCAGAGGGGGGACCAAATTGGCCACCAGCTTGGTGGCCAATTTGGCCAACGAGCCATTGGCTTTTGTAACTCCTTCTTTATGTTTTAATCCCCCTCACCCACCATTCCTGCACAATCTGAAACTTTTTCATTTTCATCAAATCACAAAGTTCACCACCCCAAACACCAGATGGCACATGGCAAACACCGTTGCTAATATCACTGCCAGGAGGTTCTTCCGGTCGATGGCGAACAGGATGAACGCCAAGCAAGGAGGAACGGTCAGCAGGAGGATGACGATAGGACTCACATTGGCCGTGTAATACAACGCCCATCCAATGTAATAGATTGCGACGCAAATAATTGTGGCGATGATAAGTGACGAAAGACAAAGTTTGCTCCTGTCTTTATGGATGACGAAGCAGAGGCACGCGACGGTCAGCACTTGGAACACGGAGCCGATGGCGTCCACCACCGGCGTGGCCGAATCCGCGCGCAGGATGTCGTTCGGTGCGGGAACGGCGAACCAGATGAAATTGGGGAACATCACCAGCAGGAAGAGGAGCAAACCCCACGGGTCGAAGCCGAAACGGTATTGTTTTAGCGGTTTCACAACGTTTCGATGGTTTTCTGTAACCTCTCCAGAAACCGTGCCGCGTCGCCGCCGTCCATCTGCACGTGGTGGAACTGGAACGAGACCGGCAGTTTGGTCTTGAACCACTCTTTGCGGTATTTGCCCCACATCACCATCGGGTTGAGGAACTTGTCGGTGTATTGGTTGACGATGCAGTCGAGCTCGGTCTGGATCATCGCGGAGGTGCCGACAATCATGTAGCCGTCGAGGAAGCTGCTCGCGCACTCTTCCGCCACTTTGGTGGTCAGCGCGATGTAGTCGCGGTTGAACTGCTGCAGGTCGTCGGAGAAGGGGATGTCGCAGGAGTTGATGCCGCCCTTGCGGTTGCGCACCACCACGTTGACGGCGATCTGGTCGTAGCGGAAGAGCTTGCCGTCCTCGGGCAGCAGGTGCAGTTCCTCGGTCCGGCTGGCGGTCTTCCCGATGCACCAGCACATCAGCGTGTTGAACTTGACGTCGCTCTTCCGGCTGGTTCTCAGCAGTTTGCTCACGTTCATCGTCTTCACCAGCGTCACCATCGGCATCGGTGCGGTCATCCACATCTCGAAGGCGAATGCTCGCGGGGTCTCTTTGGGGTTGATTTCCTGTTTCATATCGGGGGATTTGAGGGTGCAAAAGTACGAAAAATGCCCCACCGAGGAAAAAGCAGTCGTACCAATCTATGACGAGCCAGATGCCGTAGCTCAGTGCGAAGGCCGACCACAACTATTTGCTCGTCACAGCCCGATTATTGAAGTCGTTCATTAAGCATATTGATAGCTTCAATGCACACCATTGCGTTTTGTTCAATGTAAGTGCCACCTTCAGGGACTTTGTTCCACCAATGGCGCCACCATATAGGTGTTGCTTTCATCAAATAAAGGAACGTTGACGGATATGTTTTCCCAAAGAACGCTGTCCGCATCGTAGTAAAGTCGTTGCCGCATGGCTGCTGTACCGAATGTGTTAAAGTTCGTAGGGAGCACACCAAGAACAATTGTCGAATTGTCCGCAGATATCTACAGGATGGGGAATGTTGGTCACATAGCTGACCAAATTGCTGAACAGCAACAACGCTCATATAAAATGCCTGTTGAGGTGTGGGTGTGGTCCGCACACTGGAACAAACTGTCAAAAACTTGCGTGTAATTCTGTGCGGAAACTCCTGAAAACATACAGATTATCAAAAATGTAATGATATGTTTTTTATAATAGCAAATATTTTTAGGAGTAATTATTTTTTTTCGGAATAATAACGAAAGAGGGGTAACATGAAAGGCCTATTCCTTCTCCCTGTTCGGCCACACATTCCGCCAGCCATAGAAGAAGCCGAGGTGGTAGCGCGCCGCGAAATAATAGACCGCGTGGCGGAGCTTGCCCAACGGCATATAGAGGAACAACAGGATGCAGCTTATATAATATAATATGGTAACGGATCCACAACAAGTCGAGCAACACAGGTAAAGCGTGGTCATCAGCTGGAAAAGAGTGACCAGTCCGCAGGAAATGTAGTCGTCAGGCGTGGTAAAGGGCTTCAAATCTTTGGAGATCAACCTTCTGACAAACAAGACAACACCACAGATAGTACCCAAAACGGTCGGAATCGCTAAAATCAGATGCCAGTTGCAGCCCCCAATCCAGCGATTGAAGAAGGGGAAGAAGGAGAGCACGAAAAAGAGCAGACAGCAGAAGAGCCCGATGTGAAACAGCATTCCCGTGGCGTACGAAGGAATATGCAGATACGCCGACTCCTTCTGGTCGGGCATCATGGCGCGGGTGTTGGAGTAAATCACGCCCTCTTTCACGCTGCCGCTCGGCTCCGACTTGTCCTTCGGGGCACCGAGGCGCACAATCCTGACAAAATGCACGAATAAACTAACAAGGCAATAAACCGCCGCGGCTATCGCCAAATATTGCATGATACTCATATTTACAAGTTTAGGTTTTGTTGATTTAGCCTATATTATTTATGCCTCTATGACTTTGGCTATTAGCTGTTGACTATTGGCTGTGACAAACACCTCATAACCAAAAGCTAATAGCTAATAGCTAAAAGCCAATAGCCGATTATACGCAGCCTTCGGGTTTGGGGAGACCGGCGACGCGGCAAGCACCTCTTGCGGGACCGAGCGGGAAGAGCTCGTAGATGTCCTTCAGTTTCAGATTGGCGGTCTTGCAGATGGTGCGGACCATCGGGGCGATGCCTTTTTCCTCGTAGTTGGCACGGATGCAATCGACCACCTTCCAGTGATTCTCGGTCATCTCCGTGATACCGTCGGCCTTGGCGATTTCCACAGCCAGTTCCTTGTTCCATTCTTCCGGATGGACCATGAAGCCGTCGCCGTCCATCTCGTAGGTTTTGTTATTGAATTCAATATTTGCCATAATGATGATTTTTTTAGAGGCGCAAAGATACAATTTTTTGTGAATTGTGATTAGTGAATTGTGACTGGTCACGGCAACGGCACATGATTTAGACTATGACATAGATTTAGACCATTCACGCCTACCGAGCCAAAATGACGTATGACATGTGAATAGTCATTAGTTTATTTAAGTCTAAATCATTGTCATAGTTATTGTCATTGTCATAAGTCTATGCCTATATTCATTATTAATTCTGCGCTCTTAATTTTTAATATGATTTGGGCGCCCCGGCGCGGCGGCATTCAAACTCGTCCTACCCTGTAGAGACGTTCCCTGAAACGTCTCCGCAATGACCATTCGTCCTAATCCCACCGCCGCGCCGTCGGGCTTTCCTCTGCAATGTCCGGCAGGCACCGGCCACGGCAATCATTGGTTTCCCCCTTTTAAGGGGGCTAAGGGGATTCCGAAACCCACAAACCGCCGTCCATTTCCGCTTCAATCCCTGGCGCACGCCCGTCCGTAACAAATTGACCATCTGCAACAAACACTTTCGCGTTATCAGATTCCCGCAACCGATATTGCCCGCAGGACAGATGCCCCTGCGGCTACCCATGAAACTCATCGACACCGCATTGTTGTCATCGGTGTTCACGCTCGTCTCCCCGTACGCCGTGTTGAACGTATCCATTGCCGCGTTCCAATTGTACAACAATCCGTAGTTCATCGGCGCATACGTGGCCGAGTCGTTGTTGTACCAACGAGCTTGTTTGCCCGTGTAGGTGTAACCGGTGTTGACAGCCGGGACGAGGTACGTTCCTGTACTCAGCGAGGTCGTCGTCCGCAGGTTTTCCCGCATCCAGCACTGCTGCCCGATCTTCACCGTGGCATACACGTTACCCTCATGGTCCGTCACCGTGGGAGTGCCGGAACAAGGGAGACCGTCTTCGAACGTCAGTACGACAGTTTGCGAAGCATCCAGCACCTGCAACACATGACCGCTCACTATTTCCGTGCCATTGAATGTGAAGAACCCCACGTATTTCATCTGGTCGCCGAGGCCAAACGGGTTGTCGGTCGCACCACGGTAGGCGATTTTCGGTTGCGGCAGGGGCGATTTACGAGGGTGTGTCATAGGTTTGTTTTGGTAAAAATTACTATTTGATAATCAAATAGTTACAAATCGAAAAATGCCGATTTTTGGACTTTTGAAACACCTTCCACATTCCCGATGCCCGTGGCAGTCATCACCAATACGGTGTCGGGCCAGACAAGCGCTTCCTGCCACCCCTTACTGTGGTTGCTGACCACCACCCGATTCAAAGAGAGATAGTGGTTTTGGACATCGCGTCCCGTGAACGTCACACAGACCATCTGCGCCGAGGCCACCGCAAACAGCAGCATTATAGCCACGAATGTAAAATTCATTTTCATTTCAATGATTATAATTTTTCGGCAAAACTACAAAATATTTGACGTGTGAAGTGGGATTTGTGAATAGTCTAAGTCGTTTGTCTAAGTCTAAGTCTAAGTCGTTTACCCCCCTGCTGTGACCAGCCAGCCAACACTCCCTAAAAACACCCAAAATCAACGATTTAAAAAAATCGCCACACGTAATCGAAAAAAGTGTATTTTTGCCGCCGATTTAAAAATAGGTTAAAAAGATAAATTAAAAGCAGTTAGAAGTTATGTATTTGACAAACGACGTTAAGAAAGAAATTTTCACGAAGTACGGTAAAAACGAAAAGGACACCGGCTCCCCCGAAGCTCAAGTTGCCCTGTTTACACACCGCATCAAACATTTGACCGAGCATGTGAAAGAAAACCACAGCGACCGCGTGACCAAACGCGCCCTGATTACCCTGGTCGGTAAGCGCAAAAAAATGCTCGAGTACCTCAAACAACAAGACATTGAACGCTACAGAGCGTTAATCAAAGAATTAGGCTTAAGAAAATAATTTTTTACAGGCGATTTCAGTATTCAAAAAGGCAATTTTGATGAAAATTGCCTTTTTGAATATTTGTTATTGTCGAAACTCGTACATCTAAAAAAAAACATTATGAATTTAGGAGTAAGAACAACTTTCGATATCGGTGACGGTCGTATGGTTACGATTGAAACCGGCAAGCTGGCGAAGCAGGCCGACGGCGCTGCTGTCGTCACCATGGGCAACACCATGTTGCTCGCAACCGTGTGTTGCAAAAAAGAGGCCGTTGAAGGCACTGACTTCATGCCTCTCCAAGTTGAATATCAGGAAAAATACGGCGCTGTGGGTCGTTTCCCCGGCGGTTTCTTCAAACGCGAAGCACGCCCTTCCGAGTATGAGATCCTCATCGCCCGTCTGGTGGACCGCGCCATCCGTCCCCTCTTCCCCAAGAATTTCCACGCTGAAACTCAGGTCGTTGTGACGCTGATTTCCGGCGACAAGAACTTCCTGCCCGACTGCCTCGCCTGTCTCGCAGCTTCTTCCGCTATCGCCGTTTCCAACATCCCCTTTGAGTGCCCGATTTCCGAGGTGCGCGTGGGCCGCGTGGACGGACAACTCGTGGTGAACCCCACCGTTGAGGATATGGAACGCTCCGACATCGACATGATCGTGGCCGCCTCCATGGACAACATCATGATGGTGGAAGGCGAGATGAATGAGATTTCCGAGGACGACATGGTCGCCGCCCTCAATTTCGCCAAGGAAGCCATCAAAGTGCAGTGCCAGGCGCAGTTGGATCTCGCCGCACAGGTGCCCACCGCCAACCCGAAACGCGAATACTGCCACGAGACCGACGACGAGGCCATCCGTGAGCGTATGAATACCGAACTTTACGACAAAGTGTATGCCGTCGCCAAGTCCTTCAAGGGCAAACAAGACCGCAACGCCGACTTCGACCAGATTCTCGCCGACTTCATCGAGACTATTCCCGAAGAGGAGCGCGACGAGAAAGCCGTCATGGTGAAACGTTACTACGACGAAATCCTCTGGCACGCCATGCGCAACATGATCCTCGACGAGCGCATCCGTCTCGACGGCCGCCACACCGAGGACATCCGTCCCATCTGGATTGAGACTGGCTACCTGCCGTCCGCACACGGTTCCGCCATCTTCACCCGCGGTGAAACGCAGTCGTTGACCACCTGCACGCTCGGCACCAAGCTTGACGAGCAAATCATCGACGGCGCCGTGGTGGAAGGCACCAGCCGTTTCCTGCTGCACTACAACTTCCCGCCCTACAGCGTGGGCGAGGTGAAACGCATCGGCAGCACCTCCCGTCGCGAGGTCGGTCACGGCAACTTGGCCAAACGCGCCCTCAAACCGATGATTCCGTTCGACGATCCGTCATTCCCCTATACTGTCCGCTTGGTTTCCGACATTCTCGAATCCAACGGAAGTTCCTCTATGGCAACGGTTTGCGCTGGCACCCTCGCGCTGCTTGATTGCGGTGTGAAGATGAAGAAGCCCGTTTCCGGTATCGCCATGGGCTTGATTACTGATGAAGCCACTGGCCGCTACGCCATCCTCTCCGACATCCTCGGCGACGAGGACCACCTCGGCGACATGGACTTCAAGGTTTGCGGTACCGAAGACGGTATCACTGCCTGCCAGATGGATATCAAGGTCAAGGGTCTTTCTTCCGAGGTAATGGCCGAAGCTTTGGCTCAGGCACACCGCGGCAGAATGTTCATCCTCGGCAAGATCAAAGAAGCGATGCCCGCTCCGAGAGAAGATTACCGTCCGTTCGTGCCGCGTATCGTCCAAATGCAAATCCCTCGCGAATTCATCGGCGCCGTTATCGGACCTGGAGGCAAAATCATCCAAGAGATGCAGCGTGAGACCAACACCGTCATTAACATCGAGGAGGTCGGCGAATTCGGCGTTATCGACATCGCAGCCGCCAACGTGGATGACATCAACGCCGCCGTGGCGCGCATCAAACTCATCACCACACTTCCTGAGGTGGGTGAGATATACGAAGGCACGGTCAAGACCATCACCGACTTCGGCGCATTCGTGGAATTCCTGCCGAACACCGACGGTCTGCTGCACGTCTCCGAAATCGCTTACCGCCGCATCGACAATGTGGCTGACGTGCTCAACGTGGGCGACAAGATCAAGGTGAAGCTCATCGAAATCGACGAAAAGACCGGCAAGTACAGGCTGTCACACAAGGTGCTGCTCCCGAAACCGGAAGGTTACGAAGAAGAGAAACCGCGTGGCAACGGTGGTCGAAACGGTGGAGGCAACCGCAACGGCGGCGGCCGCGACCGTGGCAACGGCGGACCTCGTCCGGGCGGCGACCGCAACCGCAACAACGGCGGCGGCAACCCGCATCGTGGCAACAGCAACCAACACGACGGACAACGTCACCGTCAGGAAAGACGCGACTTCCCCGATTTTGACTAATTTCCCATCATACGAAGAGCGCCGCAGAGGTTTTCTGCGGCGCATTGTGTTTTCAATAGAGGCATCAGTAGAGACGCAAAATTTTGCGTCTCTACACCATCAATTATCAATAATATGACAATCAAAGACGTAACCACCTTTTTAGAACAAAAATTCCCATTGTACCTCCAAGAAGATTTCGACAACTGCGGGGTGCAATGCGGGGATGTGCGGCAGGAGATCACCGGCACGATGGTCTGTTTCGAGATGTCGGAGCAGGTCATTGACGAGGCTATCGAAAAGGGCTGCAACCTCGTGATTTCGCACCATCCGCTGATGCTCAAGCGCGGCATCAACAAGATTGTACCCACCGACCGCGTGGGAGCGATGATTTGCAAAGCACTGGCACACAACATGGTACTCTATTCCATGCATACCAACATCGACAGCGGTGAAGGCGGCGGCAACGACGCTTTCGCGGAAAAACTCGGACTTCGGAACACGAAAGTGTTGGAACCGCACAAAGGACTCTACCGCAAACTGGTGGTCTTTGTGCCCGCCGACCACGCCGAACAGCTCAAAAACGCCCTCTTCCAAATCGGATGCGGTGTTCAGGGCAATTACGACTCGTGCGCCTACACGATGAACGGCACAGGACAATTCCGGCCGCAAACCGGCGCCAACCCCTACCTCGGACAAGAGGGTGCCCTCGAACATGTGGCGGAAGAACGTGTTGAAATCCTCTACCCTACTGGTTTGCAACGAACTGTGATCCAAACCCTTTACGAAAACCACCCCTACGAGGAACCTGCGTTCGACCTGCTGCCGTTAGAAAACGAAAGTCGCACCATAGGCCTCGGCCGCATCGGGGAGTTGCCGGAAGAAATGACCGTACCGGCGTTCCTGTCTTTCCTGAAAGACAAATTGCAACTTCCTCCGTTCCGCTATGCCGGAAACACGGAGCGAACTATCCGGAAGGTGGCTGTCTGCGGTGGAGGCGGAAGCGGTTTCATTGACTTGGCCATCGCTTCGGGCGCAGACGCATACGTGTCCGGCGATTTCAAATACCATGACTTCTTCAAGTCCCATTCCGGCACGCTTTTAGTAGATATCGGGCACTATGAAGGTGAATTTTTCATTAAGAATATTATTTTCAACTTACTAAACGAAAAATTTACTACATTTGCCACCTTAATTTCTAAATTGGAACTTTTAGAAGTTAAATATTTTTAGATTATTGATAATCAAATAGTTAAATCAAATATGGCCAAGAAAAAAGTCACAGAAGAAGAGGTTGAAATCGGCACAAAAAAAACAAAAGTGGAGAAAATTGTTCCCAAAATGAAAAAGATCACCCCGAAACGGGTGAAGGTTCCCCAAATGGAGGAGACCAAGCCGGTGGAACCGGAAGAGCCCGTTGAGGTAAGAGAGGAGATGGTGGAACAAGTGACCGAGGAAGCTCCGAAACCGAAACAAAAAGTGGCCAAAAAGCCTGTGGTGGAGACAATTATCGAAGACGATGAGGTTACGGTGGAGAAATCTTCCGATGGCGTTGTGGAAGTGAAGAAGCACGAAAGCACCCAAAGCACCGCCGAGGAACTTTCCATTGAACAGAAATTGCTCTCCCTGTACAATCTGCAACAAATCTGCACCAAAATTGACGACATCCGCATGATCCGTGGCGAGCTTCCCGAGGAAATCCGCGACAACGAGGACGAGTGCGAAGGTCTGAACACCCGTATCAGTAAATTCACGGATGACATCAAAAACCTGAAACTGAAGATATCCTCCGAAAACACTAACATAGAGGAAGCCAAAGCCACCATCAAAAAGTACGAGGAGCAGCAGAACTCCGTGCGCAACAACCGCGAATACGAGGCGTTGAGCAAGGAAATTGAGTTCCAACAACTGCAAATCCAAGTGGCCGACAAACACAAGGAGAGACATGAGGCGGAAATTCTGGACAAACAGAACAAAATTGCGGAAACCAACGAGCGCGTGAAGGAAATCCAGGAGATTCTGGAACAGAAAAAAGCCGAGCTTGAGGTTATTGTCGCCGACACCCAAAAGGAGGAAGAGGAACTTTTGGCCAAAGCCGAAGAGCTGAAATCCAAAGTCGATGACCGCCTACTCACCGCTTTCGAACGCATCCGCAAGAACGCCCACAACGGGTTGGCCATTGTGAAAATTGAGCGCGATGCATGCGGCGGCTGCTTCAGCAAAATTCCCCCGCAACGTCAATTGGACATCTGCCTGCACAAGAAAATCATCGTGTGCGAAGCCTGCGGACGTATCTTTATTGATGACAAATTAGTGCGCGAACACGAAAACGATGCACAATAATAATCGCCGTTAAACGTTTTTTTACATTATTCGTCTATTGCGACGTTTTTTCAAAAGAAACAACTTTTTATTCACCTTAAATCAATTAAAGTATTATGAAAAAAGTATTAAGCGTATTATGCATGGCCCTTCTGGCCGGAGGTATGATTTTCACCTCATGTACGAAAAACTTTACCATCACGGTTAATTCCAACAACGATGCTTGGGGTACTGTGTCTGGTGCAGGCTCTTATGCTGACGGCGCCACCGCTACCCTGACCGCAACTCCGAAAGAGGGTTACCTCTTTGTGAAATGGCAAGACGGCAATACCGACAATCCCCGCACCATCACCGTCACCGCTGATGCAACCTACACAGCTTATTTCGAAGCTATTCCTACTCCTCCCCCCGCTAACCCTGGCGTGAAAGTGACTTTCAACACTGACAATTATGAAGCAGGTGCTTACAGTGGCGCTTACAACGCAAATTACAATGCTTGGCAAGTGATTGCTGCCAAAACGGATGGAGATTATCCTTATACTGATGTTGCTATGTACACGGG
>CAMJPH010000048.1 GCA_946407715.1 uncultured Bacteroidales bacterium | reverse complement strand
TGAGGTAGAGTAGGGGATGTTTGGCCTGGTACCACTGCACCATGGTTTTCGGATGGATATGGGGCACCGAAGCGTCAATATCGATGGCGAAGAGGGCTTTGGCACGAAGGAAGTCGTATTTGCCCATCAGTTTTTGGGCATCGAGTAGGTCATCGATGAGCGGGCGGATGGTGTCGGTGATTTCTGTCAGGATGCGGATGATCTCGCGTTGTTCGGCGTTTTGCAGTTCCTTGAGTTCGTTGTTGGCGTCAAAAACCTCCGTCGGCTCGATGAAAACAGTTTGTCCGGTGGCGGACTCGTCATGCACGAAACCGCGCAGTCGGCGTTTGAACTGGGCGGAAACGGGAATGCAGAGTCGTCCGTTGCGGATGGTCATTTCGGCATCCTCCTTCACGATGCCGTCCTGCTTGGCAGTGGCGAGAATCTTGCGGATTTGCCGGTCGGCATCGCGGGAGAGGCGGTTAATTGCTCCTTTGATGTGGGCCAGTTCGTCGGAGGCGTTGTCGCGCATTTGCCCTTTGTCGTCCAAGATGCGGTTGATGGCGCTCGTCAGGTCGCGTTGCAGCGGCATCTCCGCACACATTGACCAAAGGCGCGGGTAGCGGTTATCCTCGTGGCGCACCTTGAAATAAACGAAAATGTTGGTCATGGACTGGATGAACCCGCGCAGGCAGGCGAGTTCTTCAAGTTCGATATGGGTGCCGTCAATACGGAGACGTTTCAGTGTTTCGCGGAGGTCGTAGAAGTCCTGTGCGGGAAATGGTTCGTCAAAAAGTAGCAATTGGCGGAACTCTTCCACCGCTTCCAATGCCGGCATGATTTGCAGCATGTCGGTCATAAACTGCATACTTTCCACCGCTTCCGCCCCTTGCGGACTCAAGCAGTGCTCCAGAATCAGCCGCCGCACGATGTCAAAACCGATTTTTTCCTCAAAATTATCTGGATAGAGCATATAAGTTTTGTCAGTTTTAAAATGGCGGCAAAGGTACACAAATTACGAATACCCACAGACAAATGAAATTGTTGTTACTGAAACGTGCAAATAATGCGACAAAATGTATCATTATTCGACTCCAAAGCTCTAATTTACAACAGCAATGCATAGAACATTTCAGCTCCTTTTTCCAAAATCTCATCGGGGAAGTCGAAATCGGGGTGGTGAAGTGGCGGTTGCATGGTGCCGGAGCCTAACCCGAACAATGCACCTGTGTAATGCTGCGTGAAGAGTCCGAAGTCCTCTCCCCAAAAGAAAGGTATCGGCTTCTCTTTGTAGGTGATGTTTAACTTGTCAGCGCATTTTTTGATGGATTCCACTGCTTTTTCGGCATTGTTCGAGGCGGCGAAGTACTCTATCCAACGTATTTCACATTGTAAGTTGTCCGAAGCAGCTTCGGCTTTAGCTTTGCTTTCGATTTCTGAGATAATTTGCTGGAGATGAGCGTCTTCTCGGGTGCGAATGGTGAAACGCAAAATGCCGTCGCCGGCGGTCACTCCGTAGGCTTGGCTGCCCACCCGGAACTCGATGAGTGTGGCCACGCAGAAGTCGTTGCGTTGTACATCGTGTTGGTTCAGCGACAGCACGAAATCGGTGAGCCGTTGTGCTGCGGGAAATGGTGACACGGCATTCCACGGTTCGGCGGCGTGAGCGGTCTGTCCGGTCAGCACAATGTCGCAACTGATGACGGAACAGGTAAAACTATCTGGTTTACATATAATTGTGCCAGTTGGTTCGGCGGGGATATTGTGCAAGGCGTAGGCGCAATCGATGGTATAGGATTGCAGAATCCCACTTTCGAGAATCTGCCGCGCACCTTCGCCGGTCTCTTCGGCACCTTGGAAGAGAAGCAACACTTTGCCTGACGGCAGTTTTTTATTGTGCAGCATTTCCGCTACGCGGAGCATAATCGTGCTGTGCCCGTCATGCCCGCATTTGTGCGAAACGCCTTTGTTTTCAGATATGTATGGCAGATTCAGTGTTTCGTTGACTCGCACCGCGTCCATGTCTGCGCGGAGCAGTACGGTTTTTCCGCCGCCCCCGAAGTCGAATTCAGCCAACAGGTGGTGTCCTTTCGGGAAGGTGAGAATCTTTGTCGGCTCAAGGCGTTCCAGTTCGTGTCTGATGAAGGCGGAAGTTTCTATTTCCTCGTTGGAAGCCTCTGCCATGCGATGCAATTGGTGGCGTATCTTTTTGCTATTCATAATGTTATAATCATTAATCTGAAAGTGCAAATGTACAATTTTTTAGCTTTTGACTTCTTTGCCTAATGCCTAAAATTTGTATCTTTGCGCTTCGAAAAAACTTCATCCTAAAATCGTTGAAATGAAGATATTAGTGGTTCTTTCCCGCATCCCTTTCCCGTTGGAGAAGGGCGACAAGCTGAGAGCCTACTACCAGATTCGGGAGTTGTCAAGATGGCATGATCTCTATCTGGTGGCACTCTATAACCATACCGTGCCGGCGGAGGCGATGCGCGAACTGACCCCATATTGTCGCGAGATCCACTTTCTGCAGCAATCCCCCCTGCGCAGCGTTCTCAACATGGTGGGCTCCCTCTTCGTGGGATTGCCTCTGCAGTGCGGCTATTTCTACAGTCACCGCAACCATAAGCGGATCGACAAAATCATCCAAGAGGTGCAGCCTGACCGTATTTACTGTCAGCTCTTTCGGATGGCGGAGTATGTGCGCCACTGTAAAATCCCTAAAGTGCTTGATTATCAAGATGCTTTCTCCATGGGGATGGAACGTCGGGCTCAGAAAGCCTTCCCGCTTTTCAGACCTGTAATGCGGATGGAAGGCCACCGTATCGCCCATTATGAAACCGACATCTTCGATGATTTCGAGCAAAAGACCATGATTACCGCCTTGGACCGCGACTGCATCCAACATCCAATGAAAGAGGAGATTGTGGTGGTTCCCAATGGGGTGGATTTTGTCAAGTTCAGTCACGATGCTGTGCCGAAAACCCATGACCTGATCTTCTCGGGCAATATGAACTACTCGCCAAATGTGGATGCTGCGGTCTATTTGGTAAAAGAGATTCTGCCAGAACTGCGTAAAAAGCATCCGGAAGTGAAGCTGATGCTCGCCGGTGCCGATCCTGCCAAGAAGGTTCGTGCCCTGCAGAGTGATCATGTCACCGTTACGGGGTGGGTGCCTTCGATGACTGATTGTTATGCCCAAGCGCGCATCTTCATCGCCCCGATGCGGTTGGGTACCGGTTTGCAAAACAAGCTGTTGGAAGCCATGTCAATGCGGCTGCCATGCGTCACCTCACCGTTGGCAGCAAAGCCGTTGGACCCTGCCGCAAAGGAAGGGGCCGTAATCGCGTGTGGCACTACCCGCCAATATGTCGATATTCTCAATCGTTTGCTTGACGACTCCGCATATTATCAAGAATTTGCGAAAAGCGGTCACGATTTCGTGTATGAGCATTATGACTGGACGAACGCGACGCGAAAATTGAGTGAGCTGTTCTGATAAAGGTTATTCATAGTAGTCGAAGCGCAGGTGCTTGACCGAGATGCCCTTGTTTTGGAGTTCTTGTAGCGACTGAATGCCGATTTTCAGGTGTGTGAGCGCGAAACTTTCGGTTACACGCCGGTCTGACTGTTCGGTTTTGATTCCATCGGGCAGCATAGGTTGGTCGGAGACCATCAGCAGG
The DNA here is from genome assembly GCA_946407715.1 of uncultured Bacteroidales bacterium. The sequence continues at coordinate 14,397 of CAMJPH010000048.1, read as the reverse complement.
GCGCCGGTGGGGATGCGGTTGTAGAAGCCAACGGAGAAGAGAGTGGCTGTTTCCATATCAACGGCGGTGGCGCGAATGCTGCGGAGGTAGTCCTTGAATTTCTCGTCATGCTCCCACACGCGGCGGTTGGTCGTATAGACTGTGCCAGTCCAATATTCCAGTCCATAGCTGCTTATGGTTGCAGAGATGGCCTTTTCGAGGTTGAAAGCGGGCAGGGCGGGCACCTCTTCAGGGAAATAGTCGCGAGAGGTTCCTTCGCCGCGAATCCCGGCGATAGGAAGCAGCATTGCTCCCAAGCCGATGTAGGATTTCAAACTGCCACATTTGCCGAGGAACAATACGGCTTTAGGCTTCACTGCTGTCAGCAAATCCATGATGGTGGCTGCGTTCGGGCTGCCCATCATGAAATTGATGATGGTTATGTTGTCACTTGTGGCACACTGCATTGACTTTTCCATCCCGCGAATCTCGGCACCGGTCAGGTCCGCGAAATTTTGCACGTAACTGTGAAAATTGGTCAGCAGAATATACTGGCCGAACTCTTCAAGCGGCATCCCCGTATAACGCGGAAGCCAGTTTCTTACAATGTCATTTTTGGATTTTAACATGATTGGTGAATTGTGATTGGTGATTGGGGGATTTTGTTTGAAGGGACGAGTTGCATACGTCTGCGTGAAGGATGTTTGAAAGGGTGGGGGAGGGAATTTGGAAGTTGGGGGAAGCATGGCCGATGTGGTTTAACAGTGTGAAATTGACAAGACCACTCTGGTTTTTCTTGTCGTTCAACATGTAGTTCGTCAGTTTTTCAAGAATTTCAAATGTTATCGGTAAAATGTTGAAATGTTTGGTCAGGAAATCGGCGATTTGTTGCCATTCTTCTTGCGGAAGGTGGCCGAGTTGCATGGAGAGAAAGCTTTCGTAATAGAGCCCTTGCGCCACGGCAATCCCGTGTGCGACAGGTTGCCCGATTTCCGCGCAATAGCTTTCAATCGCGTGGCCGAAGGTGTGTCCGAAGTTAAGAATATGCCGGATGTTGTAGTCGTGAGGGTCTTTTTCGACAATGTCTCGCTTAAAATTGACACAAAAGTCAATATATTCTGCATTTATGGGAAAAAGATCATCGGAATTGTATAATTTCTTAAAGAGTCCCTCCGAACCGATGAGTGCGTATTTTACCAGTTCGCCAAATCCGCTGTGCAGCTCCTCGTTTGGCAGGGTTTTCAATAAAGAGACTTCGACAGGCAGCAGAAGGTCGGGATAATAGAAGGTTCCGACTCCGTTTTTTAGGAATTGCAGGTTGACTCCGTTTTTGCCGCCGACTGCCGCGTCAATCATAGCTAACAGGGTTGTGGGGCAGTTTGCGAAACGGATGCCGCGTTTATAGGTGGAGGCCACGAAACCGCCGAGGTCGCACACCATTCCGCCGCCGAAATTCAGCAGGAAAAGATTTCTGTCGTACTGTTTTTCAGAAAAATGGTTCCAGATGAAAATGGCTGTTTCCACGGATTTGGACGGTTCGCCTGCGGGCAGCACGATTTTGTCAGTAGAGACACGTTCCGACAGTTCGGAAAAGTATTCTGGATAGAGTCTTTCCACATTCTCGTCGGTGAGAAGCACCATGTTATGGATGCTCTCGCGTTGGAAATACTCCGTCAGCTGTCGTATGATGTCTGTTTTGCCCATTATCCTTCCAGTTGAACCGCCACGTATTCAGTCTTGCCGTCCAAAGGCGGATTTATTTTGCACAATTTCACTGTGACTTTTAAAACCTGTGGAAAATCACGCTTGATTTCGCGGACGATATGGTCAGCCACTGTCTCTATAAGATGCCGGGGTGTGTCCATCACCTTCCGTATGGTTTTGTAAACCAACTGGTAATTCACGGACTGTTCCACGTCATCGCCTGTTATGGCCGCCTCCGCATCATACGTAAGGGTCACATCCACAGTGAAATGTGTGCCAATCTTCTGCTCTTCTTCAAAACAGCCGTGATAGGCGTAAAACTGCATCCCTTTCAAAAAAATCGTCATGTTTTTCATACATTAATATTCAACGTTTTGATATTCTTTTGAATTTAGTCGTGGGTTTCTGTGTTCAGGTGCCTTATATCCGTCCTCATTATCCTTTTACTTACTTCGGTGTCATCTTCAACATCACAATTGTGATTATCAAGAAGATAATATTTGGAAACCATGTGCCGAGTACAGGCGGGAGGCCGCCGGAAACGGAAAAGACCGTGGAAATCTGTTGTAGGAAGATGAACGTGAAAGCAAGTCCCATGCCAACGAAAACATGGACGCCGACCCCTCGTGTGGATTTCCGGCAGGACACACTCACTCCTAACAGGGTCATGATGAGGATGCCAACAGGATTGGCCATGCGCTTGTGCTGCTCAATCTGGTAGTTGGTCAGCAGTGAAGACCCCCTCATGCGTTCTTCCCGGATAAACTGCCGTAACTCCTTGTAAGACATTGTTTCGCTGACAAAGGCATCTTGATAGAGGTTTCTCGGCAAAATATTGAACACTGTGTCGAAATCCTCTCCACGTGTGATGATTTCTTCATTGTCGGGTGTGATGATGCGGCGGGTGAAACGGTGCAGTTGCCACATTTTCTTTTCTTCGTTATAGTCAATGGTTTGTGCCGAAATTTTCATCCGGATGGCATTACTGTTAAATTCCTCGTAGGTGAAATTATAACCTTTTCCCTCAACTTTGTCCCATCGTTCTACAAAAATATAGCTGTTCTTGGAGTTTTTGATATGCAGGTAAGAGGTGGCGATGTATTTGTTCCCGAAATACTGGTATTTGAAGTCGTTCAGTTTTCCGTTAGTGCGCGGGACAATGAAATTGGACAAAGATAGCGAAAGCAGCATGATGATTAACGCCCCCGTGATGTATGGAACCAGCATCCTGTTGAAGCTGATACCGTTGTCGAAGATGGAGATGATTTCATTGCGTGAGGAGAGCTTGGAGGTGAACCAAATTACACTGATGAACGTGAATAACGGGATGAAAAGGTTGATGAAGTAAGGGATGAAGTTGAAATAGTAGCCGGTGATTACTTTCATCGCAGGAATATTGTGGCTCATGAATCGCTGAATGTTCTCCGAAACGTCGAACACCACCACAATGGTCATCAGCAGGGTGATGGCGAACACCACCGTACCCAACATTTTTCTGAGCAGATAGCTGTCAATGATTTTCCAGCCTATCCTCTCCCGAACACGCTCATTAAAATCCCGTATGTGTTTGAACAATTTCATATACAAATAGAATCCCGCGCCGTGATTTTGCCTGAAAAAACGGCGCGGCATTCTGATCTAAATCAAGGGTGCAAAAATAGTTATTTTTCTTTATAGTTTTAGAAATAAAGGTCGCGTTCGCCTGCCTTTATGCGCTCGATTCGCTTCAGCAGCTCGTCATGGAATTTCTCATCCACGTTGACGAGGTTGTTCTCGATCACTTTCCAGCCCTTGGCGGCCACCTCAGGAGTGGCATAATCGACCAAATATTCCGACAACGTCAGGATGGCATTGGGTGTGCAGTAGCGCTTGATGAAGCCGGGCACGCTGAACTCCATGAAGTGCTCGCCGGTGCGGCCCAAACGGTAGCAAGCGGTGCAGAAACTCGGGATGAAGTTGTTGTCTAACAGCTCGTCGATGATTTCGCCCAAGGTGCGGTCGTCGCCGATCTTGAACTGCTCGCGGTGCAGGTTCTGGTCCTCCTGCTTGTCGCTGTTCTTCTCGGTCTCCTCGTGGTGGTATTTGTAGTCGCCGATTTGCAGGTTGGTACCGCCGTCGATTTGCGAGATACCGTACTGGATGGCCTTGGCGCGGAACTCGGAGGTCTCGCGGGCAGTCAGAATCATGCCGGTGTAGGGCACCGCTAAACGGAAGATGGCGATGATCTTCTCAAAGGTTTCGTCATCCACAAAATACTTAGTATCAATGTTTAAGCCCGAAGCGTCCTTGATACGCGGGAACGAGATGGTGTGCGGTCCCACGTTGAAGCAGGCCTCCAAGTGGTTGGTGTGACGAATCATGGCCAGCACCTCGAAACGCCAGTCGTAGAGGCCGAAGAGGATGCCGAGACCGTTGTCGTCGATACCGGCTTGTTGGGCGCGGTCCATGGAGGTGAGGCGCCACTCGTAGTTGCCCTTGATGGTGTTGGCGGGGTGGTACCAGCTGTATGCCTCGGGGTGGTAGGTTTCTTGGAAAATCTGGTAAGTGCCTATGCCGGCTTCTTTTACGATGCGGAAACCCTCCACATCCAGAGGGGCGGCGTTGATGTTCACGCGGCGGATGGAGCCGTTGCCTTTATGTACGGAATAAGCTAATTTGGTGGTGTGCGCGATGAACTCAGGAGAGTATTTCGGCGACTCGCCATAGACGAGGATTAAACGCTTCTGACCATCTTCTTCCAACGCTTCGATGTTGTGTACGAACTCCTCGTCGGTGAGGGTGGTGCGTACCTGCTCGTGGTTGGACGAACGGAAACCGCAGTATTTGCAGTTGTTGACGCAGTAGTTGCCCACGTAGAGCGGTGCGAACAGCACGATGCGGTTGCCATAGACGTTGCGTTTCAGCGTGCGGGCGCCCTCCTTGATCTCCTCCACCAGCTCGGGGTCGGTGGTGTTGATGAGGACGGCCGTCTCCCCCATCGTCAAACGGTTCTTGTTCAACGACTTGGCGATAATCTCGCGCACCCTCTCAGGCGTGCTTTCGGTCTTGTTGATAAAATCCCAGATTTCTTCCGGGTCGATAAACGGTTTCCCGATCTCATCGGGAATGCGGCATTTTTCGGGGTTGAATTGCATATTGGTTGTTTTTGTTTGTTTTATTGCTTTGAGACTTGAGACGTAAGACTTAAGTGGGGTATTCCGATAGATTTTAGTCACACGTCTTACGTCATCTTTGTGATTACCGCTTTAGTCATCACATTTGCGATTTTCCCTAAATTTCCGGAAAGCGAATTGATTTCATCGACTCCTCCTTCGACAATGAGGGAGATGACGGCCACGGGGCGGTCGTGGAAGGGCAGGCCCTGACGCGCCAACACAATGTCCGAATGCGCGGAGATGACTTCGTTCACCTGCGCGGCAGCAGCTCTGTCTGACAATAATATCGTAATGGTGCCAATTCGCTTTTCCATCAGAAGTTCTTAAGGATCAGGTTCTTAACTAAAAGATGTCACGCGGGAATTGCGTTCCCGAATGAGCGTGCAAAAGTACAATAATTATAATATACTTGGAAAGATAAAAGCATAAAAAAACCGTGTGACAGTGGGTTTTCCCAATATCACACGGCATCTTACGTCAAACGTCCTAACGTCTTATTTAGCGGCGATGACTTCAATCTCGACCATCACGCCTTTTGGGAGGTCGCGCACGGCAAAAGCGGCGCGGGCAGGCGGGTTGGACGGGAAACGAGTCGCATAGACTTCGTTCATTGCTCCGAAGTTGGCGATGTCGCTGAGCAAACAGGTGGTCTTCACCACGTTGTCGAAGGTGTAGCCGGCTTCGTCAAGGATGGCGGCGATGTTCTTCATCACCTGCTCTGTTTGGGCGGTAATGCCCTCAGGCACAGTGCCGTCGGCGGGATTCACGGGAATCTGGCCGGAAATGAACAACATTCCGTTGGCTTCAATAGCTTGGCTGTACGGCCCGATGGCGGCCGGCGCATTGTTGGTATGGATGACTTTCTTCATAATGGTAAAAATTTGAAAGCGCAAAGATAGCATTTTTGTGGAGTGATTTTTCATCAAAGAAAAAAAAGCGGATAAACCGAAAAATCGTATATTGCACGGCTTTTTAAATTAAGCGGTAGAAGGTTTTGAATAAAGAGATAACTAATTATAAACGTATGAGTTATAAAAGTTTCAAGATAAAATTGGCAACGATGGTTTTTGCACTGCTGACGGTTTTTGCGTGCCAAAACGGGTTTGCCCAGACAACAGAAACGGCAGAGGCAGATAATGTTGAAGCTGTGGCGGAAGCGGCACAAGAGGAAGTGTTTGACGCCGGTCCTTTCATTATCGAACACGTTATTGACAGCTACGGATGGCACATCTGCGGCAGCGGTGAAAAAAGCGTCACCATTCCGCTTCCCGTCATCCTGTTCGACGAGGGCCGTCCCGTGGTTTTCCTGTCGAACAAGTTCCATCACGGCGAGGCCGCCTACAACGGCTATGCCATGGGCTGGGAGGAAAACACCAAAGGACGTATCGTCAAACTCGAGGGCAACTATTCCGACTACACCGGCCATCTTGAAGAGGGTGAAGCATACGCGAACCACGTCTGCAAGTGGGACATCTCCATCACCAAGAACGTCTGTGCCCTGCTCATTTCTATCATCTTGATAACCTGCATTTTCCTGTCCGTAGCGAAACGTTACCGCGAGCATCCCGATGAGGTGCCGAGTGGTCTGCAGGCCCTTGTGGAACCGCTCATCGTGTTCATCCAAGACGAAGTGATAACTCCGTCGTTGGGCAAAAATTCCAATAAATACGCGCCCTATCTGCTCACGCTGTTCTTCTTCATCTTCCTGAACAACATGCTGGGCATCGTCCCGATCTTCCCGGGTGGTGCGAACCTCACCGGAAACATAGCTGTTACCGGCATTTTGGCACTCATCACGTTTTTCGTGACTACCTTCTCCTCCGGCAAAGAGTACTGGAAGGACATCTTCAACACACCCGGTGTGCCGTGGTGGCTGAAGGTTCCGCTTCCTCTCATGCCGTTGGTGGAGACCATCGGCATCTTCACGAAGCCGTTTGTGTTGATGGTGCGACTTTTCGCCAACATTACCGCCGGTCACATCATCACGTTGGCTTTCGTTTCATTGATTTTCATCTTCGGTCAGATGAACCCGGTCATTGGCTGGGCGGTCTCGCCGGTTTCCATTTTCTTCTACATCTTCATGGGTCTGATGGAGCTCTTGGTGGCATTCATCCAGGCATTCGTTTTCACGTTGCTGAGCGCGATGTACATTGGTATGGCCATCGGCGAGGAGGAACATGAGGAAGCCCACGAAGTCGTAAAAGCATAAAATATCGAATAACCCTTTTTAATCACTTAAATATCAAACTATTATGTCAAGTTTAGCAGTATTATTGACAACTTTGTTGCAAGCAGCAGGCGCAGGTCTCGGCATCGGAAAATTGGGTGCTGGTATCGGCGCAGGCTTGGCCGCTATCGGTGCAGGTATCGGTGTGGGTAACATTGGTAAAGATGCCATGTCCGCCATCGCCCGTCAGCCCGAAGTGTCCGGTGACATCCGTACGAACATGATTATCGCAGCCGCCTTGGTTGAAGGTGTTGCGCTGTTCGCCACCGTGGTGTGCCTGCTCATCGCTGTCGCAAAGTAATGAACGGAACAGTTCCTTCGCGGTTGGCGGAGGAACTTTCCTTTTTAGTTGTAAATCAAAAAATTAAACATATATGGAATTGATAAAACCCTCATTCGGACTCATCTTTTGGATGCTCATCGGATTTGGCATTCTCTTCTTCATCTTGGCGAAATTCGCATGGCCGATCATCACCAACGGTATCGCTTCTCGCAACAAAAAGATTGCCGACCAGTTGGAGGAGGCTGCCAAAATACACGAAGAGATGCAGTCTTTGAATAAAAAGCATGACGAGATGATGGCGCAGGCCAAAAATGAGCGCGATGCACTTCTCGCCGAGGCCCGCAAGGTGAGCGAAGAGATGTACGAGAAGGTCAAACTCAAAGCTTCTGCCGAAAGCCAGGCGATGATTGAGGATGCCAAGAAGGCTATTTACTTCGAGAAGATGAAGGCCATCACCGATGCCAAGAACGCCATTGCCAATTTCTCCATCGACATCGCCCAGAAGGTGATTACCGAAGAGCTGAAAGACCGCGAAAAGCAGGAAGCTCTCGTGGAAAAATGGCTTGAAGATTGCCATTTCAACTAATTTTGTATTTTTGCACTTTAATTTTTATCACTTAATAAGTATTATTCAAATGAAAAAATTATCCGTATTATTGGTAACAGCCGCATTGCTTGCCTGCAATGTCTCTTTCGCCCAAGACAAAGACAAAACGGAAGAGGAAGGCTACATCTTCAAAGTCACGAAAGAGTTGCCCGTCACGTCTGTCAAGGACCAGAACCGTGCCGGCACATGCTGGTGCTACTCCGGTCTGGCATTCCTCGAATCCGAACTTCTCCGTATGGGAAAAGGCGAGTATGACCTTTCGGAAATGTACATTGTGGCAAATACCTACAATGACAGAGCCAAGGCTGCAGTCCGCATGCACGGCGACGTTTCCTTCTCACAAGGCGGTTCTTTCTACGATGTGATTTACGGTATGAAGGCGTTCGGTTTGGTGCCTGAGGCTGAAATGCGTCCGGGTGCCGCTTACGGTGACACTTTGTCCGACCACGGCGAGCTTTCCGACATCACCGATGCTATCGTGGATGCCATCGCCAAGAAAGAGCATAAGAAACTGCAATGCGATGCCAACGGCAATCCCCTTTGGTTGAAGGCCATCTCCGCTGTCCATGAGATTTATCTCGGCCAATGTCCGAAAGAATTCTCCTACAAAGGTGTGACCTACACCCCGCAATCTTTCTATAACTCACTGGGTATCAATCCCGATGACTACGTCTCCATCACTTCCTACACGCATCATCCTTTCTATGAGAAATTCGTGCTGGAAATCCAAGACAACTGGCGTTGGGGTCAGTCTTACAATGTTCCGTTGGATGAAATGATGCAGATTTTCGACTACGCCATCGACAATGGTTACACCATTGCTTGGGGTTCCGACGTTTCCGAACCCGGTTTCCGCAACAACATCAAGAACGGTTTCTGTGTGCTTCCCGACCTTGAGGCTAAAGCTCAGGTTGGCAGCGACATGGCTCACTGGACCGGTCTGACCACCACTGAGCGTAACAAAGAGTCCCAGACCAAACCCACGCCGCAACGCTGGGTGACCCAAGAAGAGCGCCAGACCGCTTATGACAACTGGGAAACCACCGACGACCACGGCATGTTGATCTACGGTAAAGCCAAAGATCAAATGGGCAACGAGTACTACATGGTGAAGAATTCTTGGGGCAAATACGGAAAATATGACGGTATGTTCTATGCTTCCAAAGCGTTTGTCCGCTACAAAACCATGAATATCCTTGTCCACAAGGATGGTATCCCGAAAGACATCAAGAAGAAATTGGGAATCAAATAATTCCCGGTTGTCTTAATTCTATTTGTAGAGACGCACACCAGTGCGTCTCTGTTTTTTTTAGGTTTTTTAAATTTTTTTATATTTTTGCAGTCTGTTTCCGACAATAAAATTTGCGATTAAATTTAACAGATAAAATTATGAAGAAAATTGTTGTGATTTTGATGTGCGTTTTTGCAATGAGCGCGTTTGTATCATGCGACAGGGTTGTGTCTGCTGACAAGCTGCCCACTCAGGCAAAACAGTTTGTTGCTGCTCATTTCAGTGGAATTGAGGTGCTTTCTGTGCGAAAGGACGGTTTCAAATACGATGTGGTGCTGTTTGATGGCACGGAGATGGAATTCTCCCACGGTGGGCAGTGGATTGAGGTGGACTGCGGCTTGAATCCGCTACCTGACGGTGTCCTTCCTGCCAATACCGCCAAATACCTTACCGCCAAATTTCCCATGAATTTCGCCACCCACGTTAAGTTTGAGCATAAGCGTTACGAGGTGGAGCTGGACAATGACCTTGATCTGCTCTTTGACAAAAACGGTAACTTCATGGGTGCTGATGACTAATTATATGGAATAAATGTCAATTTCAATTTTCACTAAATTATTTTAAAGCAATGAAAAAATTTTTTTTGATTTTATTAAGCGTTGCGGCGATGACTGCATTTGTGTCTTGTGACGACAAGCCCGTTTCCGAAGATAAGTTGCCTGCAAAAGCAAAAACGTTTTTAAGCACCTATTTTCCGAATATTGATGTCATTTCTGTTGTCAAAGAGGAAGATGGCGATTATGATGTGCATTTGGCAGACTTTACCGAAGTCGAGTTCGAGTCCAATGGTGCATGGAAAAAAGTCGATTGCGAAGGAAGACCGGTTCCCACAGGATACTTTCCCGACAACATTGTCACGTATGTGGCTTCCAATTACCCCAATGATTATATCGAAGACATCCAGTTTGAACATAATCGCTACGATGTAGGTTTGAGTTTTTCGGATTTCGACCTCTTATTTGATAAAAATGGAAATTACATCGGATTAGATGATTAATGGATTGATCTTGTCAAATAGGGATTTTCCGCTAAAAAAATAAAAACAATTAAATAAAAAATAAAAATGAAAAAAATACTTATAGTATTATTGAGCGTGATGGCATTTAATGTGTATGCGTTTGCGGACACTCCTGTCACATTTGCGCAGTTGCCGCAGAAAGCGCAGCAATTCATCAACAAACATTTCAGCAACGTGGGATTCCTTTCCGCGAAACAAGACGATGGTGAATATGAGGTGATGCTGAAGGACGGCACCAAAATCGATTTCACCCTCCAAGGCGACTGGAAAGATGTGGATTGCCACGTGCGTGCGGTGCCTGCGGCTATCGTTCCTGCATCCATCACCAATTATGTGAAAACCAATTTCTCAAGCAATATCATCACAAAAATCGAAAAAAAGTACAATGGTTATGACATTGAACTTGAAACCGACTTGGAATTGAAATTCGACAAGAACGGGAAATTCATGTATGCCGACGATTGATTTTAAAGGTTATTGATTGTTGAAGCTGGAATCAGGTTTGATGATCAATAATCAACAGTCATAGAATATTAAGTGTAGGCGTGTCAAAAGAGAGGCACGCCTTTTTTTGTTTCACGGTGACATCAGAAAACAGGCCGGTGGCATCTGTTTTGTGCTTGTGACCACTGACAAGGGTATGGTGATAAAGAAATCCGTGAAGAAATAGTTTTCTTGAAACTTGAAGTCAAAAATCTAAAAAGTATTATTCTTATTGGTCCAATTCGCATGATTCGCCAATTTATTGTATCTTTGCCGTCCTAAACTGAAGACTATGGCGAAGAGCAAAACGATGTACTATTGCAAGAACTGTGGGGCGCAGTCGGCGAAATGGCTGGGTCGCTGCCCCGAATGCAACGAATGGAATACCTTTGAAGAAGAGGTGATCCTGTCGGAATCTGCAACTGCCACAAAAGGCCATTATTCGCCCGTTGTCACGCAGAGTGCCCCCAAGGTGATCGATGACATTGAGCTCACGAAGTTTCCGCGCACGGAAACAGGATTCGCTGAGTTCGACCGCGTGTTGGGCGGCGGCATCGTCAGGGGCTCCATCGTGCTCTTGGGCGGAGAGCCGGGCATCGGCAAATCCACACTTCTGTTGCAAATGGCTCTGCACCTGCAAGGTCAAAAAGTACTCTATGTCTCTGGCGAGGAGAGCGAAGCACAGCTCAAGATGCGTGCCGCAAGATTATCAAGCAACCCCGCCCCGCATTGCTATGTTCTCACAGAAACCAGTACACAACAGATTTTCAAGCATATAGAAGCATTACAACCCGACATTCTCATTGTGGATTCCATCCAGACGATGCAGAGCGATCTGATTGAGTCGGCGGCAGGTTCCATTTCTCAGCTGAAGGAGTGTGCGGCCGAGTTCCAGCACTTTGCCAAACGCACCGCCTGCCCGGTCTTCCTCATAGGACATATCACCAAAGACGGATCTCTTGCCGGTCCGAAACTGTTGGAACACATTGTTGATACAGTGCTGCAGTTCGAAGGAGACCAGCACTACGGCTACCGCATGGTGCGCTGCATCAAGAATCGCTTCGGATCCACTGCCGAGTTAGGTATTTTTGAGATGCTGCAAGACGGTCTTCGCGAGGTGACAAATCCATCGGAAATACTTGTTTCACAGCACGATGAGGATTATAGTGGCAATGCCATCGCCTGCATCCTGGAGGGCAACCGTCCGATGATGATTGAGACACAGGCATTGGTGAGCAGCGCGGTGTATGGTACACCGCAACGCTCCGCCACGGGCTACGACATCCGCCGCATGAACATGTTGTTGGCCGTCTTGGAGAAGCGTTGCCGTTTCAAATTGGGTGCCAAGGATGTCTTCCTGAACATCGCGGGCGGTTTGCGCGTGGAGGATCCCGCCATCAACGTGGCCATCGTGGCCGCCATCCTGTCATCGGCAACTGACATCGCCCTCGACAACAAAACCTGTTTCGCGGGCGAGATGGGCTTGAGCGGCGAGGTGCGCCCTGTCACCCGTATTGCCCAACGTATTGCTGAAGCGGACAAACTCGGCTTCACCCGTATGTTCGTTTCAAAATATAATCTCAAGGGCATCCGCACCTCGGACTACAATCTGCAGATCGTGCCGATTACGAAAGTAGAGGAAATGGCACGTTTGTTGTTTCAGTGAGAGACGCGCCAACGGTACACTCGCAAAAACTATGCTAACTTGTTGATCCAGCTTTGAATGTCTTCTAATTTCGCAGCGGGAACCTCTAATTTCAGCTTTTTGCGCAATCCGCCGAGGTCATTCAGCAGCTTGTTCGGGTTGGCGTTTTTCAGATGCTCCAACGTCAGGATGTTCAGCTTTTTCAAGGCCGGGATCCACGCGGCATCCATTCCCAACGCGGTGAATTCTTCATCCTTGGCGACTTCCTGCTTTTTCTCGGGACGCATCTGCGGGAAGAAGAGCACGTCTTGGATGGAGGGAGAGTTGGTCATGATCATCGCCAAACGGTCGATGCCGATGCCCAGACCGGCGGTCGGGGGCATACCGATTTCCAAGGAGCGGAGGAAGTCCTCGTCCAAGACCATGGATTCGGTGTCGCCACGCTTGCCGAGTTCCAGCTGGTCCTCGAAACGTTTGCGCTGGTCGAGCGGGTCGTTGAGCTCGGAGTAGGCGTTGCAGATCTCCTTGCCGTTGCACATCGCCTCGAAGCGCTCGGTGAGACCAGGTTTGCTGCGGTGCTTCTTGGTCAGCGGGGACATCTCAATCGGGTAGTCGTAGATGAAGGTCGGTTGGATGAGCTTCGATTCGCAGGTTTCTCCGAAAATCTCGTCGATGAGCTTGCCTTTGCCCATGGTGCTGTCAACCTCCACACCTTGCGTCTTGGCGAAGGCGGCGAGCTGCTCCTCGGTCATCTCAGAAATGTCAGTGCCGGTGAAGTGCTCGATAGCTTCGAACATGGTGTAGCGTTTCCACGGGCGTTTGAAGTCGATGATGTTGTCGCCGACCTGTACTTTGGTGTCGCCGTGCAGCGCGAGGGCGATGCGTTCGACCATCTCCTCCACGGTGTCCATCATCCAGTTGTAATCCTTGTAGGGCACGTAGAGCTCCATCTGGGTGAATTCGGGGTTGTGGAAACGGTCCATACCCTCGTTGCGGAAGTCCTTGGAGAACTCATAGACGCCGTTGAAGCCGCCCACGATAAGTTTTTTCAGATACAGCTCATCGGCGATGCGCAGGTAAAGCGTCATGTCCAACGTGTTGTGGTGGGTCTTGAAGGGACGGGCCGCCGCGCCGCCGTATAACGGTTGCAGAATCGGGGTCTCCACTTCAAGGTAGCCCTTTTCGTTCAGATAGTTGCGCATCGTGTTGACCAATAGCGTGCGTTTGATGAACGTGTCTTTGATCTGTGGGTTGACGATGAGGTCGATGTAACGCTGGCGGTAGCGCTGTTCCGGATTCTGGAAGGCGTCATAAACCACGCCGTCCTTCTCCTTGACGATGGGCAGCGGGCACACCGACTTGCAGAGGATGGTGAACTCCTTCACGTGGATGCTGATTTCGCCGGTCTGCGTGGTGAACACGAAACCCTTCACGCCGATGATGTCGCCGATGTCCAATTTCTTGAACACGCTGTTGTACATCGTCTTGTCCTCGCCGGGACAGATCTCGTCGCGTTTGGCATAGACCTGGATTTTGCCGACGGCATCTTGAAGCACGTAGAAAGAGACGGCGCCCATAATGCGCTGGCTCATAATACGTCCCGCGATGCTCACCTCTTGGAAAAGGCTGTTGTCTTTCGGGTATTTCTCTAAAATCTCGGCCGTGGTGGCGTTCACCTCGTAGGTGGCGGCGGGGTAGGGGTCAATGCCCAAATCGAGCAGATCCTGTAATTTCTTTCTGCGGATGATTTCCTGTTCTGATAATTCAACGCTCATCGTAAATACTTTTTCAAATGAGCGGCAAAGATACAATTTTTTTGACTATTGGCTTTTAGCTTTTTGTCATTGGCAAATAGCTATTCCAGCGAATACGGCTTCTCCGTGAACCATTTCTTGTTCGGTTTGCTGCCCATCGTGAAGACGAGCTCGCCGCCGGCCATGATCTGTTCGTAGGTGATGTAGGCACAGTGCAGCGGCTTGCCGTTGAGCGTCACCGACTGGATGTA
>CAMJPH010000047.1 GCA_946407715.1 uncultured Bacteroidales bacterium | reverse complement strand
CGGAGATGTCGAGCGTGGAGAGCGCCACGGTGCCGTCATTGGAGAGTTTGTTGGGGTCGAGCAACTCAACTGCTTCACCATCAAGGGAGTTCTTGTAGTAGAGCACGCTCTGGTTCTGCAGACCGTCGTTGCGGTAGAAGAAGTAGCGGTCGCCTTTTTTCCACGGCGCACCCTCCTTCGGGTAGTTCATGATATCCAACAGATGCTGTTTCATCTTTTCGCGGTAGGGAATCTGCGACAAGAACTTGTTCGTCACCTCGTTCTGCGCCTTCACCCAGTTGGCGGTCTCCTCGGAATAGTCGTCCTCAAGCCAGCGGTAGGGGTCAGGAACGGCCACACCAAAATAATGATCCACGGTGTCGCATTTCTTGGTTTCGGGATATTCCACCTTCGGAATCTGGTTGTTTTTCTTATGACAAGCTGCAAGCATAATGATGGTGCTTAATGCTAAAATACTGATAGTTAGTTTTTTCATTGATATTTATTTTGGATTATTTTCGTTTGGCAAAGATAGTTTTTTTAGTGAGCAGTGAGTAGTGAATTGTGAACAGTAGAGGTACTATATATAGCGTCTCCACATAGTCAGAAGCTCTCACCCTGAAAAAAAAACAGTTTTGTCATGGTTATCAGATGATTATAAATATTTTCGATATATATGCAATAAGTTTATAACTAATTCGTTTATTAGTTATAAACTTATTAGTTCTATAGTATGGAAAAATTGTTCGTATTCGGAAAAACTGTTAGCGGTAACACTTTTACTGACAGGGAGAAAGAAACAAACAAATTGATTTCTAATTTTCAATATGGGGTGAATACCTTCATTGTTTCGCCACGCCGATGGGGAAAGACCTCTTTGGTGAAAAAAGTAAAGGGACTAACAGAGGATGAGTCGTTGAAGGTGGTGTATGTAGATGTGCAGCGATGCCGCAGCAGGGAAGACTTTTGTGAAAAGCTTGCATCCGCAGTACTGTCTCAAACAGCCAATAAGATGGAGGAATGGATGGAGAATGCCAAAAATTTCCTCAGCCGTTTCAGCATTGGCTTGAACGCATCCGCGGATCCAATGAGTGAGAAGACCATAAAGTTGCAACTTTCGCCACAGGAACGTTCCCTGGATGACTTGCTTCAACTGCCTGAGAGAATCGCACAGCGCAAAGGTATTCGAATCATGATATGTGTGGATGAATTTCAGCAAATCGGGAATTATTCTGATTCTCTACAGTTTCAGACCGAACTTCGATCAGTATGGCAGCACCATGAACGGACTTCTTACTGCTTGTTCGGCAGCAAGAAACACATGATGGAGACCTTTTTTGACGACAACACCAAACCTTTTTACAAATTCGGAGATATTCTTTATTTGCAACGTATCCCAACCAATTATTGGATAAAATATATCACAGACAAATTCAAACAAGAGAAAAAAATTATTTCAAAAAAACAGGCGTTATGGATTGTGGAAAAGGTTGACGGCAACTCTTCATACGTGCAGCAGCTTTCTTGGTATGTATATCAGCGAACAGCACGAAAAGTATCAGAAAACATACTTTTGGATGCTCTTCAAGAGTTAGTGGACCAATGCAATGATGTTTTTGAAGCCAAAACAGATGAATTGACTGCCTATCAGATGAATTTCCTTCGCGCCGTGGCCGATGGAAATCATACTGGGCTGTCTTCAGCCCAAATCATACAAAACTACCATTTAGGGTCATCCGCCAATGTCAATATCATCAAAAAATCTCTGCTGGACAAAGATCTCATTGTTATTGAGAGTAAAGAGATATTTTTGTCAGATCCAATTATGGGACTTTGGCTGCAACAGGATTAGGAATTTCAACAACCAATAACCTTAAAAAAATGTATCTTTGCGCCATATTTTAGAAATTACAGATTATGCGTGACGCCCGTATTTTCATAGAAAAAAAACAGGGTTTTCAAGTCGAGGCCGACAGTTTGAAAGCCACTTTGAATCAGAATTTTAACCTTAATATTACAAACCTTCGTCATTTGAAGGTTTATGACATTTTCAATATAGACGAGGAGCTGCTCAAGAAAGCCGAAAACGTGGTTTTCTCCGAACCGGTGACAGATGACATTTATCACGAATTTCCGTTGGACGGCAAGAAGTATTTCGCCGTGGAGTTTCTACCCGGACAATTCGACCAGCGCGCCGACAGCGCCATGCAGTGCCTCAAACTCTTGAATCCCAAGACGGAAGCGGTCATCAAGAGTGCCAATCTTTACGTGATTGAGGGTGAGTTGACCGACGATCAATGGCAGAAGGTGAAGAAATTCTGCATCAACGAGGTGGAAGCCCGCGAAAAGGACATGTCCCGTTTGGAGCTAACCGAAAATCCTGAAGTTCAAGACGTCCCTATTTACGACAGTTTTAGAACCTGGACGGAAGAGCAACTGCGCGATTTCCATGGCAAGATGGGGTTGGCCATGTCGTTAGAAGATTTGAAGTTCATCCAGCAATATTTCGCCAACGACGAGAAACGCGACCCATCCGACACGGAAATCAAGCTGTTGGATACCTACTGGAGCGACCACTGCCGCCACACGACCTTCGAGACGGCTATCACGGATATTGATGTTCAAGGCGAGAATGTTTATAAAGAGCAGATAGAGAATGCGTTGCGGGAATACCTCGCCGTGCGCGACGAGATGTACGGCAAGGAGACGCAACGTCCCGTCACGCTGATGGATCTGGCCTCCATCAACGGCAAATACGAGTACAAACGC
Organism: uncultured Bacteroidales bacterium; assembly: GCA_946407715.1. Next base: position 15,343 of record CAMJPH010000047.1, on the reverse strand, counting down.
GGCAACCTCCCCGACAAGGAGATTTCCGAAGAGAACAACGCCTGCAGCATCCGCGTGAAGGTGGATGTCGATGGCAAGGAGGAGGACTGGCTGCTGATGTACAAGAACGAGACGCACAACCACCCGACGGAGATTGAGCCGTTCGGCGGGGCAGCCACCTGCGTGGGTGGCGCTATCCGAGATCCGCTGAGTGGGCGCAGCTATGTGTATCAGGCACTGCGCGTTACGGGCGCGGGTGACATCAACGCCCCGATTTCTGCCACGCTGCCTGGCAAACTCCCGCAGTCGGTGATCTCCAAGACTGCTGCCGCTGGCTATTCCTCCTACGGCAACCAAATCGGTCTGGCTACCACCTGCGTTCGCGAAATCTATCATCCTGACTACCAGGCGAAGCGTCTGGAAATCGGAGCCGTGGTGGGTGCCGTTCCCGAGAACCAAGTTAGCCGCGAGCGTCCGCTGCCCGGCGACATCATCATCATGTTCGGTGGACGCACCGGTCGCGACGGTATCGGCGGTGCCACCGGTTCCTCGAAAGAGCACACGGAAAAGTCGCTTGACACGTGCGCTGCCGAGGTGCAGAAGGGTAACGCACCCGAAGAACGTAAAATCCAGCACTTGTTCCGTCGTCCTGAAGTGACGAAGCTCATCAAGAAGTCCAACGACTTCGGCGCGGGCGGTGTCAGCGTCGCCATCGGCGAGTTGGCTGACGGTCTCGTCATCGACCTGGACACGGTGCGCACGAAATACAAGGGTCTGAACGGCACGGAGGTCGCCATCAGCGAATCGCAGGAGCGCATGAGCGTGGTGGTCGCGCCCGAAGACGTGGAGATCTTCTTCCAATACTGCCGCGAAGAAAACCTCGAAGCCAACATCATCGCCAAGGTGACCGACGACAACCGCCTCACGATGACCTGGCGCGGCAAAACCATCGTGGACCTCAGCCGCGACTTCATCAACACCAACGGCGTGCGCCAAAAGGTAACCGCCAAAATCGCGCCTGTAGATAACGAGGTGCTGAAACCCGCTGACATTCAAGGGAAAACAATGCAAGAGAAATGGCATAGCTGCCTCACCAACCCGAACGTAGCTTCCCAAAAGGGTCTCATCGAGATGTTCGACGCCACTATCGGTGCCTCCACCGTGTTGATGCCATTCGGCGGCAAGGACCAGCTGACGGAAGCGCAAGTGAGCGCACAGAAACTGCCAGTGCTGCATGGACATACGAACCTTGCCTCCATCATGGCGTTCGGCTACAACCCGTTCATCGCCATCCGTTCCCCGTATCATGCGGGGGTAATGGCCGTGTTGGAAGCCATGTCGAAAATCGTGGCGGCCGGCGGCGACTATCACAAAATCCGTTTTACCTTCCAGGAATATTTTGAGAAACTCGGCAAGGAGCCAACCCGTTGGGGCAAACCGCTTTCCGCGTTGTTGGGCGCTTTCTGGATGCAGAAAGAATTCGGACTCGCTTCCTTGGGCGGCAAAGACTCCATGAGCGGCACATTCAAGGACATGCACGTGCCGCCTACCATTGTCTCTTTCGCCATCACCACGGAGAATTCCGACCACATCATTTCGCCGGAGTTCAAACAAAAAGGCAACTACATCTACCTAATAGAAAACAAGTTAGAAAACGACATCCCGAATATCCAGCACACTTCCGAGATATTCGACTTTATACGCAAAAACATTCTGGACCAAAAGATAGTCTCCGCCTTCACATTGCAATTCGGCGGCATTGCGGAAGCACTGGCCAAGATGAGCTTCGGTAATGATTTGGGATTTGATATCCTGACCGACAAAGATCTCTTCGCTTATGGCTACGGCAGCTTCATCGTGGAGACCACCGAGAAACTGGATGCTCCATTTGCCATCGAATTGGGTAAAGTCGCAGACGACTTCATCGTTAACGGAGAGAAGCTCGACAAGGCGGCATTGTTGAAGGCATGGCGTGGCTTCTATGGCAAGCTCTACCCGCAGACCGCCCCGAACGAGACGGCTTCTGTCGGTGCGGAGTTCACTCGCAACGCGCAGAACAACAATTTCGAGCCTGCTGCAAAAGTCAGCAAGCCGAAGGTGATTTTGCCCGTGTTCCCCGGCACCAACTGCGACTACGACACGGCGAAAGCTTTCGAGGACGCCGACGCGGAAACCCGCATCTTGGTTTTCAAGAATCTGGACGAGACGGCCATCGAGCAATCCATCGACGAACTGGCAGCAGCCATCCGCGAGTCGCAGATACTCGCGCTTTCCGGTGGTTTCAGCTTGGGTGACGAACCCGACGGCAGCGGCAAGTTCATCGCCAACGTGCTCAACAGCCCGAAGGTCAAAGCGGCCGTAGAGGATCTGCTGGTCCGCAAATGCTTGGTACTCGGCATTTGCAACGGCTTCCAAGCACTCGTCAAGTCGGGTCTGCTGCCCTTCGGCAAGCTCGGCGACGTCACGCCCGACTCCCCCACCCTCTACCGTAACAACATCAACCGCCACATCTCGCGCATCGTGCGCACCCGCGTGGGCAGCACCAATTCCCCGTGGCTCTCATCCTTCCAAGAAGGTGATGTCCACCAGATTGCCGTCAGTCACGGCGAAGGCAAGTTCGTGGTGTCGGAAAAGCTGGCCAAACAGCTCTTCGAGAACGGCCAGGTCGCGTTCCAATATTGCGACGAAAACGGCCAAGTGAGCATGGATCCCGAAGACAACCCCAACGGTTCCTTCTACGCCATCGAGGGCATCGTCTCCGACAACGGTCTGATTCTCGGCAAGATGGGTCACAGCGAACGCAAGGGACGCAACCTCTACAAGAACATCAGCGGAAACAAGGAGCAAGACATATTTGCGAACGCGGTGGCGTATTTCGGACGATAAAGGACGATGAGACGATGAAGCGATGAAGCGATGAAGCGATGAAGCGATGAAGCGATGAAAGGATGAGATAAAATATGATACCCTGTCTGCTCACTAATCACTAATCACTAATCACTGCTCACTATTCACTGCTCACTGCTCACTATTCACCAATACACCAGCTTCAATAACCCATAACCCATAACCCATAACCATTCCAAAAATGCGAATCAACGACATAGAATACATTGAAGTGGCGGTTTTTGACGTCAGGTCATCCTCCCAGGCTATGGAGGCATTCTCCATGATTCTGGTGGACAAGGCGAATCTCACCCATTATGTGCCCATCATCATCGGGTTGAACGAGGCACGGGCGATTTTGGGCGAGCTGCACGGAAGACTTCCGCAACGGCCTCTCACTCACGCGCTTTTCGTTGACCTCATCGCCAACAACATCCCCGACTACAATATTGAATTCGTCTCCATCAACGAGTTCAGCCAGGGAATCTATTATGCCTCCATAGTCATCCAAACGCCGACCGAATCGTACTTTGAGGTTGATGCCCGCCCGTCAGATGCCGTGGCCATCGCCTTATGCGCCGGCGTACCCATCTATTTCAACAAGGTTCTCTTTGAAGAACAGATGCAGATTGCCACGAAAACGCCTGATTATCAAGATGAAGTCCCCTTTACAGGCGAATCTGGAAGGGTACGTCCTTCTACACCAACCGAAACTGTCCAGTCGGAATGGCAAAACCTTTCTGTGCCGGAACTGAAAGAATTGCTCCAGAATGCTGTTGAGGAGGAGAATTATGAGCTGGCGGCGAAGATTCAGGAGGAGATTGAGAAGAGAGGATGAGAAGACACACGAGGCCCCCGCTTCAAAAAACAGGGACGCAAGCGGTACATCCCTATTTTCTTAAATATAGTTTATTTTACCCTTTCACTTGCATCTCACATCTCCCGCAATCGAACTCCAAGCGAAACCTGAACCGTCCGGAAACTAAATATAACGGTTGCGGCGGACATTTTCCGGAAGGGTTCCGGCTGCACCAGCCTAACTCGTTCCGCAAACAATACTTGCAGGTCATCACGGTTTTGCCAGTATAAGCCTCCGTTTTGTCCAACCCGTACTCGATTTCCTTTGCTCCAAAGTCAGCATAGACCGCCTTGTGCGCTTCATTAGTGATATTACGAAGATAATCAGCGTGCTGGAACAACGGTTCGGGACGATATTCCAGCAATGTGTCTTGCGGATGGAAATGCTCCACCCGAACTGCCGCCAACCGATCCATCACTTTGGTTTTCAATTCGTTGATAAACCCAGCCCGAAGAAACACCGTGCATGTTGGAATAACGATGTTACGTGCCTCGAACGGTGTGCCGCCCAACTTCGACAAGGCCGTGCGCAGGGTTTCTGCCATTTTTTCCGGCTGCTGTGCCGGGACCAGCTCAAGACATTCCTCCACGAATGCTGTACATCCGTCTTCATCAACGACCGTAAGCCGCACTCCGTCAGACAGTTCCTCAAAGCGCATATCCACTGCGATCTTCCGCTCCGCAGTCTTCACAGACAACACTTTCTCAAAATTCTTGTCTATATTTCTATATAGGGCAACTTTTGTAAACGACGACAACGGCTTATGTGGAATAATACGATTCCCTTCCACTCCATTTACCAAAAAGCCCTCCAACTCACCATCTGCATTGATGAAACACAGCCCGTCGCCGTTGACGATTGTGCTACCGAGCTTCTTTCCCCTGCCGGGGCTGCTCAAGGAAGATGTTTTTGAATATTGGGGTTCAACGTAATATTTTCCGTTTCGTTGGATGAGCGCACCGATGGGTTCGCCGATTGCCTTCGGGGTGTCAAAGGAGGCGATTTGTTCGCGACAACCATCAAGGAAGTACGAGGTATATTCGCGGTTGAAGGTCTTGTGCAGGTCGGGAGTGAAGAAGAAGCGAGTAGAGCCGCTGCCAACCCGCTGATATTCAGAACATCCCTCAAGAATGGCATCCATTCTCTGCCGATAAAAGGCGGTCACGTTCTTGACGTAACTCTCGTTCTTCAAACGACCTTCAACTTTAAAAGAGACAATACCTGCTTTCAGCATAGCTTCGATATAATCGGCACGGCACATGTCCTTGAGAGAAAGCAGATGTTTGCTGCGTATCAGCGTTTTGCCGTTGGCGTCCTGCAGGTCGAAACGGGTGCGGCAAATCTGGGCGCACTCTCCCCTATTGCCGCTCCTGCCCGTCATCATCCGGCTGATGTAGCACTGTCCGCTGTAACTCACGCACAACGCTCCATGCACAAAGGCTTCTAACTCAATATTTGTTTGATTATGAATCTTTTGGATGGTTTCCAAATCGGTCTCACGGGCTAATACCGCCCGCGTGAAACCTAACTTTTCAAGGAACTGGATTCGCTCCACCGAATGGTTATGGCATTGCGTGCTCGCGTGCAAGGCTATCGGGGGAATATCGAGTTTCAACAATCCCAAATCTTGAATCAGCACGGCATCGACACCAATATTATATAAGTTCCACAACAGCTTCCTCGCGCCCTCCAACTCATTATCATACAGCACCGTATTGACCGTGACATGCACCTTTGAGCCATACAAATGGGCGTACTGCACCAGCAACTCTATATCCTGCAAGGAGTTGCCAGCAGCTTGCCGAGCCCCGAAAGCCATCGCCCCGATATAGACGGCATCCGCCCCGTGGTTGATGGCGGTCTTGCCAGTCGATAAATCCTTGGCGGGCAGCAAAAGCTCAATCCTACTCATCGGCAAAACGTTTCGCTTTCAACGGGAACTGTTCAGCTAACTCGCCGGAAAAATAAAAGTCGTTGCAGATCACTCCGAAAGTGTAAATTGCGTCATGCACGGTAATGTGCGAGCCGCCGCATTGCGGGTCAGGACCCGGCTTGGAAGCCGCGAAACCGAGGTTGAAAAGGGTGAACAGAATATCCGGACGGTGTACGATGTCGTAACCGGAACGTCGCCACTGCAGCATCGTCTGGTGCAGGATGCAACCCGTGTAAATGTATGAGTAAAGATGGTTCCGGTAATTCGTAAGACGGCTTATGCGTTCCGCCTGGTGGTTTTCAGTCTGGAAATCGAGGATGTGCTCGTATGGCTTTCCCATGTAGAAGATAGAGGTGGTGTCGGTGAGGTTGCGCTCGACTTGCATAGCGGTGAAATCCTTGATGCCGTTGACACCGAGCGAGAACTGCGACTGCACCGAAAGCACTTTCATCGGGCCGAGATACCGCTTGTACATCTCGCGTTTGCTGTTGAACAGGCGCACCTGCTCGCCAACAAGACAGCCCACAATCAGCCTCGGTTCCACGCCCGTAAGCCGCGCAGCCTCGTAAATCAAAGCCGAATCCTTCAAGATGGCGGCTTTCAGCGCAGGCCATGCAGAATCGTTCATCCATGGGACCACATTCCCCTCAAAAGGCGTTATCTTCTTGGATTTCAAGATATTTTCCACGTCACCCACCATTTTCCGATAGGCGATGGCGTGGTCATCATCCTGCATATACATATTGGCGGCATAAATCATCTCCTGCACCGCCGTGGGCCGGTCACTATACTGCGCGGCATTGAAGATGAGATCAGCGTTTTTCGGATAAAACTGCCGAAGGACCGACAGATTACGATATCCGTTAAGTGCCGCCTCTTGACTGTTCATAGAATCAGAAGAAGCCAGATAATGCTGACTTTCAGAAAGATAACGATTGTTTTGATCGGCACCGCCTTTGTTGTTGGTAAATCCCAATTCAAAGAAAGCCCACGCGCCAAGAATGCCCGCGCCAACCAGCGCAAAAAGGTGTAACACAATCAAATAGAATTTTGTACGCCCTTTCAGCCGTTTCCACGATTTCCACAAGGAACGCTTTTTGCGAACCTTCTTCGGGGTTTGTTGCGACGCGTTATCAGATGATTGTAGAGACGCGCCATGGCACGTCTCTACAGAGTGATTTGTCTCTTCCATCGTATATCTAACAATTCACGTCCTATGTTTCACGTCTATTACACCAGATTCGCGAATCCCATGAACGCCATGGCGAGGATGCCAGCGGTGATGAGGGCAATCGGAACGCCCTTCATGCCCTTGGGGATTGCAACAAGCTCCAGTTGCTCGCGCAGACCGGCGAAAATCGTGATGGCCAACGTGAAACCTATAGCAATGGCAACCGCGTATATCGTGTTGTCAATCACAGAGAAACCATGGCCGGGGATGATGGTCTGCTGGGTCACGTTGATGGCGACACCGAGAACGGCGCAGTTGGTCGTGATCAGAGGCAGGAAAACACCCAATGCGCGATACAGCGACGGGCTGACTTTCTTGAGGATGATCTCTACCATCTGCACCAAGCTGGCGATGACCAAAATGAAGACAATGGTCTGCAAATAGGTGATGTCAAGCGGAAGCAGGACATATTTTTGCAGCAGCGAGGTGACCAATGTGGCCAATGCCATGACAAATGTAACGGCCGCACCCATGCCGAGAGCGGTGTTCACCTTGCTGGAAACGCCCAGAAACGGACAGATACCGAGGAACTGCACCAAGATGATGTTGTTGACGAGCACAGCTCCGATAATCATTAAAATGTATTCCATTGTTAAGTTGTTTAATCGTCTGACTGTTTGTGGATAATGAGCAGTAATTAGTGACCATAGACTGGCAATTCAATGCCAATATTCCTTTCTTCCAAATTGAACGGCAAAAATACATTTTTTTTCCACATAATTACCGATGCGTTTTTTTCCTTCAGGGTTTACGTTTCAAAAAACGCAAGACATGTGATGTTGTGGACATTCCAATCTCACGTTCAAAATCATACGTCTCAGGTCTTAAATCTCACATCACTTTTTTCCTCTTGCATATTCCATAAAATTTTGTACTTTTGCAACTTTAATATTTGAAACTTAAATCAATAATATACAATCAATAAAGTACTTCAGATTATGTCAAAAGCATTGTTTTTAGGTGACGAGGCGGTGGCTCAGGCCGCTTTGGACGCCGGATTATCCGGAGTGTATGCCTATCCGGGCACTCCTTCAACTGAAATCACCGAATTTATCCAGAACTCCAAGCAGGGCAAGGCTGGTGAAGTGCATAGCATCTGGGCTGGCAACGAGAAGACCGCTATGGAGTCCGCCATCGGCATGTCCTACGCGGGCAAACGCGCGATGGTGTGCATGAAGCACGTGGGGCTGAACGTGGCCGCCGACCCGTTCATGAACTCCTCCATCACCGGTGCCAACGGCGGTCTGGTGGTGGTGGTCGCCGACGACCCCTCCATGCACTCTTCCCAGGACGAGCAGGACTCCCGCTACTATGCGAAATTCGCGCTCATCCCGTGTTTTGAGCCTTCCAACCAGCAGGAAGCTTACGACATCACCTACTATGCGTTTGAGATGTCCGAGAAATTCCGCACCCCGGTGGTCATCCGTCTCACCACGCGCCTGTCGCACTCCCGTTCCGGTGTGGAACGCAAAGCTGAGCGTCCGCAGAATCCCCTCAACATCGAGAAGGACCCGAAGCAGTTCATTCTGCTGCCTGCCAACGCACGCAAACACTACCGCAAACTGTTGGACAAGCAGGTTGATTTCGAGAATGACTCCCTCAACTCCCCGTTCAACCAATACATTGACGGCACCGACAAGAGCATGGGTATCATCGCTTCCGGTATCGCCTTCAACTACCTGATGGAGAACTTCGAGGGTGGCAAATGCCCGTATCCCGTGCTGAAGATTTCCCAATACCCGCTGCCGTCCAAGCTCATCGCCAAGATGATCGACGAATGCGGCAAGGTGCTCATCGCCGAAGAGGGTTATCCTTTCATTGAGGAGCAGGTGCGTGGCGTGTTGAACCGCACTGGCAACATCATGGGCCGTTTGAGCGGCGAGCTGCCTCGTGACGGCGAGCTCAACCCGAACCTCGTGGCCAAGGCCCTCGGTCTGCCCGACACTTACGGCGCACCCGTCCCGGAATTAGTCGTTCCGCGTCCGCCGGCATTGTGCATGGGTTGCCCGCACATCGACTCCTACACCGCCCTCAACAAGGCGATGGAGAAATACGGCAAGGGCAAAGTCTTCTCCGACATCGGCTGCTACACCCTCGGTGCGCTTCCGCCGTACAACGCCATCTACACCACCGTCGATATGGGCGCTTCCATCACGATGGCCAAGGGTGCCGCCGACGCAGGTCTCAGCCCGTGCGTGGCTGTTATCGGTGACTCCACCTTCACCCATAGCGGCATGACCTCCCTGTTGGACTGCATCTACGAGAACACTCCTGTTACGGTGCTCATTCTCGACAACAGCACCACCGGCATGACCGGCGGTCAGGATTCCCACGCGCTTGGCGTGCTTGGCGAAATCTGCAAGGGCCTCGGCGTGAAAGAGGAACACATCCACCGCATCAACCCGCTCAAGGCTCATCTCGAAGAGAATGTGGCCATCATTGAGAAGGAAATTGAATACCAAGGTGTTTCCGTGATCATCCCGACCCGCGAATGTATCCAGACCTTGAGCCGTCGTATGAAAAAACAACAGGCCGCGAAGAAGTAATGGTTATTGGTTATGGGTTATTGGTTATTGAAGCCAATAGCCGATAATAAAATACCAAAGAAGTAATAATAACGTCTGTTGTAGAGACGTTTCATGAAACGTCTCTACAGGGGTAAAAACAAACAAAAACGAATAAAAAAATGAAAATCGACATTATATTAGCAGGTGTAGGCGGCCAGGGTATTCTTTCCATCGCCACGATTGTGGGCGCAGCCGCCATCAAAAGAGGAATGTACATGAAACAGGCCGAGGTGCACGGCATGAGCCAGCGCGGCGGCGATGTGCAGTCCCATTTCCGTCTTTCCGACCAACCCATCGCTTCCGACCTTATCCCGTTAGGCAAGGCCGACATGATCATCTCCGTGGAGCCAATGGAGTCATTGCGTTATTTGCCGTGGCTGAAGAAGGACGGCTGGTTGATCACCAACGACCAACCTTTCGTGAACATCCCGAACTATCCCGACTTTGACGCTTTGAAGGCTGAGTTGGCCAAGGTGCAGAACTGCGTGGCCATCAACGCCGACCAAATCGCTAAGGATCTCGGTTCCGCCCGTTCCTCCAACATGGTGATTCTTGGTGCCGCTTCTCCGTATCTGCAACTGCCTTACGAGGAGATTGAGAATGCCGTCCGCGAGAACTTCGCCCGCAAGGGTGAGGACATCGTGAACGTGAACCTCGCCTGCATGAAGGCCGGCCGCGAACTCGCCGAAAAAAAATAGTCTGCTTCCTGCCTGATGAATAATCTCATAGAATTTTTCAAGAAGGCATTTCATATCATCGTACTCGCCGTTCTTCTGATTCTGAGTATCGTGATGCTCGGCAAATCGCTGGCTTTCAACGAACACCGCCTTTCAAGGGCTGTGCAGAGCATTGTGGGACCGATTCAGAAGAGCGGCGCGGGTATGGTGCATCGTTTCCGTTTGGGACCTGAAAACGAAGCTCTCGTGGAACAAAATATCCGGCTGATGCGCGAACAGGAGAACATGTTCATCGAAAAGGTTGACACAATGTTGACGGAGATGAGCAAGCCGGACTCCACCAACAGCAGACAAGTGCGCCTTTATGACTATACTTTCGCACATGTCATTTTCAAGACAGTGGATCGTGCGTTCAACTACATGATTGTAGATAAGGGATCCAAAGACGGTATCGAACGCGATATAGCCGTGCTTTCGCCTGAAGGCGTGGCGGGTGTCGTGACGGATGTATCCTCCAATTTCGCCACCGTCAGGCCAATCCTGCATCCGGAATCCCGAATCAGCGCGGTAGTGACCCCGGCGAACCAGAACGGAACTTTGGTTTGGGAAGGCAGTGACCCCCGCGTGGCATCCCTCGAAGCCATCCCCCAACACTCCGAAATCAACATCGGCGACTCCGTGTTCACCAACGGATTCTCCAACATCTTCCCGAAAGGCTTGTTCATAGGCACGGTGAAGAGTGTGCAGGTCGGCAACAATGCCAGCTTTCTGACCATCAAGGTGAACCTGGCCACAAAATACGCCGATGTCTATACCGTATATTTAGTGGAAAATCTGTTTAAGTCCGAAATAGACTCCTTAAAAGCCAACTTCAAAGATGAATAACGTCATTTCCAATATCTTGCGGTTTTTAATTTTGCTGATTGTCCAGATTGTGATATGCCAGCACGTTTGTCTGTTCGGCTATATGACACCGGCGCTCTACTTATTAGCGTTGTTCTTGCTTCCATTGGAGTTGCCTCTGTCGCTGCAATACCTCATCGGTTTTGCCTCAGGATTCGTTGTGGACGCATTCGCGCACACGTTAGGCGTTTCCACATTCGCCTGCACGCTGATGATGTTTTTCCGACCCTACATCGCCCATTCCCTCAACGGACCGAACGTCAACCGCTTTGAAAACATAGACCGGCCCGTGCCGGGTGTGAAGGACTTCCGCTGGATTCTCCTTTACACCTTGATTCTGACCACCATCTACCAAGTCGCCTCCGTACTTTTAGGAACAATGACTTTCAGGAATTTCGGGCATACGCTACTGGTCATTCTTGGCAACACCGCCCTTACGGTGTTTGTAATCCTCTGCGTTGAATATATATTCCATAGCAAAGCCAAGAATGAATCCTAAATCCCACGTCTTTTTACTTTTTGTCGCCAGCACATTGTTTTTTTGCGCATGCAGCTCTGTCAGGCACCTTCCTGAAGGCGAAAGCATGTTAGTGAAGAACAGTGTGGTTGTGAAAGACGCCAAAAGCCCGGACTTCGACAATCTGAAGACATACGTGCGCCCCGTCACCAACAAGAAATTCATGGACATATTCCGTGTCAAGACCGTGTTCTATGACTGGGGGCAACCCACCTACAACAAAAAAGGGGAAACGAAAGACAGCAAGTTCAAGCGTTTTTTGAGAGAAAAAGTCGGGGAGGCGCCCGTACTTTTAGACAGCGTTGAGATTGACAATTCCATGGATCAACTGAAAATCGTGATGAAACAACTCGGCTATTTCGACGCGCAGGTGGATTACAATGTCAAATTCAAGGGGAAAAAAAAGAAAAAGTCGAAAGTGGATTACCTTGTAACGGCCGGCCTACCCTACACCATCAGCCATATTGACTACGACATCCCCATCTATGATTACAAACGTATCATTGTGCTGAACAAAGACGAGACACTGCTCTCTGACGGGATGCAATACAATGAATCCATGATAAACCAAGAATTCACCCGGATCATCAACCTCATCCGCGACGAAGGTTTTTTCTACGTGGAGAAATCCATCATCCGGGCTGAAGTGTCGTATGACCCGCCTGACAGCATGGGCAACGACCCGAGGTCGGTGAACCTGAGCATCATGATGAACATCCCGCAAAACGAGAACGCATCCCGCTACCTTTGCAAGTACTATTTCAAAGACATATACGTCAACCCAGACGCACAACCTGCGGGCACGGAAAATCTTTCCTTTGACACGGTTTATTACCAGTGCAAGAACCGGCACGACACTTGTGACATGTACTTCATTGAGACCTCCTTCGACCAAAATCCCCCCGATCATTTTTTCTCCTATCGGATTTTATCTAACGCCATCCACAGCCGGAGCGGCCAAATCTATTCACAGGAGGTGCGAAGCTGGAGTAGCCGTGCCCTGACCAACCTCGATGTTTTCGACTACCTCAGCATTCTCTTCCGTGAGGATGAATCCATGTTGGACACCGTAAACAAAAAGGGTTATTTAGATGTGATTTACCGTCTGACAAAAAAGAAGCCACACAGTTTTGGAGGACAGATCGAGCTGCGCAACGACAAGTCAAACATTTCACTCACATACACTAACAGGAATCTTTTCAAGGGGGCGGAGCATCTGACTGTCAACATGTCAGGCGGCTATTTTTACTATTCCCTGAACAACCTCTTCAAGAAAAACAAGACATATTCCTACCCTGAATTTGGTGTTTCCGCCACAATGGATTTCCCGAACAGACTGTTCCTGTTCAACCGAAACGTCAGCGAAAAAACAATTTCCAAAAGCACATCCCTCAACGTTGCAGTCAACTATTCGGGACTGTACCGCCGGCTGATGTATGCAACAAGTCTCACGTACCGCTGGAATCCGTCCTATTATATGTCACACAGCATCAGCCCGATAGATGTGAGCACCATCAACAACAGCGACAAACGCTACACCCATCTGTTGAATTATGATTTATATCCGGAATCCTATCAGAAAAAATTCGGCAAGTTCTTCCTTCTTTCCTTCAAATACACTTTCAACTACGTGATTCCCAAATTGATGGACAACAAGAAACATAACATGCACTTGTGGGTGAACTTTGAGTCGTGTGGACTGTTCCTGACGGGATTGAACGCCATCTTCACTCCAAACGAACGTTGGACATTGGGGATGAACCAGTTAGACAGTGTCGGGTATAACTATTCGACGTTTGAGAAATTAGACGTGTTATGGAATTACACCTACCAGATAAACAATAACAATGCATTGGCTATGCGTGCCGATGTCGGATTCATCATTCCGATTGGAAAAGGCTCTTACACCCCATACGAGAAAGGGTTTTACATGGGTACGAGCAGCAGCATGCGCGGCTGGAGTTACCGAGGGTTAGGACCCGGAAGCTATGTGCATGCCTCCGACACGCTGTACACGGGTGATGTCAAGTTAGAGTTTAACTTAGAATACAGAGGGACACTGTACCGATCGTTCAAATACGGCATCTTTGCCGATGTGGGAAACATTTGGTTGGCCCGGAAAAACGACGACATGCCGGGTGCGGATTTCTCGTTCAAGCGGTTTTACAAGGAATTGGCCGTGGATGTAGGAGTCGGGCTGCGTTTAGACTTTAATGTCTTCATCATCCGCGTGGACTGGGCACTTCCCATTTTCGATCCGACGCGCAGCGAAGAACAAGGGAAGGTCGTCAACCTCAAATGGCTCGATCCGCCTCATCCGTATCGCCTGCTCAACGGCCTGAAAGTTGCCATCGGGTATGCGTTTTAAGATGAAAGTCCTGACCCGATGGCGTGGTTTTGATTCTTACCTCTTTGACAATAACATAACAATGACAACAACCATGACCTTGACTATGACCCACAAATCACAAAAATTGATAATCGGCAACGAATAAACAGTATAAAATATTGATTATGAACAAGATTGTATTAATAACAGGTGCGACAAGCGGTATCGGGCTTGGATGCGCGATGAAATTCGCTGAAAACGGCGATAAACTGATTCTGACCGGCCGGAATGGACAACGGTTAGAGGAAATCCGCAAGGAACTGACAGACAAGGGCACACAGGTGCAGACTTTAGTGTTCGATGTGCGCGACCGCGAGAAAGCCACGCAATGCATCAACGGACTTCCCGAAGAATGGAAGGCTATTGACGTGTTAATAAACAACGCCGGACTGGCCCTCGGACTGGAGCCCGAATATGAAGGCAGCTTTGAGGACTGGGAGACGATGATCGACACCAACATCAAGGGACTGCTTACCATGACGCGACTCATCGTGCCGGGTATGGTGGAGCGCGACCGTGGCCACATCATCAACATCGGTTCTGTTGCCGGTGATGCCGCATACGCAAATGGCAACGTCTATTGCGCTACCAAGTCGGCGGTGAAGACCATCACGGATGGTTTGCGCATTGACGTGGCGAACAGCGCCGTCCGCGTGACAAACCTCAAGCCCGGTCTCGTAGAGACGAACTTCAGCAATACGCGTTTCCACGGAGACACAGAGCGTGCAGCCAACGTCTATAAGGGCATCAAACCGCTGACCGGCGACGACATCGCCGATGTGGCCGTTTATGCCGCCAACGCGCCCACCCATGTGCAGATTGCCGAAGTGCTGATTTTGGCCACCCACCAAGGCAGCGGCAGCGTCATTGCGCGGAAATAAGCGCAAATCTGTTCTCCACAAGGCTTTTTGCCTTCCAACAAAGATCGAGACGGTGTTAGCAGACTGCGGTCGTACTGCCAGCGCACACCACACTTCTTCGGGTCGCTGACGAACTGGAACCCCGCATTCTGTTTGTTGTTCGTCATTTTGTTGATTTGCTCGTTCAATTTGGCATAGCCATCGGCCATAGCGTCGAATACTTTCTGTTTGTTGGTCGGGTTGGGTATGGTAATGGTTTATCGTTTATGTCTGAATGTATGTCTTTTTTTTCTGTTGCGCCACGGCAATGATCATCACCGCCGCGAGGATGAGCACGATACCGATGGCAAGGTAAGCCGTGAACGGTTCGTTGAACACGAGCAGGCCGATGAGCACGGCGGTGAGCGGCTCGAGCGCCCCCAAGATGGCGGTGGCGGTGGAACCTACGTATTTGGCGGCATACACCATCAGCACCAGGGCGAAGATGCCGGGCACCAGGGCGAGCCAGCCCACATAGAACCAGCTGACGGCTCCCCGAGGCA
>CAMJPH010000046.1 GCA_946407715.1 uncultured Bacteroidales bacterium | reverse complement strand
GTTCAATTCGCCGACAATTGTTCGCCGTTCATTCTTTCTTCAACGCCTCGGCAGGGTTCGTCCTCGCGGCACGTAACGTCTGCCACAACACCGAGAGGAAGGCCAGCAACAGGGTGACCACAACCGCCACGACAATGATCCAGCCGTAATGTTCGATTCGGTAGGCGAAACGTTCCAAGTATTTGCCGCTAAGCCAAACCGCAATGGGAGCTCCGATGATGGCGGCGATTCCGACGAGCATCATATAACTCTTCACCGTGCGCAGCAACTCGCGGTTGACATCGCTGCCGAAGACCTTGCGGACGGCAATACTGTGGCTTCCTTCATCGCAATAGTAGGTGCTCATGGCGACGAGGCCGAGCAGCGACAGCAACACCGACAAGCCCATGAAAATCTCCAACAGTCGGACGGTGCGCTTGGCTGGCTCCAACGACTTAAGATTCAGGTCGTCCACATAACCGCAATCGTCCTGTCCCGCAAAGGGTTCCCCATCCTTTTCCGCCCACTCCTGGCACTGTTTCAGGATAATCTTCCGGGCCTCCGAATGGTCGCCGATGGTTCTGACAAATAGGTCGCTTGCCCATGCCAACTTCCGGGTTTCCTGTACCAGTACACCCACGTTCTGGTTGCTTAAGCCATCCGGAGAGGCCGCGCTCTCCCCCGGGAAATCTTTAAGCATTCCGCCGATGTAGTCGGCATCCTGATTCATCATGATTGCAAGTTTTTTCGGCATGGTAACCGATGTGTCAGAAGCTCCGCTTTTGGCAAAGGCGTGTTCACCAAGCCAGAGCGAGTTGGCGAGTGGATGGCCGAAATCTTCCACCACTTCGAAACCTAACATGCGAAAATAAGCGCTGTCACCGATGAGCAACTTCAAGATAAAATCTTCCTCGTCCAAACGTATGCCGACAGAATAAGCCGCGCTTCCGGGAAATCCTCGCCCTATGCCAACCTCTTTGACACAAGGCAGTTGCGCTATTTCATCGGCTAAAGTAGCCAAATGAGGCACAGGATACCAGATCCCGCTGATGTAGAACAAGTCTTTCGTGTTCGCATGGACGGGCCGCTTGATCATGTGCCACATCTGAACCTCCATCACGATGGCAATGGCTATCAGTATAACAGACAAGACGTTCTGGAAGACGATGAAGATTTTGTTGAGCCACATCTTACTGTGATAGCGGAAGGTGCCCCGCACCACATCGATGGGTTCGTAGTGCGATGCATACAGTGCCGGCAACCAACCCGAGAGCGTTCCCATCAGCAAGATTCCGCTCAGATACGCGACTATATAAGTCGGTTTCGTCATCAACTGCAATTGAATGTCGCTTTCCGGTGTTGCACTGGCCAACAGCCAGTTCATCACGGGAACAAGGGCGTGAGCCAACAAAAAGGCAAAACCGAAACATACTGCCGTGAACAACACAGATTCGATAATAAGTTTGCCCATGACGGAGAGTTTCTGTGCCCCCAAAAGTCTGCGGGTAGCCATCTCCTTGGCGCGTTTACCCACCAAAGCCATATTGAGGTTGACGTAGTTGATGAGTGCCGACAGAAGGAGAAGGAACACCACCGCTGACAATATCCGTATGCTGCTGAGGTTGCCGCTGCGTAATACATAATCGTTCTCAGTGCGGAAGAACATCTCCTTGAAACTGAATATTTTAAGTTCTTTATTTATCCACGATCCATAGTTTTGACGGCATACTTCAAGTATTTGTGCCTTGAAATCTTCTTCGTTGGTGTTTTCCATCCTGCGAATAAAGGTCTTCGTGCCGTCCACGCTGTGGAAAGGTTCGCGCCCAGCCCACCATTTCTCATTCACCGGAATCAGTACATCAATGTGGGCAACCAAGGTGTTTTCCGGACCATCCATGATGCCGCAAATGGTATATTCCTCCTCCTCTTCTTCTTTGATGACGAAGCGTTGCCCTATAAGATTGCCCGTTTTTTCCAAACTGTTCGCAAATCTCTGGCTGACAATGGCGTTATGGGTGCCGTCGAACGGGATGGCTGTGCCCTCCACAAGGCTAAACTGTGGAAAGATCTTGAAGAACTCCGCATCCACCTGACGAACTTCCGCTTCATAGTTTTTTTTGTGGTAAGAAATCTCGTCGGTAGCATAGCCAAAGCGAGCGATAGCCTCAATTCCGGGCACCTGTGCTTCGATGGAGGCTTTGTCCCACACCGAAAGCCCCAAGTTGGAGGTGGTGCCGAGGCCGTAAATGCGGTCATGGCCGGGTTGCTGATACACGACGGCCAGATTTTGCGTCACGTAACTGCCGATTAGGATGACGAAGGCGAGGCTCACGACGAGCCCTACCGCTTCGACGGCGGTGTAGAGTTTGTTGCGACTGAGGAATTTAAGGTAACTTTTCATATTTTTTTGTTTTAAGCCCCACACTGCGCTTCGCTTGTATGGGGTTATTAGCGCTTCGCGCGTCTTGCCTCTCCGAGGCTGCTTAAGGATTTATTTTTTTTATAAACATCCATACATCGTTCTTCATCATTCTCATACATCATTTTCCGTGCCAAAAACATAAACCATTGGTTGTCAATTCTCTAAACATCTAACAAAAGGGCCGCTGTAAAGATTTCTTACAGCAGGTGTAAGGTTTCTTTACAGGTATCATCATTTTTTCAAAGGTCATCATTGAAACTTTCATAATGGCAAAAATACTATTTTTGGGACTTGCCATCGCCCCTTTGCAAAACAAGTTCCTTGGCGCAATCTCGTAAAAAAACAGAGATTACGCCAGAATTCTACCACAAGGTTGGCGCAATCTCATATTTTTTGTATCTTTGCGCCAAAATTCTTGAGTATGAAAGAGCACATCATCGGTCGTAAAGAGCAGATTGTCAAGCTGGAAAAGTATTTGGCAAGTGAAAAATCGGAGTTCGTCGCTATTTACGGCAGACGGCGTGTAGGGAAGACTTTTTTGGTTAAAGAACTGTTTGAAGGAAAATTCACGTTCAGGATGACGGGCAAGGAAAACGCCAACACCAAAGAACAACTGGAAAACTTCCACTACGCCCTGAACAACTATACTACGACCGCTGAACAGCCTGAAACTTGGACCCAAGCTTTCCGTCAGCTTGAGTCGTTCATAGAACACGATGCCGAAGATGGCCCCAAAATTCTGTTCTTCGACGAATTACCGTGGTTCGACACAAGAGGATCCAAGTTCGTGAGTGCGTTGGAACATTTCTGGAACGATTGGGCGGCGTATCGCAACGACATCAAACTCATTGTCTGCGGCAGTGCGACAACCTGGATGCTCAACAAGGTGATCAACTCGAAAAGCGGTCTGCATAACCGCGCCACGCACACCATGCTCCTTTCTCCGTTCACCTTGGGTGAGACTGAACAATACTTCAAATCGCAGGGATTCCTGTACGAGCGGCAGGAAATCATCGAGTGCTACATGTCGGTTGGCGGCGTGGCCTACTACCTGTCGCTTTTCGAACGCGACAAGAGTGTGGCTCAAAACATTGAGTCCCTTTGTTTTACCCGTGGCGGTGAGATGGTGAATGAGTTCGAAAAAATCTTCAAATCGCTTTTCAAGAAAGCGGGCAACCATATTGCCGTAGTGACAGCATTGGAAAAAAAAGGAATGGGCATGACACGGCAGGAGATCATAGCGGCAGCGCACCAAACCAACAACGGGAACCTGACTCGCTTGCTGAAAGAGCTGGAAGAATGCGCCTTCATCCGCAGCTATATTCCGTTCAAAAAGAGCAAGAAAGACATGCTATACCAGCTGATTGATCCCTTCACGCTCTTTCATTTCCGCTTTATGCGCGACTCTGGAAGTTATATGAAAGGCTATTGGCAGAAGATGCAGTCCACCAGTGTTTACGAGAGTTGGTGCGGCTATGCTTTTGAGATCGTGTGCCTCAATCACTTGGATCAGATTGTCCAGGCATTGGGCATCGACGGAACCATCAACAAACCTTGCTCGTGGTTCTATCGTCCTCCCAAAAACACTTCCGATGAAACAGACGAAGACCTAAAGCACGGTGCTCAAATAGACCTACTCATCGACCGTTCCGACAAGTGCATCAGCATCTGCGAAATGAAATACTCCACAGACGAATACGAAATCACGAAAAGCTACGACAGCCAACTCGCCCGCCGGATGCGTATTTTCCGTAAGGTCACCCAAACGAAGAAGTCATTGCTGCCGGCATTCATCACGCCGAATGGTCTTTTGGACAACATGTACGCCCGGAAGATTTCCCGCGAGGTGAAAGGGGATGCGTTGTTCGCCTTGTAGAAACGCAAAATGTTGCGTTTCCACACGCTCCAGCTCCTTCTGAATCACCTTCGCCGGATGCTGGTTTTATAATCGTATCCGTCAGAAAAGTGTAGCGTCACCGATTTTTTCAGTCAGAAAAATGTTTAGATATTGATTTTTTCCGTCAGAAAAGTGTATTTTTGCGGGCTGAAAAATCGTGTCATTATGCTGAAGAGAAAGATTGAGGACATCCTCATCAAATGGAAAAACACAGAAAACCATAAACCGCTGGTCATAAAAGGAATCAGACAATGTGGCAAAACCTTTATTGTTCAACATTTTGCGGAGATGAACTACAAGAGTGTCGTTTACGTCAACTTTGCACTCCAACCGGAAAAATCCGCTGCTTTTACCGGTTCTAAAGAGGTGGATGTTATGATGATGAATCTTTCCGCAATTATGCCCGAAGCGGAATTCATCCCTTACGAAACATGCCTGATTTTCGACGAGATTCAAGACTGCCCTGATGCCAGAACCGCATTGAAATCGTTCAATATTGACGGCCGGTACGATGTCATAGCCACTGGTTCGCTGCTCGGTGTGAAAGGTTATGGTGAGAAACAAAAGAAAAAAGCCAAGGAGCAACTTGGGAAAAACTCAGTCCCTGTTGGATATGAGACTATTGTGGATATGTATCCGCTTGACTTTGAGGAGTTCCTCTGGGCCAACGGAATCCGGCAAAGAATTATTGACATCTTGTCAGACTGTTTGCTGCATGAAACACCCGTTCCCGACGGCATACATCAGACTCTGATGCAATTGCTTCACCGCTATATCGTCGTAGGCGGCCTGCCAGAGGTGGTAAACAAGTTTCTTGAGACAAAACACATCGGTCAGGTGGGCGAGTTGTTCCGCACGATTATCGCTGAATATGAGGATGATATGGTGAAATATGCGGATGATAACGTCAAACCACATATTCGGGAATGTTTTGAATCAATACCAAGGCAACTGGCCAAAGAGAATAAGAAATTCCAATATGCAACTATCAAAAAAGGTGCCCGTTCCTCCCAATATCTCGGATGCCTGCAATGGCTTGAGGATGCCGGAATCATACACCGCTGCTACAACACCACAACGACTGAGCTTCCTTTGTCCGGCAATGCAATAGAAGACTGTTTCAAAGTTTATGTCACAGATATTGGCCTGCTGGTGGCTTTGCTTGACTCGGGCACGCGCGCCGATGTGCTTCAAGGTAATCTCTATGGTTACAAAGGAGCTATCTTTGAAAATCTGATGGCCGACTTCCTATGCAAAAAAGGGAAGAGCCTTTACTATTTCCACAAAGAGTTCGGCCTTGAGCTCGACTTTCTGGTGCGTCATCACGGCGAATGCCTGCCCTTGGAAGTCAAAGCAAAATCAGGCAAGGCCAAAAGTCTTTCCACAGTTTTAGGTAACCCCGAACATTACCACGTGACCCAAGCAGTGAAGTTCGGCAACTATAACGTGGGACGTCAAGGTGCAGTGTTGACACTTCCACTTTACATGGGTTTCCTACTTGATCTTGACGATGACGACGAGATAGAACTCCAAGACCTTGACATTGATGCGGTTAACCATTTCGCGGAGGAAAATTACTGATTATTAATTCCTCCGCCTCCCCATACCCGTCATACGACGACGTGATTACCCTTTCCCCGGGTTCCAACCCCTCTAAAACCTCGTAGTACTGCGGGTTTTGGCGACCGATGCGGATGTCGCGCTTCACGGCTTTGGTGCCGTCCTTCGTGACGACGTAGATCCACTTGCCACCGGTCTTCTGGTAGAAGGCGCCGCGCGGGATGAGCACCGCCTCCACGGGCTGACCGAGCTGCAGGTTCAGGTAGAACGTCTGACCGTTGCGGATGTGCTCCGGCTGGCCGTCCGTGAATTTGAAGTCGGCCTTGAACTTGCCGTCGCGGACCTCGGGATAGACCTTGCGTATCAACACGTTGCACTTGCCGCCCTGCCGCTCGAAGTCGGCCTCCAACCCCGCTGTCACCCGGTCGATGTAGTGCTCGTCAATCAGGGCTTCGATCTTGTAGTTGTCCTGATTGTTGATCTGTCCGACCTTGCTGCCCATCGCGACAGACTGTCCGAGCACCACATCGACGAGGCCCAGCTCGCCGTCAATCGGGGCTTTGATGGTAAGGTTCTCCTTGCGTTTGCGTATCATCTGCATGTTGAGCCGCATGTTCTCCAGACTTTCGCGCATCTGCCGGATTTCCACGGAACGGTAGAGGCTGTCCTGCTTGGCGCGGTTCTCGACCAGCTTGAGCCGGTCGGTGGCCAATTGGTACTCCTCCTCAGCCTGCAAATACTCCTCCTTCGCGACGAGGTTGTCGTCATAGAGCGACTTTTTCGCCTCGTAGGTGCGTTTTTTGCGGCGCACCTCCATCTGCAGCTGCAGTTTCTCCTGCTGGAGGCTCAGCTTCTGCTGTTCCATCTGGATCATCGTGTTGCGGAGGATGTTCTCCTTCTCGGCGAGGTCGGCCTCGGCGTTGAGAATCTGCATGTCGAGCGCTTCGTTGCTGAGGATCAGGATGATGTCGCCCTCGCGGACGTGCGAGCCCTCCTCCGTCACAATCTGCTGCACCACACCGCCCTCCAATGGGCTGAGCTGCACAGTGGTCATCGGCACCACGCGCCCGCTGATGCGGATGTAGTCGTTGAACTCGCCGCGCCGCACCTCGCCGACGGTGAGGGTGTCGCCGTTCGTGCGCAGTCGCGAGGCGTTGTCCCGCAGCAGCAACCACCCGATGAAGACGAGCAGCAGTGCCCCGCCCCAGTAGGGCAGCGCCTTGCGGGTGAAGAGTTTGCGGATTCCTTTTTTTTGCTCTATCGCTCTGTCCATAGTTTTGTTTTTAACTGCCCCACACTGCGCTTCGCTTGTGTGGAGTTAATTGCACTTCGTGCGTTTTGACTCTCCGAGGCTGTTCAAGGAAAATATGCCAAAAGGATGCCAAAACCGTAACGTACTGGTTGTGAAATAGTCAGCGAAAGGTGGCGAAAGGGAAGTGTAAGAAAATCTTACAGCGGGTGTAAGGGATGTTTACAAAAGGATGTTTGGTGTTTCCTTTTTTTTTATTTTTGCAGCGTCATTTGGCACGGTTTGACCATACAATGCCATGTTCTTGGGAAGAGCAGAGAACACTTAAAGACAAACAGGAAACCACATGGGGTGTAAGCGTAGCGCGTAGGCGGAAGGCACAAAGATTAATTCTTTAGCGGGGTTCGCTCCCGTTCCCATAAAAGTTTTCTGGAATTTACGACGGCGGTCCTCACTGGGAGCGCCGTTCTTATTTCCCAAAATTTCTTCTTGTAGTTATAATTAAGTGTGACGACAGCGACGAATCTCTTTCCTTCGGAATTGCTTGCAACCAAATTCAATGCATCATTTGGTGCTTGGCGTATCTCTCCAAAAGTCGATACTATCAACTTGACAAAGTCTATTGCCGATATACCAAGAGTGTCAAGTTCCACCCGATGTTTCTTGTTTATATGCTCAACATGTCGGTTGTCAATCATGATGTCAGCACATTTCACATGTGCCTGTCTCGCAATAGACATGGAGATTCTGCCCACCTTAATGTATCCTGCTGTGTGTGACTCTGGTTTAGTGTTCATGGTTTTCAGCTTCGTTTTCCGCGTCTTTATCATACTCTCGTTTAAACAATTGTTTTGATGATTAACACGGCAAAAATACAACAATTCCTTGACTTGCTCAATGTCAAGCCCATCGTTTTTTTCGAGAAAGTGACTATCTGTTCGTTTTAATATAATTTCTGTGTCTGTCGTAAAGTTTTTAGCAGGTTTGAGGAGAAAATATTTTTTGTATTTTTGCCCCGTCAACCGAAAGTGTTTATTTGCTGGATGGTTGGCGGGATTTTTATTGAAATTAAACGAAGCGTTATGCTCGTCTTGCTATCGGAAACGTGAGAAATTTCCAGAATTATAGTGCAAGTGAGTGTAATAGTTCGCGCTTATAGCGTGGGCTGATTATTACATTCTCCACTATAAGGTAATTCTCACGACCTCCGATAGAAGAGTGGTATGTCAGTGCCACGCTTCTTTTGTGGTTTGTTCTTGAGGCACTGGGGAGCGAATGAACCCTGATGCGCTGACAGGGAAACAAACGGCGGAGGAAGAATGAAAAAAATCGTATGTGTGGTAATTGCAATTATGACTTCATTGTGGGTGTTACCTTGTTTCGCTCAATCTGCGGATGGTGAGTCTCGTGACCCTATCGCTCCAGAAAACACCATTAAAATTCCTGGCAGAGACATCTATGTTAACGGCATGGATGAACCTTCACGAATGTCTTGGGTCGCCGCTAAAAGTGTATGTGAATGCAAAGGGAAAGGGTGGAGACTTCCGACTATAGGAGAATTACAGACCATCTATCAATATAAGGATATGTTTGCCAACTTTGAGCGAGAGTATTACTGGGCAAAGGAGCAAAACCCAAGATCCGGTAGATATTACAACGTGAAGTTCACAAACGGGAAAGTTGCGGACGAAGAAGTGGACGAACGTAACAAGGTTCGCTGTGTTTGGACGCCCGTGAAAGTGGATTAAAAACAATATATTTCAAAGAACGATGATTCAAAAACGCTTTTTAGAATGTGTTTCCTTGATAATGAGTACGACCTTCGCGTTAGCACAGCCGTCCATTCAAGTCGCTGATTTGTCTTTTAAGATGAATGGAGGTAGTACTGAAGAATTCTACTACAGTTTTGCTGAAGGAGACGTAATCGTTGTAGACTTTGAACTTGCTAAGGGAAAGGGTGTGCAATTCGAGATTGTGGAACTGCCTAACCAAGTTAAAACAAGCCAGTTCACAGCAAGACTGACTGATTATAAAGTCAATGTTTTCTCCACAAAGGTATATCTATTCAAGATAACCAACGGTATGGGCGGTAAAATGTGCTCCCTGCACATAAAACGAATCCCTAAATCTCAAGAAACGGTTAATTTTAACACAGACTGGCAATGGAAGACATTGTATGACACGACATACACACACTATTCGGAGGATTCGCTTGTAGGGCATGACACTGTGCATTACGTAGAGACGATGAAAGAAGTGGCATCAAAAGAGGTGTCGGAAGAGATGTTATTAGATCGAAATGAAGAAATCTGCTCAGTTGCTGGAATGATATTAAATGAGAATCCTCGCAAATGTATTACCTTTAATTTACCACAAAATACCGCCAGTGCCAACCAGAGAAAAAGAGTGGTCGGTTGGGGGTATTGGATATGTGTAGGAGACCATTCTAACAATTGGTGGAGCAAAAACAAGAACATGTTGGTGAAAGGTGCTTCAGCAATAGCAGGAACAACAATGAGTCCGTTAGAGGCTTTCGTTGCAGGAGAAATCACTAATTTACTTGTTCCTGACAGAGGTGATGTGGGTAATGTTATATGGGCTATTATTTCTAACAGGAGCGATAGAAATGCATTCGTGAATGGGGAACGTGCCTATTGTATGCAAACAGGTGATGGTCCGGGGGCTTGCGGAAGATTTGTAGATGCGAACGATGTTCAAGGAACGTATTACATCTGTTTACGAAATGATAATCCAATTGGAAAAATCAGAGTGAATGTTAAAGTGGCGGTTCTTCTTGAAACCATAACCTACAAAGACGTGGAATATCCCCGAACTCGGATAGTTCCAAAGTACCAAAAGGTGGCCAAAGTCCGCAGAAATATTTCCACCCGTCAGGTCAGAATTCCTGTCGAAGCCGACGAATAGCAAGACTGTCCTATTGAAACTTTTATCATATATGAAGAAAATCACATTGGTATTAACACTGATCATCAGCACCAACTTGGCTTTCGCCAACCCGGTTGACACTTTAACAGCCAAAAGGGTGGCCGTCAATTTCTGGAAACAGAACAATACGGGACCATCAGTGAAAGGCAAGACACTGCGTTTCCAACGTGAGACCCCAGACTTTCGCCTTCTTCCAATGGACACCCTTTTCTCGGGGTTCTACATCTTTAATGCAGTCAATGGCAATGGTTTTGTCATTGTTTCGGCCAATGATAATGCAATCCCCATATTAGGGTATTCTATGGATAATTCTTTCCAAATTGAGAATATGCCTCGTAACCTCAAAGATTGGTTAAACGGTTACGAGCAACAAATACAGAACACGTATTTGTTCAGATGTTCTGATGAAACACGAAAAGAATGGGGAAGGCTATTGGCTGGAGAACAGTTGCCTATAAAAAGTATCACCAATGTTACACCTTTGTTATCCACACACTGGGATCAGATTTGGCCGTATAATTTATCTTGCCCATACGATTACGATGCTGACGACAACACCTATACTGGTTGTGTTGCCACAGCAATGGCACAGGTACTGAAATATTGGGAATATCCTCAAATTGGTGTCGGATCCCATACTTATACGGATCCTATTTACGGCACACAAAGTGTAAATTTTGAAACTGGAATTGCTTGGAATGAGATGTTGAACGACTATTCTACATCTTCTTCGTATACTCTTATGCAGGCAAGTGCCATATCTTCATTGATGTATATGTGCGGAGTGAGTGTAGATATGAATTATGGAACAGATGCTAGTGGGATCCCATTTTTCATTGACAATATTGGATTAGGATTACCTTGCCCCGAAACAGCGTTAAAAACATACTTTAACTACAGTGACAATCTTACAGGTATATCTAAGTCTGATTACACGTATGAACAATGGATTAGCATATTAAAAAACGAATTGGATTCAAACAGGGTGATTCTTTACACAGGACATGATGCAAACAATACAGCTGGACATGCTTTTGTTTGTGATGGATATTCAAACAACAACCTTTTTCACTTCAATTGGGGATGGAGTGGACAGGATGATGGTTATTTCTCCATTTCTGCCCTTGCTCCTGGCTCTGGGGGGACTGGTAGTGGATATGGAAATTACAGTTATGGGCAACAGGCTATCATTCACATCTCACCAGCCAATCAAACAATTCACCCCAATTACGATCTCACAATGCATGGAACATTGGCGACATCCGATACCAGCTATTTGTTTGGTCCCAATCATCCAATTGCGATTAGTTGTGCAGTGGCAAATACAGGTAATGCCAATTTCAACGGTTATCTGGTGGCAATCGTGTCTGACATAGATGGAAATGTTGTCGCAGAAATACCATCAAACTATACCACAATTACTCCCAATCACTATGTGAACAAAAGTTTTACAGTTCAAGGCGGATTGCCAATAGGCCCTGGAGTGTATTATGTCTTTATCACATCTACCACCAATCTGAACGATCCTGCTACATCAAGAATTGTCAAAGATAATATCAACAACATCAATTTCGCATCGTTTACCGTACATTATTCAGCTGATATTGAAACATATTCTGACTTTTATTTGTCCGAAGAACCGATTTATTCAGGTCATTCATTGACAGTTAATGTCAGTCCTGCAAATGCGACTACGTATCCTTATTATGGCGCTGTTTCAGTGGCACTGTTCTCTCTAACTGGTTCATATATCCAAACCATCCAAGACACAATCTTTTCATCTCCTATTCCTGCCATGTCATACGCACCAGACGGGATTGATTTTACAGGAGTAGTTAGCGTACCATCGGGAGACTATTTGTTAGCTTTACGTTATAAACCGCAAGGATCGTCATATTGGATTTATGCGGGAAGCACATACTACCAAAATCCAGTGCGAATCACTATTCTTGATGCCCCAATGGCGGATATTTATGAAACCAACAATACAGTTTCAACCGCATATTCGCTTACTCCGGTTTTCACTGATAATATGGCCGAAGTGAATACGAATGGGGCAAACTTCCATAATACTACTGATGTGGACTATTATAAAATAGTACTTCCGTCTGGTTATTCCTATGATTTTGTTCCTGTCCTGCAAGATATGTATTATAATGATGACATATCTTATTCTGTGGATGCGAAGTTCTATTTCTCGGTTGACAATACAGCATCTTGGCAAGGCCCTTTCGATTATGATGCAAGTGTTTTAACAGCTATTTTGAATCAGTGTGGAACTACGATGAGTGATGGCGGTACTGTATATTTCAAAGTGACTCCTACAAGTCAAGGTGATATAGGTACGTATTCATTGCATACTCTCGTAATTAGGTCTATCAATCCCGACCAATACGAACCAAACAATACCTCTGCTGCTGCTTACAATCTCGGCACTGTCAACTCCAACTGCCAGAATTACAATATCAACGCGAACTTCCATGTCACCACCGATAATGATTACTACAAGATTAACCTTCCTGTGGGATATTCTTACTCCATAAATGCAAACATCCTCAATAGTTACAATAACAGCAATTATTCGGCCGATGCCAAGTTTGCAACATCCACGGATGTAAACAATTGGTCATCCAATTACGGTGGTTCTATGTCTGCTTTGACGATAAGCAATGGCGGAACCCTCTATTTCCGGGTCCTTCCATACACAGACCATGAAATTGGCACCTACCAGCTGCAAATAAGTGTTATACGGACTGGAGGAATGGAACCTGATATATATGAGCCAAACAACACCTCCGCCACTGCTTACAATCTCGGCACTGTCAATTCCAACAGTCATAATTACAATGTCAACGCAAATTTCCATGTCACCACCGATAATGATTACTACAAAATCAACCTCCCGGCAGGATATTCATATACTGTAAATGCTGATTTGCTGGATAGCTATAATGACAATAATTATACAGCTGATGCAAAATTTGCCACTTCCACCGATGGGAATGATTGGTCATCAAATCATGGAAGTTCAATGCCTGAATTGACACTTCCTGATGGTGGAACTGTGTATTTCAGGGTATTACCTTATACGGACTATGAAATCGGAACCTACCAGTTGCGAATTATTGTTGCCCGGATGGATGGAATAGAGCCGGATATGTACGAGCCGAACAATACGGTGAACACTTCCTATTTGTTGGCCACAATCAGCGAACAGTCCTCTTCTGTTGTCGCTGACGAAACGTTCCATACATCTTCCGATGTGGATCATTACAAAATTGATTTTCCCGCTGATTACACATATTATGTGGATGCCGTGATATTCGATTGCGCGAATGATCCAAGCTGCTCCGTGGATGCAAAAATATCCGTGTCAGACGATGGCATCAACTGGTCTTCGGTTTATGGGAACTACATACCCACCATGACAATTGAGAATGGAGGCAGACTATATTATCGCATTGTACCTCAACAAGATGGTGCAACGGGAACCTATCGGTTGCACATTTCGGTCTCTCGGGAAACAGGGATTCAAGGAAACGAAATGGCGGCTATTACGCTCTATCCCAACCCCGTAGCAGACTGCTTCCACTTGATTGTTCCGGTCGATTACCCAATACAAAGAATAGAGATTTACTCCATGACAGGAATACTCGTACAGACTATCGAACACGACCGACACTCAGAAATCAATGTGTCACAATTATCACAGGGGACGTACATACTAAAAGTATATACTTCAGAAGGCCTATTGATGAGGAAGTTTGTGAAGAGTTAGTGTGTTCATTCTCGCGCTTCCAATGCACTATCCCACCGCGGATTCCAGTGTTACCAGCCCAAATCTGACTGCGCTGCGCTTGTATGGGGTTAATTGCACTTCGTACGTTTTGCCTTACCACCCCGCCCTGCGGGCACCTCTCCAGAGGAGAGGAATGGGCTGTTAAAAGAATATGTTTTTCAAAACACAGAGCTCATTCGACAATTTACAATCCGTTCACTGATCACTATTCACTGTTCACTAAACCAAAATAATACCTCACCACCCACGTCTTCACAAACAGCTGCAGCTTCGCGTTGAGCAGTTCGGCGGTGGCGTTCAGGTGGTTGTCGGCGACGGTCCGGTAGTCGAGGGCGGAGATGAGGCCCTGCTCGAACTGCTTGGCACTCATTGCATAGAGTTGCTGCTGGAGGGCGGCGTGCTGCTCGGCCTGACGGAGGGCGGCGGCGGCCCCGTCGCGGTCGGCGAGGGCACGGTGGATTTCGGCCTCCACGGTCTGCCGGGCCTGCGCGTATCGGGCTTCCGCACGGTCGCAGTCGTTGCGCCGACGCGCGATTTCCGTCTGCCGCGACAGCCTGTCGTAAATCGGGATGCTCAGCGACAACTGCACGTACTCGCCACCGTTGTCGGAGAGTTGCCTCCAATAGGGAACGGGCACGTAGTCAGCACGCCCCGGGTAGGTGAAGTAGGTCGAGGACCAGCCACCGTACAGCGACAGCGACGGCAACAGCTGCCACTTCGCTGTTTTGAAGGCGAGACGGGCGGTCTGCCGCTCATTTTCGGCTATGATTACGGCCGGCAGACGCTCCGCCGCCCGACTCACCTCCATTGCACGCACCGCATCCGACAACACCGTGTCCGCGTCCACATCCGTGACGGAGAACGGCTGTTCTGTCGGATATAACATAATGTCTTTCAACGTGATATAGGAGTTCTGAAGTTGGTTCTCACAGACGATGAACCTGTACCTGCGGTCGGAGAGGTCTGCCTCCATCTGCAGTACCTCCGCCGGCGACTTCTGCCCCAACTCCCTCTGCCGTTGCGCGAGCCGCAAGGCCGTCTCCGCCGTCTCCGTCTGCGACTGTAGCGTTTTCAACAACTCCGTGTAATAGAGCACATTGCAGTAGGCCTCCATCGTGGCGAGACGGATCCGGTCTTCGCTCTGCTGGATTCTCGTCACGCCCGTCGACTCTGCCAGTTTCGTGATTTTCAAGTTGTTGACTGCTCTGAATCCGTTGAAGAGGGTGATGCCGGCAGAGACACCGTAACCATTGTGGAAGGAGGTGGTGGTGCTGTAGGTGTTCGTCTCGGGGTCGATGGAGCGGCCGAAGTTGGAGTAAGCGTAAACATCGCCGCTGACTACCGGGGTGAAGGCGTTGAGGATGGCGTTGCGGCGGGAGAGCTGCGCGTCGCCGAGGTCGGCCTGCAGCACGCGCATCTCGGCCGAATGCGACAGAGCATAGTGGATGCAATCGCGCAGGGTCATCACCGCCGTGTCCTGCGCGTTTGCCGCCCCAAACAAAAGCATCATCAATAGGGCTATGTTCGTTCTTCTTGACATGTTTTTCCGTTTTTGATATCGTAGACGTGCCATGGCGCGTCTCTACAATTCCGAAAAGAACATGCCAAAAGAATGCCAAAACCGTAATGTGCTGATTGTTAGATAGTCAGCATATTACAGTTTACAAATAGTGTAAGAAAATCTTACTGCAGGTGTAAGCCTATTTTACAAAAGGTCACATCTCCTCACAGTCCTACGTCACGCATCCCAACGTATGAGGGCACGGAAACGGAATCCTCAACGACTTCTATGGAGAAATCATTTAAGAACAGCGATGCAGCAAGAGTGGCACAATTATGGTGACGCACCACAATACGCACTGTCTGGCCCTGGTAATTATCCAACGGCAGTGAAAAAACTATTACTTCCGTTGATGTAAAGGTATGGGTGCCGAGTACGGTGGTGAAATCTGTTGTTTCGCTGCCTGAAGTGGATAACAAAATCGAACAGTCCTGAGAGCCGATCGGACTGATGCATCTGGTGGACATTTTGGCCTTTAAGTGCTGGTTCACTTGGATGGCCGGACTGACCAGCCAGTTGTCCAAATTGGTGACACTTGGTCCTGTGCCTAAGGATGCGATAGTGGCTGGAAATTTCGCCCAGTTAGAGCCATCACCATCGGCATCTATCAGTTTCCAGCAGGTGAAGTTCTCGTCAAATTCCGCCGTCCATGGGAAATCCTCGATTGTATCGCAATCCTCGTAACTGATTTGGGAGAACAAGGCGATAAAGGTGGTGTCGCAGGTGACATTGACGGTGCGGGGATTGTCGGTGACGCCGTCTTCCCATGCCACGAAAATGTGGTTGGTGTTCGGAATGGCCGTGATGGTATGAGTTCCTTCCACCACCACGCCGCCGCCTTCCACATAGCCGAAAACGTCCGTTTCAGAAAAGGTGTTGAGCAGCCACATCGAGGTGTTGACGGGCAGTCCGCCGAAAGCGTTCACCTTGCCGTGCCCCCAAATGTTGCTGGGCGTTGACACGCAATTTCCGGTGTAACGGTCGTTGCGGGCCGTGCTGTGCAGGATGGCCCGTGCGGAGTCGGTGCCCAGCGAGGGGTTGTGCTGCATCCAGAGAGCGATGACGCCCACCACCACGCCGCTGCCATCATAGCCTTGCGGCAGGTTCATTCCCGCATGGATCATGTCGATACCCAAATTCGGGCGGACGTTGTCCAGCATCAGGTGCTGTTCTCCTCCCATGTTGATGGAGGAACAGACACCTGATTCCGCCAACTCTGCGAAACGGCTGACAGGGATCGTCACGGTGACCAGATTACCCGACACGACGCCCACGGTCACATCGTAGGCGGACAGATCCTGGACCGTTTTGCCAGATGCAAGAACAACAACGGCCGAGACTTTCCCCTGCACAAGGTCATATTCGCGTTGCAGTTTAGCATACGCGGACGCCTTGGCGGAGCGGTCGGCCGTGGCTTCCGCCTGTTTTAACTGATAGAGGAATTGCGCGCTCGTCGCCGACAATCCTTTAGCGGAAAACCCTTTCGCTTCCGCTTTCGGCTTAGCCGTATAATCCAATTTAACCTGCGAAAAACCAACTATCGCAGTGCAAAACAAAAAAAAGAGAAAGTACTATTTTCTTCATAATTCACAAATCACAATTCACTAATCACTAATCACCAATCACAATTCACCAATTACTAATTGACTACGGTGCCATATTGTAATACTCCTCCAGCATATCGTCCTCCATCTGCGCAAGCGTGGCGTTGACATAGTGCTTCAGCAAGTACTTGTCGCCGTGAGTGTTGCAGATGCGGCGCAGGGCTTCGTTGACCTCGCGGACCGTACCCACGCACTCGAAGGGCTTGATCTTGGAGAGGCCCGACAGCTCGTCGAATGTCTGCTCCAAGGTCGGGTCGTCGAGGAGGTCATGACCGAAAATTTCCTGCAGCTGTACGTCGGGGATGAACGGCGAGAGGATGATGTAGGCGAAGAGGCACTTCGGACAATGACCGCACCATTTGTTCTCCTTGCTGCCGACGTTGCAGCTCTTGAAGACCGGGAAATATTGCGGGTACTGCGCAAACCGCTCGGCAATCTGCAGCTCGTTGAGCGGACGCAAATGACTGTAATAGTGGTTGCTGTCGCCCATCCAGTCGTGAACATAGTCGCGGAAATCGGTCTCAAACTCTAACGATTTGGAATACTGGTGGTTGATGTAGGTACCAGGAATCGTCGGTTCGTTCGCGCTCGACTCGTTAGAGAGGGCCACATCGCGGATGCCCGTGACCGAGCTGAGCAGCACGGAGTAGAAGGCCAGCATCGCGGAGAAGGGCGTGTGTCCGTTGAGAAAGCCATGCGCGTTGAGTTCCAGCAGTTTCGGGTCGATTTGGCGGTGCAGGACGAGAATCTGTTCCTCGCGGTCGAAGCCGGCCACGCGGGCGCAGTCGAGGGTCGCCCCACGCGGGTTGATTATGAACGGCACCACCTTGCGGGTCGTTCGCAAATCCTCCAACGTTACCACAGAATCCTTGCCCCCTCCGATGGGAACAATCACGGAATCAGTGTCTTCCGCCTTCGGGTAAGACAACTCCCCTGCCGGCTTCGCGTCGTCCGGGAACGCGAAGTTCATGAACTGCAGATGGTCGGTTTCGATGCTGTTCTTGTACATGAACTCGCCCAGCCCGTACCAGTAGAGCTTGCGCCACCACCACTGCTGGTCCTCGTTCAGCGAATAGG
>CAMJPH010000045.1 GCA_946407715.1 uncultured Bacteroidales bacterium | reverse complement strand
CGGCGTAGCCTATTGGCTTCTTGAAAGAGAGCACTTTTTCAAGCGGACTCAATTAATTATCCTGAAACTTGAAACTTAAAACAATTATAAGCACTTCGCCAACTGAAAATACAAATCCGTGAGGATGAGTGACGAATTCCCGTTTCGTGTAATGTGATAAATCGCTTTGTTGCACAACTCCGCCATGGAGGAAATCTGCTTCAGATTCAAAACACCCTGATATTTGGCAATCACGGATTGTTCCTGATGTGTCACCTTCAGCAATCCCACATTGCTGGAATTTTGCATAAGCGTATTTCTCAACATGCGCAGGACTAACAGAAGGAACTGTTTTTGATATTCACGTCCCTGCTTGACCACCTCGTCTATAACGACCTGCACTTGGTCGTACTGCACGTCAAAAAGGTTCTTTTTCTGCGCAAAAGCCATCACGCTGTCAAAAAACACCTCAAATTGCCGTAACAAAAGGTTCTGCTCTTCATTGTCCGTGGCAATCCGCATCGCCTTGTTGTAATCGCCGTCTGCCAAAATCGCGATGTCCGAAGCATCTTCTTGGGAGATTTCCGGGTAAGTTTGATGGAGCTTATCCGCTATATCCGCATCTGTCAAGCGGGGTATTTTCACCAACTGCGTGCGCGACAAAATCGTGTTCAGAATTTTGTCCGGTTCCTCTGAAATCAGGATAAAGACAGATTTGCTTTCCGGTTCTTCCAACGTTTTCAGCAATTTCGGTGCGGCAGAATGATACAGCCGGTCAACACACCACAGGATATACACCTTGTAACCGTCCTGATGCGAACGAATGTTATTGTGATACAGAATGTCCGAACAGTCGCGAGTGTTGATGGAAGCCTGCTTGTTCTCCCCTTCCAACTCACTCAACCAATCGTGAATTTCCACATGGAAATCATTTTTGAGAACGAAATCCTTAAACTCCGAAGCCAATTGGGCAGAATCAGGATCTTTCTTCACCGATTTCGTCGTACAGTTGGGGAAATAAAGGTGGAGGTCTGGGTGTGACAATTTGGCATATTGCTTGCATGACGGACACTCGCCGCAGGAATCGGTTTCCGTCGGGTGTTCGCAACAAAGATACTGCCCGTATGCCACCGCCAATGCCAATGCGTGACTGCCTGGCTGCGCGAGGAAGAATTGCGCATGGGCGGCTCGACCTGCACGTGCAAGGTCTATCAACTTCTGTTTCAAAGCTTTGTCAACCAAAACATCCTTGAACTGCATATCTTTTACGCTTTAGTGTTTGATTTTCTCCAACCAAGTATGGTCGTTGGTGTTCTCGTAGGTGTCAAGACGGTAGAACAGCTCGTCCAAATTCTCCGCATGGATCAACAAATCGCGATGGAAGGGGCGCAGAAATCCTTCTTCCAAAAACTTGTCCAATTGCCGAATCAACAAGTCGTAGAAACCTAAATAGTTATAAATGACAATGGGCTTGTAATGCATTCCTAACTGCGCATCTGTGACCATCTCGAAAAGCTCGTCCATCGTGCCGTAACCGCCGGGGAAGACCACGAAGGCATCGGCCCGCTCCTCAAGCAACTGCTTGCGTTCGCTCATGGTCTTCACCATAATCATCTCGGTGAGATTGGTGGCCAAAACCTCCCCTTTTGTGAAAAAGTCGGGAGCCACGCCGACAACCTTCCCGCCGTGTTCGAGCGACGCCTTGGCCGCAGCACCCATCAGCCCGATAGAGCCACCGCCATAATAGAGAGTAAGCGACTTTATGGCGCACATTTTGCCAAAACGCGCCGCTTCCTGTGCATACGCGGGATTTTTCCCTGTGGAAGAACCACAATACAATGCTAAAGATTTATATTTCATATTACCTCCAAATTCGTTAAAGTGTGATAAAAAATGGAAACCAGCAGATACCCGAAGATTATCAGCGGGAACGCGCCCAATTTGAAAATTAAGAACAGCACAATGCCCACCACCAGAATCACGTAGCGCGCAATATTCATGGGCGTGAACTTGAAGTTCTTGAATTTCAGCGAAATCATATTGATGGGGCTGACCAGTAGCACGGCGAAGAAGAGGGAAAAACACATGACCACCCAATAGTTGTTCAATATCGAGACATACTCGGCAGCGGCGGGGATGAAGCCTAAAAACAGGGCGTTCGCGGGCGTGGGCATCCCGATGAAGTTCACCGTCTGCTTCGTGTCGATGTTGAATCGCGCCAGACGCACCGCCGACAAAGCGGGCACCAAGAACACCGTGTAAATCAGAAACGACGAAAACGCGGTCTGGGATGCCGGCGTAAGCTGTAAAAAGCAGATTCTCATCCACTTATAGACTATCATCGTGGGAGCGACTCCGAAAGAGACCACATCCGAAAGCGAATCCAGCTCCTTGCCGATGTCGGAGGTGACCTTCAGCAGACGTGCGCTCAAACCATCGCAAAAGTCAAAGACAGCCGCCGCCACAATCCACACGGCTGCCAACGTCAAGTTGCCGTTCAGCGCTGACAAGATTGAGAAACAGCCGCAAACCAGGTTCAGACAGGTCAACGTGTTCGGAATATGTTTCTTAATGTTAATTTTCGACATTGATTTTATCTGTTTCAATTCCAAGGCAATCCATCGCCTTTTATTTCTACTGCTAATTGCTAACTACTAACTGCTAACTGCTAACTATTTCAGCACCCAATAATTTTGGTTTGTGGACTTGCCGAACTGCTCCGCCTCCGCCTCGGTGTTGAAGACGCCGATGCAGACACGCAGATTTTTAAAGCCGTCCTGTTTCACAATCACAGGTGAATACTGGCCGAGTCTCTTGTTACGGATATGTTTTACTACATCGCTTTCGGTGGGGAAACTGCCGACAATCACGTAGAAACGGCCTTGCTCAAACTGGATATAGTCGTACTTTCCGTCGGATGTTGATTTCACGGGAGCGGCAGCAACCGGCTTCGGGGTCGGCTCTTCCACAACCTCCGGGGTAACCTCCTCGACCGCTTCCACCTCGTCCACAACCGATTCATCCTCAAAAGTGGCTGTCTGGTTATCATCATCCGTCACTTCAGGTGTAACATCTTGCTCCACTGATTGTTCCTTATCTTTCCATTGGTGATAAAACGACGTGATTTTGTCTCTGAAGACAAATCCAAGCGCACCCAAGGCAACCAACAACAGCAACAAAATCCACAGCCAGGCCAATTTGTGGTGCTTTTTCTCGTCTTCCTCCTCTTCGTCGTCATCCTCTTCATCCTCATCCTCATCGTCATCCTCATCGTCATCCTCATCGTCATCTTCATCGTCATCTTCATCGTCATCTTCATCGTCAATTTCATCGCCACCTTCATCGTCCTTCATCTTTTCATCATCGGGCGAATCATTATTCGCCCCTACAGGTTCGGGTTCAACAACACATTCCGGTTCGGGCTGTAGAGACGTTTCAGGAGACGTCTCTACATATTCGGGTTCAGGTTCGGCTATGGGCTCTGGCTCCACGACGGGCTCTGGTTCGGGTTCCTCCACAGGTTCCTCAATCGTCACAGTCTCACCCTCGGGCGAATCATCATTCGCCCCTACAGGCTCGGGTTCAACAACACATTCCGGTTCGGACTGTAGAGACGTTTCAGGAAACGTCTCTACATATTCGGGTTCAGGTTCGGCAATAGGTTCTGGCTCCACGACGGGCTCTGGTTCGGGTTCCTCCACAGATTCCACAACCTTCACCGGTTCATCGTCCTCAACAACGGCAACACCAACGTTCTTAATGTCAATCGGTTCCATCCCCTCAAACTGACTGTTCAGCTGCGGCACGACCGCGCTCTCAAAGGAGATGTTCCCCTTCTTGTCCAGCATAAACGTGCCAAAGCCCTCATACGTAACCGATTTGTTATGCTGAAGAGCGGAAAGCAATTCATCAACCCATCGCATAATCTGCTCATTAGCCTCTGTAAAAAGGCACTTCTTCTCACGACTGATCTGATTGGCAAGCGCGAAATTATTCTCCTCGCTATCATCCTGCGAAAAGACAACTTCATTATACGGCGGAAAGATCACATTTTTCTCGACTACGGCATGTTTCAACTGCGTCCGGAACGCGCCAAGCCGCTCCACGAACACATGGTCTTCTTGTTGCAGAGTTTTGAGGATGTATGGTATCATTTGCGATTTGCGATTTGCGATTTTACTATTTAACGATAAAGGGAACTGGGAACTATAACTACTAACTACTAACTGCTAACTGCTAACTTCTCAAGGTCTTCCGGCGTATCCACCCCAATCCCTTGGTAGTCGCACTCCAATGCCCGAATGGTGTAGCCGTTTTCAAGCCAACGAAGCTGTTCCAGTTTCTCACTGTTCTCCAATTCCGAAGTCGGAAGCTGAACAATCTCTTTCAATACGCCATATCGGTAGGCGTAAATGCCGATGTGCCGGAAGTAGTTCTTTGGTGGAGTGGCGTTCTCGCGCAAGTACGGAATCGGCAATCTACTGAAATACAGCACATTGTCATTCTTTGCCTTGACCACTTTCACCACATTGGGGTTGCGCAAAAGCTCCTCATCCAGAAACGGGTTTACCAAAGTGGCAATTTGCACAGTCCGATCCTCAAAGGCGCTGGCGAGCAGGTGGATCTCCCTCGGGGAAATCAGCGGTTCGTCGCCCTGGATGTTGATAACCACATCGTTATCGTTCGGATGCATGGCTTTTGCCGCCTCGCCGCAACGATCGGTACCGGAGGCATGGTCGGGTGAGGTCATCACCACCTTGCCGCCGAAACGGCGCACACAATCCGCGATGCGTTCATCGTCCGTGGCCACGGCAAGGTCGCGCACCTCAGAAGACTGCACCCGCTCATACACACATTGAATCATCGGTTTCCCATGTATCAACGCCAAAGGTTTGCCGGGGAAACGGGAAGAAGCATAACGGGCGGGGATGATGCCGAAAACGTTAAAATCTCGCATATTCTTCATGATATTAAGAGACATTTCAGGAAACGTCTCTACAGAACAGGATTATTTGAAAAGACCGTACAATTCCGTGTCAATTTTTTCAATGATCACCCCGAAATCTTCAGGTCGTTCCGCGAATTTCAAGTTGTTGACATCCACCACTAAAAGTTTCCCCTCGTCATAGCTTTCTATCCAATTGTTATACAACTTGTTGAGGTTTTCCAAATAGGAGAGACTGATGTCGCCCTCGTAAGCACGCCCGCGTTTCAGGATCTGGGCAATCAGCGTCTCCACATCTGCCTTGAGGTAAATGAGCAGATCCGGCGGCTGCAGGAACTTCTTCATCAGCTCAAACAGCGAGGCATAGTTCTCAAAGTCACGTGAGGCCATCAGCTCCATCCGATGCAAGTTCGGAGCAAAAATGTAGGCATCCTCATAAATCGTCCTGTCCTGGATGACATCCTTCTTGCGCTGACGGATGTCCAACACCTGACGGAAGCGACTGTTCAAAAAATAGATTTGGATATTGAACGACCAGCGTTGCATATCCTGATAAAAGCTGGCGAGGTAAGGATTGTCCTCCACACTCTCGTAGAGAGCCTCCCATCCGTAATGCTTGGCCAGCATTCCTGTTAACGTTGTTTTTCCGGATCCGATATTTCCGGCGACAGCTATATGCATTTCTTTAATGGTTATAGGTTATAAGTTTAAGGACGTATATATGACTTAAGACTTAAGACTTAAGACTTTGGAATCTTATGTTAATTTTTACTCATACGTCATATTGTCTATTATCTTTCTTTTATGTCTTATATTGTTTATATCTAACATCTCACGTCTTACGTCACACGTCTTTCTCCGTGCGCGTGGCGTGAACCACGAGGTAGCAGCAAAGTCCTACGAACATCACGATGGCGAGGATGTTGTACATCGGGGAACCGATATAGTCGACCATGAAGGTGGGTTCCACACCGGCGTATTTGAGG
Organism: uncultured Bacteroidales bacterium; assembly: GCA_946407715.1. The sequence continues at coordinate 12,704 of CAMJPH010000045.1, read as the reverse complement.
ATGGCACTGAGAACGCCCATGATGGCACCGCCGGCGAGCAGACCGGAAGCGAGAAGTGTACCTTTTTCGGCGCGTTTCTTGTTGATGGCCTCATCTGTGCTGCGGGTCTTCACCAACCAGGCGAGGAAACCACCCACCAACAATGGGAGGTTCAGCTGCAACGGGATGAACATACCGAGCGCGAACGCCAATGCGGGAACACCGATCACGTCCAACAGGATGGCCAGCACGGCACCCACGATGTAAAGAATCCACGGGGTGGAACCGCCGTAAATCATTGGCTCGATGATGGCCGCCATGGCGTTGGCCTGCGGAGCCACCAATGCGTTTTCACCCGTATATCCGTAAGTCTTGGACAGCAACATGATTACAGCACCGACTGTCAGCGCGGAAACGAACGTGCCCACAAACTTGAAAGCCTGTTGCTTGTATGGAGACGTGCCGATCCAGTAACCGACTTTCAAATCGGTGATGAAACCACCGGCCATGGAAAGTGCGGAGCAGACAATGCCACCCACCACCAACGCAGTGATGATGCCCGTGCCGCCTTTCAACCCGACAGAGGCGAGGATGAAAGAGGAGAGAATCAGCGTCATCATTGTCATGCCGGAGACCGGGTTGGTGCCCACCGTGGCAATAGCCGTGGCCGCCACAGTCGTGAACAGGAAAGCGAACAGGAACACCACCAACAAGGCCACAAGCACTTGTGTCAGATTCATGTGCATACCGCCCAAGAAGAAAAACAGCACCATCATTACAATGACAGCTAAGAATCCGAACATGAGGATCTTCATGGAGAGGTCACGCTGTGTGCGCACCACCTCGCTCTTCGCACCTGCGGACTTGCCGGCTTTCACCGCCACACCGATGGATTTCTTGATCACACCCGCAGACTTGATCACTCCGAGAATGCCGGCCATGGCGATACCGCCGATGCCAATGTAACGTACATATCCAGAGAAGATTAAATCAGGATCGAGAGTGCTCATGGCTGTTGCCACGCCATCGACTTCGATCATGCCGTAATGGCCCAACAGCGGAGTCAGCACCCACCAAGAAAGAGCGGAACCGGCACAGATTACGGCCGCGTATTTGAGCCCGATCAGGTAGCCGGTGCCCAGCAGAATGGACTCAGCGCTCATCTTGAAGACGAACTTATGGTTCATGGCCAACTGCTCGCCCCAGCCCGTCATACGAGTGGTGATAGTGTCGGCCCAGAAATGGAACGTAGTCATCAGGAAGTCATAGAGACCGCCAATCAAACCACTGATTAACAATAATTTGGCTTGATTTCCGCCTTTCGCGCCCGACACGATAATCTCGGTTGTGGCAGTAGCTTCAGGGAACGGATACTTGCCGTGCATGTCGGAGACGAAGTACTTGCGGAACGGTATCAGGAATAGGATTCCCAAGAAACCGCCGAGCAGCGACGACATGAAAATCTGGAAGAAATTGACCTGGATTTCCGCGCCCGCCACAGGGTTTGTCTCTTTGATGATATAGATGGCCGGCAAAGTGAAGATGGCACCCGCCACAATCACGCCGGAACTCGCACCGATAGACTGGATCAGCACATTTTCCGACAACGGGCTCTTCCTTTTGGCGATGGTGGAAATACCCACAGCGATAATGGCAATCGGGATAGCCGCCTCAAAGACCTGTCCAAAACGCAGTCCGGAGTAGGCCGTGGCCGCCGAGAAAATGACCGCCATCAGGATGCCCCAGAAGATTGTCCAGCCGTTCAGTTCGGGATACTTTTTGTCACTCAACAAGATAGGCTTGTACTCTTCGCCCTCCTTGAGCTCCCGATACGCGTTTTCGGGAAGTTTGATTTCGTTTTCCTCTTGTTCAATCGTAGTTTTTGCTTCTTCCATATTGTTAATTTTCAATTATTTACCATATCAATTACATTCAGGAAACCAACAAGAAAGTCCTTTTTCCTTTGTAAAAATAAGCTGCAAAAATAAAAAAAATACAAACTCACACGGAAAGGTTCTAACAAAATACAAAACAACAATTCCAATGAAGCTCACCTATACTATCGGGACACACAAGTAAAAAAAACCGGAGAAACAAACGTCCCTCCGGCTTCAAGATTATTACAAACACTACTCGAATGAAAGAATAGCTTCCTTAATGATGGCGATGGCTTCGCGGAGTTCCTCTTCGGTAATAACCAACGGGGGAGCGAAACGGATGATGTGTTGATGGGTCGGTTTGGCCAAAACCCCAAGGTCACGCATCTTCTCGCACACGTCCCAAGCTTCCTTGCCGTTCGTGGGTTGGATGATGACGGCGTTGAGCAGACCTTTACCACGCACTTGCTTGATCATCGGGCTGTTGACCTTGCTCATCTCCTCGCGGAAAATCTTGCCGAGGTATTCGGCGCGCTCAGCCAACTTCTCTTCTTTCACCACTTCAAGGGCGGCGATACCGACACGGCAGGCGACGGGGTTGCCTCCGAATGTGGAACCATGCTCACCGGGCTTGATATTCAGCATGATGTCATCGTCGGCCAAAACAGCGGAGACAGGCATCGTGCCACCGGAAAGAGCCTTACCAAGAACGAGGATGTCGGGACGGACACCTTCGTGATCACATGCCAGCATCTTACCCGTACGAGCGATACCGGTCTGCACCTCGTCAGCAATGAACAACACGTTGTGTGCCTTGCAGAGGTCGTAGCATTTCTTCAGATAGCCTTCATCGGGCACATACACGCCAGCTTCACCTTGGATAGGTTCCACAAGGAAACCGCAAACCATCGGATCTTCAAGGGCTTTCGCTAAAGCATCGACATCGTTATAAGGGATTTTGATGAATCCCGGGGTGAACGGGCCGAAACCTGCGTATGCGTCAGGATCGATGGAAAGGGAGATGATGGTAATGGTACGACCGTGGAAGTTACCGTCGCACACGATGATCTTGGCCTGGTTCTCAGGAAGACCTTTCTTGTCGTAACCCCAACGACGACAGAGTTTCAGAGCCGTTTCATCAGCCTCGGCACCAGAGTTCATAGGGAGAACCTTGTCATAGCCGAAGGTTTCGGTGATGTATTTTTCAAACGGTCCAAGACAGTCGTTGTAGAAAGCGCGGGAAGTCAGGGTGACCTTTTGCGCTTGGTCGATCATAGCTTCGACGATCTTCGGGTGACAGTGACCTTGGTTCACTGCGGAGTAAGCGGAAAGGAAGTCGAAATATTTCTTGCCTTCCACGTCCCACACGAAGGGGCCTTTACCGCGTGCGATGACCACGCCCAGTGGATGATAATTGTGTGCGCCATAGCGGGCTTCCATGTCCATTGCCTGCTGGCTTGATGTAATTTTCTCTACCATAATATTTTATAATTTAGATGAGTAAACTTTCTTCCCCTAATTTAGGAATCGGCAAAAATAGCATTTTTTTTAATACCACGCTTTTTTTGCCACAGCAAACAAAACATAATTCTGTTCACAATAGCTATTGCCGATTGCCTAAAAAATTGTATCTTTGCCGCCTTATAATATAATGTATTATTGTGGGAAAAAGCGGCATCAAAAAAGCTCTGAAAATAATGGCATGGGTCGTCGGGGTGTTCCTCGTATTGGACCTGCTACTCGTTGGGCTGTTGTTTGTCCCGTCAATACAAACATTTGTAGTTCATAAGGTTACAGAATCCATAAGTGAGAAATGGGGGACGGAAATCTCCATCGGGGATGTGCACATCACCCCTACCCTCAAACTCGTGTGCCATGAAGTAGCCATCAAGGACCACCATAATGAAAACATGATTTATTCCGGCACTGTGAAAGGCCGTCTGCGTTCCATCAAGACAAAACCAAGTATCAAACTCGGACTTGGCGACGCGGAATTCCTCGACCTCGATGTCGTGCTGCGCACATATAAAGACGAAAAATCCATCAACATCGCAAAATGGGCTGAGAAATTTAAATCGGACAAAAAAAAGCCGCCTTTTGAACTGACTTCCAACTCCGTGGACATCAAACGCGGCCGATTTGTCTTGATCAACGACAACACCCGTGTTGTATATGACAGCAAAAACAGACCTGACATCGACTATGCCTTCTTCGAATTGGCAGACTTAAACATCAAGGCCAAAGATTTCAAACTGCTTGGTGCAGACGTGTCAATGAAGTTCAAACAGCTGGCTTTCAGCCAATACGGTGGTTTTCAGCTCCAAAAGGGAAGTGGCGACTTCCGTATATGCGACACAACCTTGACTTTCAACGGCTTGAAACTTAAAACCCAGCAAAGTGACTTGGACTTGGATCTTTGTTTCCGCTACAATCGTTGGAACTCCTACGGTGACTTTCTGGATTCCGTGCGCATCGGGGCCGAAATCAGACCTTCATTGTTAGCCATGGATGACATCGCCGACTGGGCTCCTGCCATCAGAGGCATGAACGAGGTTTTCAGTCTGCAGGCTGACACTGTTGACGGTGTGGTCACAGACTTTTCAATCAAGAACATCAAGGCCGGGTGGAACGAGCGAAACCTCGTGCATGGCGACATTGCCCTTCGCGACATCATCCATTTCATGAACGCCCGTTTCAACGTGACACTTGACTCCACCGTGTTCCATGTTCCGGATTTAGCACTGTTCACGTTACCCGGCGGCAAAACAATCAAATCAAACGCCACATTGAACAAACTCGGCACCACCACAATGTCGGGCTATTTCAACGGCTATTTGTCACAGTTCACGTTGAAGATGCTGGCTTCCACAAGATTAGGAACTGTTAACGCCGCCCTGAACACCGTAAAGGAAAATGGACGGCTTGGTTTCAACGGAGAAGTCGCCTCCCCGAATTTCAATTTAGCCAGATTAGTGAACAATTCCAAAATCTTCGGTGTATGCCAGCTGAACGCCCAAGTTGACGGAAGGATGGACACCACCACTCTCACCGCCGAGAATTTGAAGACTCTTCGGGCGCATCTTACCAGCAATATCCAGCGGTTTCCAATCTTCGGCTATCCGCTTCGCAGCATCCGTGTGGAAGGCGATTATCAGGACGGGTTTTACAATGCAAAGCTCCAAAGCAATGACCCGAACATCGTTTGTGAAGCCGTTGCACAACTGGATATGACACAGGAGGTTCCGTTTACCCAAGGCAGTGTTTCGCTGCATCATCTTGCCGCTGGGAATATCGGTCGACTACTGCCCCTCGTTGACTCCAACTCGGCGAAAGGATTGGACAGGATCATCTCCATCATGCAACGCAACCCGTCTGTGCAACTGAATTTCGACCATTTCCAAGTGGCTATGCACGGCACCAACTTCGAGAACTTCAATGGTTTTCTCGCCTGTGACAACATCAAGCTGCACTACTACGAAGACAGCCTCGCCAACGAGCGGCTGCGTCTCACAGCTATCAACAGCGAGAACTCCCACAAATACATTCTCGCCTCCAATATCGCCAATGCCACATTCGAGACCTCGCTCCCGTTGGCAATGATAAAGGATACCCTGCAGCATGTTGCCCACTCCCTGCTCCCATCGCTGATTCCCGATGTGAAACAGACGGAAACATCGCATACGGGGAATCTTCTGCCACCGGTCGCCAGCCACATCAAATTACACCTACAAACTTACAACACCCGTGCCGTAACCAAACTTCTGTTCCCGGAAATGTTCATCTCCCCAAATTCAATCGTGAATCTGGAGATTAACGAAGGACACGTTGCAGACCTTGCAGACATACAATTGCCATTTTTCGGAATCCGACACAAATTCCGCATCCACAACCTGAGCGTCAAGGGCAATACGGATGGCGCGAACAAATTCCAACTGAACGTAATTGGAGATTCCCTTGTAGTCCATGTAGGGAAAGGCAAACTTCTGCTCGACAAAATCAACGTCAATGCTGAGGCCTCCAACAACGACATAATGTACGATCTGGCTTGGCATAACCCTTTCAATGCAGAGGAGAACATTTCGCAACTGACCGGCTCTGCCAATATTGCAAACACCAATGACATCGTCATCAAGTTAGACACATCACGTATTTTCTTGAAAGACTACGAATGCCATTTCAACGAAGACAACACCATACGCATAATGCCTCACCGATACGACATCAACAATCTGATCTTTTCATCTATGGATAGTTATGTTGCGGTCAACGGCACATACGACACCAAAGACTCCAGCAGACTTACCATGGCGGTGAAGAATTTCGAGCTTTCGCTCATCAACCAATTGCTGAACGGCATTTCCTTCGGAGGACGGCTTTCCGCGGACCTGAACCTGATGAACCGCAACCACCGGCGATTCATCTTCGGCAAGGCCATCACCGACGAGCTGTCCATGAACGAAATACGCCTCGGCGACCTTTTCGTCATGGCTGGTCTCAACAACGACAACCAAGTCCGTTTCTCTGGCGGCCTGTTTGACAAGCCCGGCACAACCCTCAACTACGAATACCTCTCACACTTCTCCATCCGGGATTTCCAAGCCGAGGACAAAATCGTAGCAAACGTGACGGGTTCATACGAAAAACAAGAATTTCAGGTTCACGCCACATTCGACAGTCTGCAGGCCGACTTTCTGGAACCGTTCCTGTCCAGTTTCAGCGACGAGTTCTCCGGCATCGCATCCGGAGACCTCACGTTCCGCGCCGCACCCGACTCAACCTATCTGGACGGAACTGTGCATGTGTTGAACGCCAATATGGGAATTGCCGCCATCGGCACCCTCTACCATGTTGAGAATCAGGACATATTCTTTGACAAAGAAAAAATCAGTTTTCGGGACATGCAGGTGTCCGACCTTGACGGAAACCAAGCGGTGCTGTCCGGAGAAATCAGACACAAAATATTCAAGGACATGCAATTAGAATTGCAGATTTCGACAGACCGCATCATGGTGTTGAACACCCCCCGCACCACGAACTCCGTTTTCTACGGCAAAGGGTATGTCAAAGGGGATGTCTTTATTCACGGAGCCGGAAACCACTTGTCTTTCAAGGGGCCTAACCTACAGACACTCAGCGGCTCCAAAATCACTCTGCAAGTTACGAGCACTAATTTAGCCTCAGAAACCAACGCAATCCACTTCAATGCCCGCTATGAGGACAAAGATGCTCTTGAAAATGAGACAGAGACAAAGGAAAGTTCCTCTATATTGGATTTTGACTTTACATTCAATGTCACCAATGATGCCGACATCGTACTTTACATCGAATCCATCGGTAGCACCATTAACGCCCGGGCAGACGGTCAATTCCAGCTGCTCTACAACAGCAACGATGCCTTAAACCTGTATGGGAATCTGTTACTGCACTCCGGGGATGTGAAAATTTCGCTGTACAACGTTGTCAACACAAAATTCACCATGGTGGAAGGCGGCACTATCAACTTCGACGGTCCCCTGGACTTCATGACTGTCCATCTCGGTGCCTACAAATCGTCCAAGACAAGCCTGGCAAACATCATCCCCCCCAGTTACCTACCAACAGGCAGCGTTGATGTAAACGCTTACATGTTCCTCGACGGTCCGCTGATGCAACGGATCGAGCCTTCGTTCAAATTCGAGCTGCCCAACAGCAGCAACGAGGTTCGGAATCTATTTTACACCGCCATCGACACGCAGAACACGGAGAACATGACCAAACAGTTCGCCTATTTTCTGGTCACCAACAGCTTCATGCCTGACAACACGTCCGGAATCAGCGCCGGTATCTCACAAATTTCCGGTCTCGGATTGTTCAGTAATGTACTCAACAACCTCTTGAGCAACGTCATGGCAGACAAAAACGCCTCATTTGGCATCACATACAACCAAGCCACAGAGACCAGCTCGGCGGAATATGGGTTAAGTGCAAATGCCAACCTGTTGAAAGACAGGGTGACGATGTCCACCCGAATCGGATATTATGACGACCGGACAGTCAGCGATGCCGCACGGAACATATACGGCAACATCACGGTGGAATACAACATCAACAAATCGGGCACCTGGCGGCTGAAAGCGTTCACCTATATCGGCGACCGCGACAACACCTATTTCTACGAGGACAATTACAACAACTATACCGCCGGCATAGCACTTGCTTACAAGCAGGACTTCGCCAGCCGCCGGAAAACAAAGAAGAACAAATCCCGAAAAGACATAAAGCGCAATGAACAACAGTAAAAGCATACTCGCCATTCTCGCCGGATTAGGGATTGTCATCTTCCTATGCTGGTTTTTCTCCGATATAGTCATCTATATCTTTATAGCCTTTGTGCTTTCCCTTCTGGGTTCGCCCGTAGTAAAGTTATTGACCAAAATCCACATCGGAAAATGGAAATTCCCCAGTTCTTTAGCCGCTGCCATCACGCTGGCCCTCATCATTGCCTGCATCAGTCTGTTGTTCTACCTGCTGATTCCTGCATTAGTGAACGAAGTCAAATTCCTGACCACAATTGATGTCGCCTCCGTGGGTGAAAGCATTCAGGACTGGCTCAACCAGTTCGACAAGCCGCTGCGCAAATACGGTGTGCTGGAACGCCGGCAGCACGTCACTGACCTGCTAAATGCTGAATGGGAGTCTTTCGTGCATAAAATCAGCATGTCAAGTGTCGTGAGCGGCACCGCCAGCCTCGTCAAATCGCTGTTTGTAGCCATCTTCTCCATCCTGTTCATGACTTTCTTCTCTTTGAAAGACCACAAGATTTTCTTCAAGATGGTTCGCAGTTGGCTTCCCAACACAGTCCAAAACAACTACGACAATATCCTCGAAGCCACAGGAAAACAGGTCACCTCCTATTTCCGAGGCGTAGCGATGGAGATGTTCCTTGTGGGGTTCCTCGAGTTCCTGATCTGTGTCATCCTCGGGGTACCTAATGCACTGCTAATCGGCTTCGTTGGCGGTCTGCTGAACATCATTCCATACGTAGGCACGCTCATTGCGGTCATCGTAAGTATAATCATTGGTGTCACATCCCTGCTGCCCATCTCCCCGGAAATGTCACTGGTATGGGCCAACATCATCAAGATTTTAGCGGCTTTCGGCGTGACCAAGATGGTCGATGACTTCATCCTACAGCCATTCATTTACGGACGACAAACACACTCCCATCCTTTGGAAATCTTTATCGTCATCTTGATGGCCGGCTACATCGGCGGCATCTTCGCCATGATTTTCGCCGTACCCGCCTACACGCTACTGCGCATCATCATCAACGAGTTCTTCGGCTCGCAATTCGCAAGCGCCGATGAACGCGAAAAAATGCTTTCGGACAATTAAAAATCAAGAATTATGAATCTAACAAGCCCTATAATAACAAAAAAATCCACAAACAGCCTCAAAGAGGCGAAATGCACGCAGTTGCAAATAACCCCCATACAAGCGAAGCGCAATATGAGGACTTTGAACGAACAAAAAAAATAAGAAATGAACAATTTCGGATTTACAATAAAAAAGACGCGCTCGTTCAACCTGAGCCAGGCTGACTTGCGCAAGGCGAACCGCCTGCTTGAGGAGGTTCCCTCCTATCGGAAATGCATCGGGTGCGGCGGCTGCACGGCCACTTGCTCGGCACGTCAATTCACGGATTTCGATATCCGCAAAATACACAACACCTTCCGGCGCGGACAATACGACAAACTCGCTGACGAGCTCCGCAAGTGCATGCTCTGCGGAAAGTGTACCCTAGTGTGTCCACGTGGCGTGAACCTGCGCTCCCTGATTATCAATATGCGCCAATTATTAACCCCGTCAAACGAAACATTTTAAGCCATGGCAAACTTTCATCCTTTCGTAGTACCTTTCGTGTTAGGGACCATCGGTCTCTTCGTGATTTGCGGTTATAAATACGTCCGGTGGATCAAGCAGTTCGACCGTAAACAGCAGGCGCTTATACGTAAAAACATGTTCTCCACAAAAATTCTTCCGGCCATTTGGGAGATGTTCTGCGAGTGCCTGCTCCACCTGCGCATAAGTAAGAAAAACTGGCGGTTAGGATATATGCACCGAAGCATCGCCTTCGGCTGGTTCCTGCTCATTGTGGTGGGCGCCATCGAAAGCCGCATCGGCATCAAGGGGCCGTTCCATTTCTGGTGCGCCATCTTCTATCGGTTCTTCCACCAGAACATTCCCGCCAACGGCACCGAGATGTTTTTCACGCAGCTCATGGACCTGATTCTGCTCTACGTCCTCTCCGGCATCTTCCTCGCCTTTTTGAAGAAGATCCACTCCCGCATCCTCGGCATGAAGCGCACCACCAAGCACACCGTGATGGACACCACCGTGAAAATCGCGCTATGGGCCATCTTCCCGCTGCGGCTTCTGAGCGAGTCTGTCACGGCGAGACTGCACGCCAACGGCGGCTTCCTGACACAGACACTCGGCGACCTCTTCAGCCGCCCTGTTGCCGAATTCCTCGAACTCCCCTGCTGGTCTCTTTACTCCATCGCACTTTGTGTCTTCTTCCTTATGATGCCCTTCACCCGCTACATGCACATCTTCACCGAAGTGTTCCTCATCTACTTCCGCAAATTGGGACTTCGCGACAATGTGAAGATGACCGGCTACACCAAGTTCGAATTGAGCGCCTGCTCGCGCTGTGGCATGTGCATAGACCGTTGCCCACTCTACAACACCTTGGACGTCAACGATGTGCAGTCCGTCTATCTACTACGAAACCTTCGAAATCTGGAACACCAACAAGACATCCTCGCCGCAGGCAAGAACTGCCTGATGTGCCACCAGTGCGCCGAGGACTGCCCCGTGGATATCGACCTGATGAGCATCCGCCGCATCTCCCGCGACAAGGGCGACACCGACATGGCCGACAACTACCGCTACCTGGATCCCGTGAAAGGTTTCAACGCCATCGGACGTGTGGCCTACTTCGGCGGCTGCATGACCCAACTCACCCCAACCATCTCCGAATCGATGAAGACCATCTTCGACGCTGCCGGCGTGAAATACTGGCATCTTGACGGAGACCGGGCCATCTGCTGTGGCCGCCCGCTGATGCAGCAAGGATTCAACAAACAGGCCGCCGACCTGCGCCGCAAAATCACAGAGCTGATTAGTTCTTGTCACGCAACTGCGCTTGTCACCTCTTGCCCAATATGTTACCACACATTCAAGCACGAATATAACCTCACCATACCTGTGTATCACCACACCGAGTATATTGACAAGTTGATCAAGGGCGGAAAACTCTCTTTAAAACAATCCGACACAACATTCACCTACCATGACCCTTGCGACCTCGGGCGTGGCTGCGGCATCTACGACCAGCCTCGTGCGGTGCTAAAAGCCGTGGGACAGCTGAAGAAAATCTCCGCCGAGAAAGAAAACAGCGTCTGCTGCGGCATGAACCTCGGCAATACGGTGCTTTCGCTCGAACAGCAAACCAAGCTGCGCGATGCTTCGCTGAAAGTACTCACAGAGCCTAATCCCGATGTGGTTGTAACCGCCTGCCCAATGTGCAAAAAAGCTTTCCGCCACGGCACGGAGGCAAATGTGAAAGATATTGCGGAGATAGTGGCGGAACAGATTAAGAGATAAGTATCAAAAAAGAAATTTAAAGTTATTTTTCAAAGTTTAAGGATATGTTTTTTAAGGTTTTGGTTTACACTTTGATAGGATTCGCCATTTTGGATTTAATAGTATGCCATATACAATGGTTTAAGATGCGCCGAATCATGAAAAAAGAACACGCTTCAATAAGTGTTATCGACAATTTCCTCCCTTTCCGCTTTATTGGCAAGTTCCGCACTTTCGTAGGATCCTGCTCTGATGACAACAAACGGGCTAAATACATACAAATCTATCGTCAGGCCAACTTATGGAAGAACCTCACATTAGTGTCAATTTCGGTTGCCTTTGTGGCCTTGTTGTTAGTAGCCTGTCATCAAGAGCCCATAACTCCGCAACCTTCGAATCCGCAGGCCATTGAATACACGTCCGATGCAAAATAGCCTATCGGTTTCTGAATCAAACATACACACCGTTAGAAATGGATACTCTTGTCCGTTATAATTCACCTCTCGGGGGCATCACGGTAGCCTCGTGCGGCGAAACAATCTGCGGACTCTGGTTCGAGGGTCAGCGACATTTTGGCGAGACGTTGGATTTGGAACGCGCCGTTGTTGAACCACAAAATTTTTCGTCTCTACAATCGGTTCTGCACGACACGTTACGTTGGCTGGACATCTATTTCGGCGGCGGCATTCCCGATTTCACGCCACACATCATATTAAGAGGCAGTGAGTTCCGCCAGATGACATGGCGTTTGCTGCAGACCATTCCCTACGGACAGACAATGACTTACGGCGAGATTGCCCGACGGCTGTTGGAAGAACAAGGTCTCCCGAATATATCGGCACGGGCGGTGGGCGGAGCAGTAAGCCACAACCCTATCTCTCTCATTGTCCCCTGCCATCGCGTTGTCGGCGCAGACGGCACACTTACGGGATATGCCGCAGGATTGGAACGGAAGAGGTGGCTGTTAGAGAGGGAGAGGCGTTCCGCTTACACATTGCCCATTCATTGTCATTCATGATTTCTCATCGCAAAGAATCGTATCTTTACCGCAAATAAAAACAAAAAACAACATCTATTTTTTCCCCTCTTCAATCGCGGACTCAAGACGGGCGTCGTTTTCCAACAGTTCTTTCACGAATTTGTCTTTTTTATTGTCGGCGGAGGCGTTGGAAACACTCTGGCGCTGTTTTTGGAGTTCGAAGGCGGCAAACTCCTCGTCGC
>CAMJPH010000044.1 GCA_946407715.1 uncultured Bacteroidales bacterium | reverse complement strand
CAATCTCGTTCAAGCTGGTGGCCTGAATGATAGAGGTCAACCGTACAGGTCGAATCTTTTTTTTTCGCCGCTGTAGTTTTTCGTTTTCTTGATGCGTTCTTACAGCAGAAACAATCGAATTAATTCAAATAATCAATCAAAGTAAAAAAAATTAAAAGTATGAAGAAAAACATTTTTGCAATCGCATTCATCGCCATCACCCTCTGCATGGCCTCTTGTCAGAAAGAAGAAATCATCCCGGGCATCTCTGGGATTGGTGAAAATCCCGCCAACACTCCACGAGTGGCCGTCACTTCCGACCTCATCGGCACCGACTGGACCGCCAACCTCGCCCTCGAAGACCTGCTCCAAGCCATGACCGGCATGAACCTCAGCGACTACGGTTGCGAATTTCCCGAAGGTTTTGAATCCAACATGACGTTCCACATCAATTTCGATAGCGAGTACGCCCACATCACCTTTGGCGACAACATGACTGTAATCAGCGTGGCTGAGTTGGCCGGCGAATATACTAATGAAGAAATTGAAAACATGGATCTTGCATACGTTTATGACGGTTCCACCCACACCGGCACTCTGACGGCTGTCGGCAATGACGAGAACGGCAACCCCATCAACTATCAGATTGTCTTCACCTACGATGATGACGACGACACCATCACCATCAACCTGCAATTCGCCAACGCCGAGGACGAAGACACCACCATCAACTTCCCGTTGGTGTTCCACCGCGACGCAACTGCTGCATAAGCGTTATCCGTACATATAATCGAAACGGCGCCCACAGAATCCTGTGGGTGCTTTTTTTATCCAACAACTACTAACTACTAACTGCTAACTGCTAACTAAAAAAAGCGTATCTTTGCCGTCAAATTGTTATCTGTCATTCAGCAAAACTATACATATATGAAAAAGAGAACATTTATCCTGGTGCTTTTGCTGTTACTGGGAATCTGCGGTCTTCAAGCGCAGAAGATTTATTCCACAAACTACAAGTCCGAGGCCGACGTGAAGGTGTATGTGACCAAATACCGCTCCGAAGCGGATCTTGTCGTCTATAAGACCAAATACAGTTCGGAAGCCACGGACAACAAGGGGGTCTGGTATTTCACTCAATACAAGAGTGAGGCGAAGAAGAAAATCTATTTTACAGAATACAGCTCCGAAGCGGATGTCAAAGTCTATTTCACCGAGTACAAGAGCGAGGCCGGCTGGAAGAACAAGTCCAAGCAACATCTTTTTTATTGATTTATGAATGGAATTTCGCACGACTAATTCCGCGTCCCTTTTGAGAAAATGTGTACCTTTGCGGCAAATTTCGGACATGAGGAGATTCTGCCTTTTTTTACTCTTACTGCTGTCGTTCGGAGCACTGCGAGCACATAAGCCCACCGACACACTTTCGTCCGGGCGATGGGAATTTGTGCAGAATCTCGGTCAATGGGAATCCCCCGTGCTGTACAAAGCCATTATGCACGGCGGCGCTCTTTTCTTTGAACATAACTCTTTCCTTGTCGCACAATTAGACCCGAACCAATTAGAGGCTTTCCACAAGGCCAAACATTCGGGGAAACCCTTCCCGTCATCTTTTATCGACGCCGCTGCCTACCGGGTGACGTTCATGAATGCCTTGAATGATATCAAGGTGAACGGCATTCAACCTTTCGAACATTATTACAATTATTATATAGGCCGCTCTGCCAAAGGATGGGCATCCCATGTATCCGCCTATCATCATTTGGAATACAATCAGCTATACCCCAATATTGATTTATATTTCTTAGGGGATGGTGATTACCTGAAATACGAATTCCATATTGCTCCGGGAGGTGACCCGAAGCAAATCCAGCTACGCTACGACGGACTGAAAAGTATCTCCAAAATGGAGGAAGTATTATTGCTGCACACTGCTGTGGATCGCGTATTGGAACTCGCTCCATTCGCTTATCAAATTGATGATAAAGGAGATACAATCCCCATCAAGTGTTCCTACTCCCTTTCAAAAGACATTGTATCGTTCACCCTTGACCAATACGACCCAGCTTTGCCGTTAGTGATTGACCCGACGGTGGTTTTCTCCTCTTACTCAGGTTCCACCGCCGACAACTGGGGCTATACCGCCACCTACGACTCACACGGCAACCTCTATGGCGGCGGCATTGTCTTTGATGTCGGCTACCCCACCACCCTCGGTGCCTTCCAGATTGACTTCGCAGGCCAAGTGGATGTCTCCATTTCCAAATTTGACGCATCGGGCGATTCCTTGCACTATTCCACCTACCTCGGCGGCAGCGAAACAGACATCCCGCACAGCCTCCACGTCAACGACAATGACGAGCTCTACATCTTCGGCACCACAGGCTCTGCTGATTTCCCCGTCACCGCAGATGCGTTCGACACTTCTTTCAACAGCGGTCCGAGCATCACCCTCTCCACCAGTATGACTTTCCCCGCCGGATCCGACATCTTCGTTTCCAAGCTAAGTGCGGATGGCACGCAGCTGCACGCCTCCACCTTCATCGGCGGCAGCGGTAACGACGGGCTAAACACCGCCGCCGGTCTCCGCAAGAACTACGCCGACGACAACCGGGGCGAAATTATCGTGGACGAGAGCAGCAACGTCTATGTTGTTTCTTCCACAAGTTCCTCCGATTTTCCCGTTACGGCGAACTGTTACCAACCAAACAGTTCGGGAAATCAAGAGGTTTGTGTCTTCAAATTCAGCCAAGACCTCTCTTCTCTGATTTGGTGTACCTATTTCGGAGGTTCCAATAACGATGCGGGTTACAGCATGTATGTGGCGGCTGACAAAAGCATCTATTTCTGTGGCGGCACCACATCCGTAGATCTACCCATCACCCTCAATGTCTATCAAACCGCCCACGCGGACAACGGTGCTTCCGTTGACGGATTCGTGGCGCACCTTTCCTCGAACGGCAGTTTGTTACTGCAAAGCACCTATTTGGGAAAATCTGGTTACGACCAAGCCTATTTGATAAAAGGTGACGACGAAGACTTTCCGCATGTGTTAGGTCAGACTGATGCCGACGGTACCCAATGGGTTCACAATGTCGCTTATCATGTTCCCGGAGGCGGCCAGTTTTTGACAAAATTGTCGAAAAATCTTGGCTCCGAC
Organism: uncultured Bacteroidales bacterium; assembly: GCA_946407715.1. Next base: position 15,632 of record CAMJPH010000044.1, on the reverse strand, counting down.
GTCTGGTCCACGGCCCTCGGGTCTGGCAACGGCGGCCCAGACATCTCGCCCACCGCCATGCTGGTGGATTACTGCAACAACATCTACCTTTCGGGCTGGGGTTCCCGTCAGCTGAACGGATTCGGAGGCACCAACGGACTTCCCGTCACCAATGACGCTTTCCAATCCACCACCGACGGCAGCGATTTCTATTTCATGGCCATCAGCGACGATGCCAGCAACCTGATTTATGCGACTTATTTCGGTGGTGCGGCCGGTTCAGCACGCGAGCATGTGGACGGCGGCACCAGCCGGTTCGACAAACACGGCAAGATTTACCAAGCCGTGTGTGCGGGATGCGGCGGACAGAGCAGCTTCCCCACCACCCCGGGAACTTATTCCAATGTTAACGGCAGCAGCAACTGTAATCTCGGGGTCATCAAAATCGACTTCAGTTTGCCCGTAGTGGTGGCCGATTTTCTGATGCCCAACGTCGTTTGTCTGCCCGACACCGTGTTTTTCACCAACTATTCGCAATCCATCAGCTCACAAACTGACATTTTGTGGAATTTCGGTGACGGCAACACATCGAATCAATGGGAGCCCTACCATGTTTACACCCAGACGGGATACTACGAAGTGACCTTGATTGTTCATGATTTGGGCAGCTGCAATGTGGCCGACACACTCCGGAAGCGGATTCTGGTGCTCTCCAACACCCAATCCACCTTGCCCACGGTCAACATCTGCGCCGGTGAATATGCCGAATTGGGAGTCCCGCCGTCCATCGGGGTGGACTACCTGTGGTCTCCGGCGGAAACGTTGAGCAATCCGGCCATCTCCAACCCCATCGCCACCCCCACCCAATCCAGCCTCTACACGCTGATTGCCTCCACCGCTGCCTGCGTGGACACCATCTCCCAACTCGTAGATGTACACGATGTCTCTGCCTCCATTTCAGGGGATTCCATCATCTGCATAGGAGAAAGCTGCACACTCACTGCCAACATCACCACATCTGACAATTATATTGTAGAATGGTCAGAACATATTGATTTTCAAAGTGTTTTTTCGACAGATGCGACCTCTGTGACTGTGACTCCTGCGACATCGCGCACCTATTACGCACGTGTGACCACCGACTATTGCGTCAGAATCATTCCTTTCCAAATTACCATATTCAATGTTGAAATCACTGATTATCAAGATTATCTACTATGTTTTGAAAATGAAGTCACCTTGCATGTGCAGTGCAGCGGAGGTGTCCCACCCTACCAATACCAATGGCAGTTGGGCAACGGTGAAACATCCATAGATCCGAATCCAGTCGTCACGCCACAGCACACCACTAACTATACGGTTACGGTTACAGATGCCAACGGTTGCACTGCCATGGCAGTCGGTCAAATAAAGGTGCGGGAAGGGACTTTCCAAGATTCCTTGCAGGCTTGGAGTTCGTTGCATGAGGTTCTTGCATATCACGAAACAACTTTGTTCTCAACTGATTACGGAAACGAATACACCTATCAATGGACACCGGCGCAACATTTGGAAACGCCTCATTTGCCAAGCACTGTTGTCATTCCTGAAGAGACCACCACCTACACCGTCATTGTAACCGACACGTTCGGATGTTCCCTCACGGACACGGTAACCATAAAGGTTCTCCCCGTGTCCTGTGAAATGCCGTTTGTTTTCATCCCGAACAGTTTCACGCCCAACGGCGACGGAATGAACGACATCCTGTATGTTCGCAGTGACATTTTGGTTGAATGCTACTTTGTGGTTTATAACCGCTGGGGCGAGAGAATTTTTGAAACACACGACCCCACTGTCGGCTGGGACGGCACTTTCAAGAAAAAAGAGTGCCAACGAGGAGTTTATGACTACTATTTTAAAGGCATTTGCATGGACGGAGATGAGTTGGAAATGAAAGGGAATGTGACGTTGATACGGTGACTTTTTTGGCTTAAACTTAAACTTAGACAAATGACTAATCACCAATCACTAATCACTAATCACCAATCACCAATCACTAATCACTAATCACTAATCACTAATCACCAATCATGCATCCCAATAGTGCTTCCCGCACAATCTTTTGGCACTCTTTCTTCGAAGGACATACCAGCTCGCACAGGGCGAAGTCCTCACTATCCACTTCGTAGATGCCGAGCGCCTCCATCTGTTCTAAATCTTTGATTTCGCAGGCTTTGAGCAGTTGCAGCGGCATCAGGTCGAAGGGAAAGACTTTGTCATAGACGTCCGTCATCATGAAAGCACGGCGACCTCCCTGCAGCGATGTGTTGACAGCATACGTGCGTTTGGGAGTGAGCCACGCCAGGAAAGTGTGCGACAGACTCCACTTTTTCAATCCGGGCAGCAACCAGCCGAGAATCTCGCGTTTACCGCCTTCCGCGATGACGGTGATTTGATGATCATGGAAACGCAGAGCGGAGAAACTTTCTAACTTTCTACCATTCAATACACTACCGCTGATTATGCGCACGTCCTTTTGCGTGAGGTTGTCGCCGAGAAGGGCGGAAAGATCGGCTCCAGATATGGTTTGGAAATAGCCGGTCGTCTTAACCTCCGGACCCGTGAGCGCCGCCGTTTTCCTGAACTGCAACTTGTGCTCCGCAAAGAATTGGCCGATGCGTGCAACCTCTTGTGGATCAATAAACCACACGGTCTCCCCTTTGTTGACGGGATCGATATGGTGGATATGCGTACCGACATTGCCAGACGGATGCGGACCGCTGAAGAAGTGCTTCTGCACGTTCTCGACACTTTCAAACAACACATTTTCAGTGCCTTCTCGCATACAGAGATGTATTAGGGCGTTTTCTGCGGCCAGTTGTAGAATTCGGACTCCTTGCCGGAAATATTCCTCTTTGCCGCGCATCAGCACGTTAAAGTCGGGCGCTAATGGATTGCTGTCGAAACAGGGGATGAAAACGGATTTCGGGCGGATGTCGGGATTTGGGATGACCGAGTAGGGTCGTTGCCGCAGACATGGCCATAAACCGTATTGTAACAGCAGTTTACGAGCCGATTCACCATCAGTGGGGTCGTCAAAATCTACCAAAGTCTCCAAAGCGGTCTCGCAGTCACGAACGATGGTGATCTCCTCAATGACGCGCTTTTCACCTCTCATGATTTCCTTCACTGTACCCGCCACAGGCGAGACCATCACGACCCGTTCGTCCTTTTTGTCAGAGAACAGCGGGGTGCCGATTTGCACGCGATCGTCGGGTTGCACAAGCAATTTCGGCTTCAGCCATCGGAAGTCGTCCGGGCGGATGTGGAACAATTCAGGCAGCGCAAAATCCAACATCGTGTCGGTTGCGTCGCCCTCTATCTTCAGATCCAGTCCTTTGGTAATCTTAACGTTCATCGTTTCGTTTTGAAACTGCAAAGGTACAATTTTTTGGGATTTGTGAATAGTGATTTGTGATTGAAGATGCTTTTGTCAAATAAGTGCGGAGAAAAGTCCCGCTACCGCCATGTAGCGCAGTCCTTTGCCGATGAACATGAGGAGGGTGGTGGGCACCACGCGGGTGCGCATAAGCCCCATGGCGAGGGCGATCGGGTCGCCAATGATGGGAATCCAGGTGAGGAGTGCGGCGAAAGAACCGTATTTTTCGACTTTTTGATGCGCTTTGGCCAGCGTTTCCTCTTTCACTTTCAGGAAACGTTCAATCCAGGACCATTTGCAGAGCCAACCCAACAGGTAACAGGTCATGCCGCCGATGGTGTTGCCTAATGTCGCCACAAGGATGACAGTCCACGGCGAATAATCGAGCAGCAGCGCCCCTGTCACTAATGCTTCAGATGAAAACGGAATGATAGTGGCCGACAGCAGACAGCCCAAAAACAACCCCCAAAGTCCAAGCTGATTCAGCAACTCAACTACTAACTACTAACTGCCAACTGGTTATAGCGTTCCCTGTTTCAGCTTCTCCACATATTCGTCCACCATCTGCATCATTTCCGGAATCCGGATGCGTTGCGGGCAATGCGTCACACATTCGCCGCAGTGGGTGCAGTGGTCGGCTTGGCGGAGTTTCGGCACGCTGCGGTCGTAGCCGATGAGGAACGCCCGCCGCATCTTCTTGTATTCGCTCTCGTCCTGCGACTTGGCCAAATTGCCCTCTTTGATGCACTTGTTGTAGTGTGAGAAGATGCCGGGGATGTCCAAACCGAAGGGACAGGGCATGCAATACTGGCAGGCGGTGCAGGGGATGTTTTTCAAATCGTAAATCTTTTTGGCAATCTCTTCCAAGAAGTTAAGTTCTTCATCCGTAAGCGGTTTCAGCGGACAGTGAGTGGCAAGGTTGTCGTCGAGGTGGTCCATGTAGGTCATGCCGCTGAGAGAGGTGAGCACGTTGGGATAGGTACCGCAGAAGCGGAATGCCCAGGAGGCCACGCTGCGCTCGGGTTCGCGGGTCTTCATCTCTTTCACGATGTGGTCGGGAACGTTGGCGAGGCGACCGCCCAGCAACGGTTCCATGATGACTACAGGTATGTTTCTCTTTGTCAGTTCGTTGTAAAGATATTCGGCGTCCGTGTTCCGGTCGTTGATTTCGTCGGCGAAGTGCCAGTCGAGGTAGTTCATCTCGATTTGCACGAAGTCCCACTTGTACTCGTCATGGCGCGACAGCAGGTAGTCAAACACCTTGACGTCGCCGTGGTAAGAGAATCCGAGGTTCCGGATGACCCCCTTCTCGCGTTGCTCCAACAGGTAGTCGAGGATGCCGTTGTCGTAGTAGCGTTTGCGGAGCGTCTCCATGCCATCCTCGCCGCCACCGATGCTGTGCAAAAGCAGGTAGTCGATGTAATCGGTCTGTAGCTCCTTGAGGGAGTTTTCGAACATTTTGATGGATTCCTCACGCGGCCAGGTGCCGGGCGCGAAGTTCGACATCTTGGTGGCGATAAAGTACTCGTCGCGTTTGTGCCGCGACAGGGCGATGCCCGTGGCATGTTCGCTGCGTCCCTGGCAATAGGCCGGGGAGGTGTCGAAGTAGTTGACCCCGTATTCGATGGCTTTATCGACCATCTTGTTGACCATCTCCTGGTCGATGGGGGCAGGCACCTCACGACCAGAGGCACCGCTCGGGCCATCCTCCTCAATCACGGGAAGGCGCATCATCCCGAATCCTAACAACGACACTTTATCGCCGGTTTTCGGGTTCGTGCGGTAGGTCATCTGCCCTTTCTGGGGCTTGATGGTGCCTTTGGGGTCGAGGTCGCTGTCGTTTTTGCACCCTGCCATCGTCGCGGCCGTCGCGACGGTGCCGGCACCTAATATTTTGAGGAAATCTCGTCTGGATATGTCTTTCATGTTGATTACTTCGTGTTGATTACTTCGTGTTGCCCCCACATTGCGCTGCGCTTATGTGGGGTTATTAGCGCTTCGCGCGTCTTGCCCCTCCGGGGCTGCTTAAGGAATGTGTTTATTATTATTGGGGTTGTTCGTAAACTGCTAACTGCTAACTGCTAACTACTAACTGCTAACTAATCAAATCGTCCGTTGTTGTTCGACGCCTTCGACGTAAATGGCGGACAATGGGCGGGCGGGGCAGACGTATTCGCAGGCGCCGCAGCCGATGCACTTGCTCTCGTTGATGGCGGGGATGAACAGTTTGCCGGTGTCGTCGCCGCGTTTGGGCACCATCTCGATGGCTTCGGCGGGACAGTGGCGGGCGCAGTTGCCGCAAGGGATGCCGTCAGCCACCACGATGCAGTTCTGGACTACCCAGATGGCCTGCCCTTTCTTGGTCACCGCTTTTTCCTCCTTGAGCAGTTTCTGGATCGCGCCGGTGGGGCACACATCGCTGCAGGCGGTGCATTCTGGACGGCAGTAGCCGCGTTCGAACGACATCACCGGCTGCATCAAGTGCATGAAGTCGGTGGAAGGACGCAGTACATCGTTAGGACACTGTGACACACAGAGTTGGCAGCCTGTGCAACGGGTTCGGAACCGTTGGAGGGAACCCGCGCCGGCAGGCACGATAGGCGTTTTCCGTTCGGGCGCCACCTTGTCCTCGATAGCCGCCAAGCCACCATCGACTTTCTTCTTCTCCTGGGCGAAAGCGGCGGTACCGAAGGCCACGGCGGAACCGATCAGGAAGGCGCGCTTGCCGGTATCAACGGTTTCGGAGGACGTTTCGTTGTTGCCCTGTAGGGGCGAATGATTATTCGCCCCTACAACGGTGGTATTGCCTTTAACGTGTTTGTATTCAATCGCTTCTTTCGGGCACACCGCCATGCAATTGCCGCAGGTCACGCACCGCGAATAATCGACAAAACCGTTCTTGCCATCAATGCAGGAGGCCTTGCAGTTCTTGGTGCAGAGACCGCATTGCACACATTTCTCCTCGTTGATGTGCATCTTGAACCAAGAGAACCGGCTGAAGAAGCTGAGGAAAGTGCCTACGGGACAAATGTTGTTGCAGTAAGTGCGGCCGTTGCGCCATGCCAACACCACGATGACCACGAAGGTCACCGCCGCAATGATGAAGGTGGGCAGACTGCGCATCCACACTTCTTTGCTGTAGAAGGCGTAGCTGTTGAAATGTTCGCTGAGGTTAGCCAGACCGTTGTTGCACCACTGCCATATCGGGGCGAAGAGGTTCTGCACGATGCGGCCGTAGGCGGAGTAAGGGGCCAAAAGCGCATCCAGTGAGCTCACACCTGCGATGAGCGTAATGACGAATACTCCCAACATGATGTAACGCAGGATGTTGTGCGCCTTTGAGAACGTGTAGCGGTTCTTCTTTGTCCAGTTGTGGACGTGCGCAATCCCGTCCTGAAACACGCCTAACGGACAGATGACAGAGCAGTAGATGCGACCGAACAGCAAAGTGATAATCAATAGGATGGCGACAACTATGAAGTTGAGGGCGAGCACTGCGGGCAGGAACTGCACCTTGGCCATCCAAGCCAAAAATTTGTGCAATGTGCCAGTGAAATCGAGGAACATCAGCGTGATGCCGAGGAAAAAGATAGCCGCGAGTACCCGCCGGATCCGTTGTAAGGTTTTCTTGTGCATTTTATATTGGTTGTTTTGATTGACTATCTGCAATTTTGTCCACAACAGAGAATAAATGACCTGTTATTTCAGATTCGTGTTGAACCAATCGATGAAGTTGCGATGCCAGAGGAGGCTGTTCTGCGGTTTGAGTACCCAGTGGGTTTCGTCCGGGAAGTAGAGGTAACGGCTCGGGATGTGGCGCATCTGTGCGGCATTGTAGGCCGCCATGCCCTCGGATGCCACAATGCGGAAGTCGAACTCACTGTGGATCACGCAAATCGGAGTGTTCCATTTATCAACAAACAGGTGCGGGGAATTTGCATAGCTCTTCTTGACCTGCGGGTTGTTCCAATCCCAGTAGGGACCACCGATGTCCCAGTTGTCGAACCACATTTCTTCTGTCTCTAAATATTGCTGCTCAAAGTTGAACATGCCATTGTGAGCCAAGAAAGCCTTGAAACGACGACCTTCGTTGTAGCCCTTCACATCGTGGTTGTGACCTGCGAGCCAATAGACGCTGTATCCGCCGAAGCTGGCACCGCACGCTCCAAGTCTCTCTTTGTCAATTTGTTTCACACTGTCAGCGAAGAAATCAGCTGCACGCATATAGTCCTGCATACAGAGCCCACCGTAGTCACCGCTGATTTCCTCGGTCCAAGCCTGGCCAAAGCCAACGGTGCCGCGGCGGTTGGGGGCGATGATGAAATACTCCGCACCGCTCATTACCATGAAATTCCAACGCGTACTCCAGAACTGACCCACCTCGGATTGTGGACCGCCCTCGCAATAGAGCAGTGCCGGATAGGTTTTCGTGCTGTCATAGTTGTACGGATAAATCAGCCACGTCAGCATGTCCTTGCCATCCACTGTTTTAATCCAGTGCTCCTCGACCTTACCCATACGCACTTGCGAGAGTATGTCGTCGTTGATTGAAGAGATTTTCTTGCCTTCGCCTTTGTTGTCGCTCAGGTTATAGACATAAATTTCCGACGGATACTGCATTGACACTTGGTCGGCGTATAGTTTGCCGTTCGAAAGTTCGAAGCTATGCACATCGTGGTAACCGTAGGAGATCTGACGGAACTCCTTGGTTTCGCGATTGCAGGCGAAGATCTGGTCAGTGCCTCGGTAATAAACCACACCGAGGATTTCCTTGTCATCGTCGGTCCAGCTGATGCCGGTGAAATAATAGTCGAAGTTTTCGGACATGTTGGTGCGTTCGCCTGTGGTGAGATCCATCACCATCAGGCGGATAAGATCGCTCTCGTAGCCGTCGCGCTCCATGCTTTCCCAGGCGATGTATTTGCCGTTGTGGCTAAACACGGGGTTCTGGTCGTAGCCCATAATGCCTTCACTGAGGTTTTTAGTCGTTTTCTTCTCAATATCGTAGAGGAAAATGTCACTGTTAGTGGAGTGCGCGTAATCATAACCGGTCTTTTTGCGGCAGGTGTAGGCGATTTTCTTGCTGTCGGGACTGTAGTTGTACTGCTCGACACCGCCCCACGGGCGCATCGGGCACTCGAAGGTGCTGTCGATGAGGCAAACGGCATTTTCCACATCCACTTTGTCACCAAATTCAGCGAGGAAGATCTGCGGGTATTCATCAACCCAGTTGTCCCAATGGCGGTACATGAGGTCCTCGTTGATGCGGCCGGTGGTCTTGTCGAGACCCGCGTAGAGATTGTCAAGATGGTTGGGACGTACCACTGGCTTGGTGGTAATGAAGACGATGGACTTGCCATCGGGGGCGAGTTTGAAACCCTCGAAGCCGCGCTCATGAGTGGCGATTTCTTTCTCCCGACCATTCTTCACAGTCATGGAAATGATGTGGTTGTCACGGCAGAAGAGCAGCGTTTCGTCATCGTCCCACACAAGGTTGAACTCGGAGGCGGCGGTGGTGGTAAGGCGCGAAACGTTCTTGCCCTCGGAGGTCATGAGGTAGATTTCGGCGTTGCCCTTGTTCTGCTCCATGTCGTAGTAGGTCACGATGTAGGCAATTTGGGAGCCATCGGGGGAGACGGCTTTCTCGGTCATCTTACCCAACGCCCACATCACCTCGGGGGTGAAACGGCCGTCTTGAACCTGGATTTCCTGTTTACCGATGACCTTGTCACCAGACTGTTCCTGTTTCTTCGTGCAGGCACAAATCAGTGTCAGCAAAGCAATTGCGATAAAAATTTTTCTCATAAGGATAGTATTTACTTTTCAAAATTATTAAAGTGCAAAAGTAACATTTTTATCCATATCTATATATACCTAAAGTAATATGCGCACTTCAACTTTTTGGGGAAGACACCAAAGCACTGCTCCTTGACTTTTCAAACATCTTCTCTCCGAGTCGGCCGGACTTTTCGTATCAAACGGCCTATCAGTACCCCATTTCAGAAAATAATTTTCGACAAACATGCTCCGTATGAAAAAAAATTATACCTTTGCACCCGCAAAAAAAGCTGAAACTCTATTCATTTTTATAAACCTCAAAAAATTAAAAATTTATGAGAAAAAAAGTAAGAAATGTGATTATCATTGGTGCTGCTGGAAGAGACTTCCACAATTTCAACACCTTTTTCCGTCACAACAAGAACTACAACGTAGTCGCTTTCACCGCTGAGCAAATCCCCGGTATCGACGACCGTATGTATCCGAAGGAACTGGCTGGCGAAGATCTTTACCCGAAGGGCATTAAGATCTATCCGGAATCCAGACTGGCCGAATTAATCAAGGAATTTGACGTTGACGACTGCGTGTTCGCATACAGCGACAAGCCCTATGCATACGTCATGGGTATCAGCGCCATCGTGAACGCTGCCGGCGCTAACTTCTGGCTCATGGGCCCGAAGGACACCATGGTGAAATCCAAAAAGCCCGTCATCGCTGTCGGCGCTACCCGTACAGGTTGCGGTAAGTCCCAGACTTCCCGTAAGATTATTGAATACCTCGTTGGAATGGGCTTCAGAGTGGTCGCCGTGCGTCACCCCATGCCTTACGATCCCGATTTGAACAAACAAATCGTCCAACGTTTCGCTTGCGTTGATGACCTCAAATATCAAAACTGCACCATCGAGGAGATGGAAGAGTACGAACCCCATGTGGTCACCAAACGTAACGTCATCTACGCTGGTGTTGACTACGAAGCTATCCTCAAGGGTGGTAAGACCAAAGATCCTCAAACCGGAAAGTGGGTTGAAATGGCTGGTGCTGAGAACGATCCCGACGGTTGCGACATCGTGCTGTGGGACGGCGGTAACAACGACTTCCCGTTCTACGTTCCCGATCTGACCATCGGCGTGGCTGACCCGTTGCGTCCCGGCGCTGAGGTGAGCTACTATCCTGGTGAGGTTGTTGCCCGCATGGCTGACGTCATCGTCATCAACAAGATCGACTCCGCTTCTTTGGACAACATCAACACTGTCCGCGCTAACCTGCGCAAAATCAACCCGACTGCTAAGCAGATCGACGCCGCTTCTATCCTCACGGTTGACAAACCCGAACTCCTCAAGGGCAAGAAAGTCCTCGTTGTGGAAGACGGTCCTACATTGACCCACGGTGAGATGAAGATCGGTGCCGGTACGGTTGCCGCTCTGAAACACGGCGCTGAACTCGTTGACCCGAGACCGTATGTTGTTGGCAAACTTGCTGAGACTTTCAAGATTTATCCGAACATCGGCACCTTGCTGCCCGCTATGGGTTATGGCAAAGAGCAGATGAAGGACCTTGAGAAGACCATCGCCAACACTCCTTGCGATGCCGTCGTCGTCGGTACTCCTATCGACCTGCCGCGCTTCATCAAGATCAAACAACCCGTTGTGAAGGTCGGTTATGAACTGCAGGAGATCGGTACTCCCACTTTGAAGGAAGTTTTGGACGAATTCGTTGCCAAACACAACCTCAAACCCAAAAGACGCAAAAAATAATTCTTTTTTCGCATAATTTTGAAGAAAGGCGTGCCGAAAGGTGCGCCTTTCTTTTGATTTGTGACTGGTGATTTGAAAATAAACAGTAATCACAATTCACTAATCACAATTCACACAAAAAAAAATTAAACATCTTAGACGGAGGGAAGTCAAGAAAATGTATTTTTGCAGCATTAATTAAAATGGATTAAGAATATGAAAAAAAGAATATTTACCCTTGCTTTGCTGATGTCAGCCATCATGCTTAACGCTCAGTCCATCAAGATGTTCTACAACTCTCAAGCATTGAGCGACAACGACACGATTCAAGAAATCCTGTATAACGATGAAAACGAAATCAACACATTTTTAGGCTATAAAAATATGCAGAACTCTGCTGTGGAGTTCATAGTCAAAAAAACGATTGTAACCATGAATGAGGAAACGACCGATATGCTTTTCTGTCTTGGCAATTGTTATACAGGCAGCCAATCGCAGCCTATTGTGCTGGAAGCCAACGAGACGGTGACATCTGAAGACATTAACGCTTTTCATGCGATATACACCGGTAGCAAAGATGCTGCTTTGGTCAAATTCTCCTTCATCAACACAGCAAATGAATCCGACAAAACCTCGTTTTATATTCACTATTCCGAAGGGACAGGGCTTCATGAGAAAGAAGGACAAGTGTCACTACGGGCTTACCCAAATCCCGCGGTCAGAACCGTGAACATAGACTTTGTCGCCCCTTACAGCAACACAAGTCTGGTCATCAAGAACCTTGCCGGTCGGGAAGTTTACCGCACCCCCGTCAGCCACAGTGGGATGAGACAGGTGGATGTGTCCACATTCAACGCCGGCATGTATTTCTACGGTTTGGAATACGATGGCAAGATGCTCTGCACAAAAAAACTGTTAATCAAGTAGTCCTCCATCATTCTGTTTGTCTATCCCTTTCATTGGTGCCATGTTCGCGCGGCATTGGCTTTCTGTAACTCAATTCCAATGGGATGCGGTCACCCGTCCAAACAGTTGGATTACGCTGATATTCTGTCTTTTGCTGTTCATTTTCACAATGACTTTCCTCACCTTCCGGAGGAAATTGATGCTCATCTTCAGAGCGCTGTTCTCCCAACGCCATTTCTCCCTATTGCAACGCGAAGGCAAAATTATTGAAGACAGAAGTTCCATCTTCGTGATTGCCTTCGACCTGATCACGATCACAATGGGACTGACAATGTTTTGCAACACGTTTTTTCCTCGTGCCGTATCCAAATTACCTTTTATATCATACATTGCGCTATTCCTGGCACTATTGCTTGCAGCTTACGTCATCAAACTGATGTGCAACGAAATCTATTCCCGCCTTTTTGATCGAGACAAGGAGCGCATGTCCATAAACCAGTATAAATTCATATTTATGACAGACTTTTCCGTTTTTCTGTTCCCGATGCTCATCCTCACTCATTATACCGGCTTACGCATCTTCTACTACCTTATTGCGGCGGTCTTTGTCGGCTTGTTTTCCATTTGGACATACCGTTTGATAAAAATAAATTCCATGGGTGGCCACAGGTTTCATTTTTTTCTCTATTTTTGCACCCTTGAAATTTTACCTTGGATCATACTCCTTAAGGTATTGTTAATTATTTGATATAAAGTAAAATAAGTAGAAAATAATCGAGAGTATCAATACGTTAAAATGAAGATAAAAAACATCTTAGTTTCCCAAAATGCGCCAGAGGATATTGAGAGATCCCCATACGCAGAACTGATTAGAAAATACAGTATTAATGTCGATTTCTATAAGTTTTTCAAGATAAACTGCACTACAGCACTGGATTTCCGGAAAACGCACATCAACATTTTGGATTACAGCTCTATTGTTTTCTCCAGCACAAACACGATTGACAAATTCTTTGAGCTATGTAAGGAGTTGCGCGTGGAGATGCCTGAATCCATGCGGTATTTTTGTGCCACTGAACCCATTGCGCTCTATTTGCAGAAGTATGTCCCCTACCGCAAACGCCGTGTCTTTGCGGCCAAAGACGCACATGTCAGCAGTTTCTACGACCTTCTCATCAAAAACAAGGAGATGAGCATGCTGATACCTTGCAGTCAAGATGGCATTCCCGCACAGTTAGAACAAGTGCTGGTGGAAAATGAAATCAAGTTCGCCCAGGCAGTGGTCTTTGTGATTGCCCCGGCTGATTTGGTGAAAGATGTCAATATTGAGAAATACGACATGATCGTCTTTTTCAGTCCCAACGGGGTGAAATCGCTTCAAGCCAACTATCCAGATTTCCAACAGGGGGATGTCGCATTCGCCGCACTCGGAAATTCCGCCAAACGTGCCGTGGAAGAAGCCGGCTGGAAACTGCACGTCATGGCACCCACCAAAGAATACCCATCCCTGACCGAGGCTCTGGATGCCTTTTTGAAGGAATATGCTGGCCGAAGACGTTAAATCCTCCGCTTTCCCGAAATCCTGTCGTCTGAAATCCTCGTTGCGCATCAAAGACATCGTGCAGCAACGTCATTTCGTGTTTTCCTACCCGATAAAATGTTTCTATGACATCAGCACTGCCAAAGACACAAAACTGGCGGTAATTGTCACCAAGAAACGTTTCCCGCACGCAACCGACCGCAACCGCGTGAAAAGGCTTATGCGGGAAGCATATCGCCTGAATTGCCACCAATTAATCCTGCCAAACCAAAGCGGTGTGGAGATGTGTTGGATGTATGTGGGTGGGGAATTGCCGACTTACAAGCAAATGTGCGCGGCCGCAGAGCATGTTTTTTCGGAACTGCAATCTGTCGTGAATGAAGAAGCTGGAAAATGAGAAAAATTTGCCTGTTCGTTCGCACTTGGGTTTCAAAATTCCTGATCGGACTGATCAGGATATATCAAATGACCCTTTCTCCTCTGATCGGACGGTCTTGCCGCTATACGCCAACATGCTCCAATTACGGCATCGAAGCCATCCGGAAACATGGTCCCATCAAAGGCTCCTGGCTGACACTGAAGCGCATACTGTCCTGCAATCCGTGGGGGGGCAGCGGATATGACCCTGTTCCTTAAGCAATCACGAACGACAACAAACAGATTGTATTTTTGAGACTATCCAAAACCAACCAATGTATAAACAATTTATAACCTTGATGATGTCCTTGGGACTCACACTGTGCCTCCACGCACAACGCGATTCCTTGGCATTTGCGAACGGCCCCTGGCAGACCGACACAATCGACGGACTGGTGCTGAAACAGTGCCGGTTCGAGGGACTGCAGCTGTTCACCTCGAACCAACAACTCCTCGTGTTGGAAATTCCTGACACAGCGCACTATTCGTTAGCTTTCGCGCACGAGCCCCGCCGCACGAAAACTTCCGAGATGGCCCGTAATCATGGCGCGGCAGCAGCCATCAACGGCTCGTTCTTCGATATGGACCAGCACTTCCCCGTCTGCTACCTGCGAATTGACAGCATAGAGCTTGGGGAAAACACACCTGGGAAAGATACCGTTAACCGAAAATACTACCAGTACGGCACACTCTGTCTCCTCAACGACAGCGTCTTCATCCTCAAGACCAAATCTGCACGCCGTTGGGAGGAAACACTCCCCTACCCCGACATCATGACCGCCGGTCCGTTGTTGATTTGGCACGACACGTTGCAGCCGATGCGCAATGACCGCACTTTCGTCACCAACCGCCACAACCGCACGGCCGTGGGAATCCGTGAGGATGGAACTGTCCTGTTCATCGTGGCAGACGGACGAGCCAAAGAGGCTGCTGGACTCTCACTTCCAGAACTACAACAGATTCTCCGCTGGCTTGGCTGCCGCGATGCCCTCAACCTTGACGGCGGCGGCTCCACAACATTGTTCCTGAACATCGGCGATTACCAAGGCGTTGCCAACTGTCCTTCCGACAACGGCCGCTTCGACCACGAAGGCGAACGCGGCGTGTCAAACGCCGTGATGGTAATCAAGAATGACGAATAAAAAGCATGAGGGGACGATATATATATCATTCCCTCATGCGTGTAATGGGTGATTCCTGTTGATTCTGTAGAGACGCAAAGCATTGCGTCCGTACAATGGTTATACGTAATAGTGCGAAGAAATGGACGTGTTGTCCTCAACGCTAAGGATGATTTCGGACAGCAGTTTGGCCACGGAGATGACCTTCACTTTGGAGCAGGGACGTTTCAACGGGATGGTGTCGGTGACAAGCACCTCGTCAAGAACGGAGTTCTCGATTTTCTCCAAGGCATCGCCGGAGAAGAGACCATGCGCACACATGGCACGGACACTCAGGGCTCCCATCTCCTTGATGCGGGCGGCGGCTTTGCAGAGCGTGCCAGCCGTGTCAATGATGTCGTCCACTAATATTACGTTCTTGTCTTTCACATCGCCGATAATCTGCAATGATGCCACTTCGTTTTGTTTCTCACGCTGTTTGTAACCGATGGCCAGTTCGCAATTGAGTGCCTTGGCGTACGTGGAGGCGCGCTTGGTACCACCCGTGTCGGGGGAGGCGATGCTGATGTTTTCCCAACCGGAGTTCTTCACCAACGGGATGAAGACGTTGGAGGCGAACAAATGATCGACAGGCACTTCGAAAAAGCCTTGGATTTGGTCAGCGTGCAAGTCCATGGTGATGATGCGGCTTACGCCAGCGGTGGTGAGCAAATTGCACATCAGCTTGGCACCGATGGAGG
>CAMJPH010000043.1 GCA_946407715.1 uncultured Bacteroidales bacterium | reverse complement strand
TAAATCTGAAATCCCTACTGCAAGTGGGTTAAGAAGCGCTTGCGAAACTTGAATAAGTTTCAACGCCCCACAGAGTTACCAAAACAACTGTTCTGACTCCAACACGGTAAAGTTCAGGGTGAACTTCAGCTTCCAAATGTGGGCTTTCAACTACCTAAACGATTATCTTGCATCCACATTCCAATACCGCTTCATACATACCGATGACACCGGCCATTCCGACACGACATCGTGGCGGCCGGTCAACGGGACCACTATAATCAACTCCAATTACGGCATTTATTGCGACACATTGGGCTTTGCCCACCGATATTGCGATCTGTACGGTCACAGCATCAAATTCGAGATGCGCGATCTTTGCAGCCAAAACACCCAATCCCAAACCGTCACTATCTCCCCGCCCCAAATCACATGCAACACGAGTACAAGCGACGAAGTGTTATGCCTGGGAGAAATCACTCTTGACACCTGTGCCCAAAAGTGCGACTCAATGCTCAGGACCAAAACGTATTCCATTCGGTGCAACAGCAATTACATTTACTATACCTGCCCGCCGCGTTGGGTATATACAGATTCCGCTACCGGACAAGTGATTAAGACTCAAACAGTAAGTGGACTTACATCTTATAATTCACTCTCCACGCTGACAAGTGATGATATTGAAAACATTTACGGTCCATATTCCAACCTTCAGTTGCCGATTATCCGCACACTCGTGGATGCAAAGGGATGCGTGCTTGCAAGTCGTTTCGACACACTGGTTTTCATTCGGGACACAATACCGATGTTATGGCCGTATTCTTGGGTAATAAATTCCGATCATGTCAATACCACGTGTTATTCCGGGCAAAAAACCATCTCATTGAGTGAGATTAACTCCCCATTTCCCCTGTTCCGGGATTCGACGGTGGTGCGTCTGATAACCAGCCCGCTCAACAACCAATACAACTTCACGGCCACCTACTCCAACGGAGCATGGACAATCATAAAGGACGACACAGTGAACAACACCTCCACCATCACAGCCTCAAACACCAACCTGAACATCTCCGTCCACGACGAACACCTCGCCGGAGGGCTTTATGTCTTCGTGTGCGAGACGCCGTGCGGTCCGGACACACCGCAGATAACCATCGGCGGTTACAGCTATACCACCTACGAATGGATTGTGGATCCCGCCTACCAGACTTGGCAGGAATGCAACGACCTGCTTGTCAAGCCCGTGGCCGGAAAATACCGCCGCTACACGTATAACGTGAACAATGGGGATACCACGGTCACGCATACGGACTACACCCCGAACATCAATCTGGTTTCGGGGGTGGTGGGTGGTTATTCGACCACTTCGACTACCATGAATGTGCCGTTCCGGTTCACCATACCCGGCGACTATGTCATACGCATGTCCTTTACGGGGTGCAACGAGACGTTTTCCCGCATCGACACCATTCACTTTGTGCGCATCAGGGTGGACTTCAAGAAGGCGTTTGCCATAGTGTGCGACTCCTTGGCAAACATCGGGTCCGTCGTCGCAAGGGCCTACAACGGGTCAGAGCCCTACACGTACAAGCTGTACAGCCAACCGGACCTCCACGGCAACCTGTTAGGAATCAGTTCGACCGGATTGTTTTACAATGTCCCCATGCAAATAGGACAGGAACTATCCATTATGGTCATCGACTCCTGCGAGAGCAGCTATTTCGTCAATATTGTCGCGATGTCATTGGAATAGAGCAAGTTGCTTTGGTTCGACGGTGTACAGCCTGACCCTGGGTTATGTGTTGGGGACACTGTCGCGTTGATGTCTCTCCCCATCGACAGTTCCTGCAGTTGCATTTGGCACGGTCCGGAGAATTTCACCGCTGTTGGTGAACAAATTTGGTATTATGCAGCGGACACTTTGTCAAAAGGGTGGTTGGTGGTGGTGCAACTGAACACCGGCTGCCCGACGGCTGTCAAGGACAGCATATACGTGAACGTGCTTCCTTTGCCCCAAGTGTTTATCAGCACACAGGATACCGTTTGTGCCGGCGACACGATTGAGGTGAAAATCACCGCATTTGGAGCGGACACTGTCTATTTCAACTTGCAGCACACCTTTGCAGGCATCCAGTCGTTTCAGGTCTTGTCCGTATCGGCCCAAGACACGCTTTCGCTCTTTTTCCCTATTGAAACGGAAAACAGTTTCTGGATAAGCCAGGCCAATGACCTTTATTGCACCAGGGATCAGCATGATACCGTTCAGGTGACCCCATATCCAGTCACCCTTTGGGCCGACTCAATCCTTATCAACGGCGAGGATCTGCTGATTTGCTACGGCGACGACGCAACCCTTTCCATTACATCCGACATAACCCCCGACTGCATTCTGAATTGGTATAGTCATGCTTTGTTAAACGCTGAAATACAGCAAGATACAATTCATAATGCAGGCGAAGTGTCCTCATACACCATTCCAGAACTTCTTACTGACACGACCCTTTACGTGGCCGTTTGGAGTCAAGAAAACTGCCCCGCACATGCCGAAAGGACCGATTACTGGATGAACATGCAAAACGGGACAACGGAGATTCTGCCGGGGCAAAGTGTCCGGTTTTACGATTCCGGAGGCTCGGGATACGCTTACGGGAACTTCGAGACGCGCACACATACCTTTTTGTCTCCTGCCGTCGGACTCATTCTCGTGCGATTCAACAGCATGGCCATAGCGGTGGGGGACACCTTGTTCTTGTTTGCGGACAACGATTTACTGGTGCATTCATATTCGGGCACCCAGTTGCCTGCAAACCTAACGTTGGCTTCCAATTCGGTCACCTTCAAGTTCATTTCCAACCAAAGCAACACCGCCGCCGGCTGGAGTATCGACATCCTGACACCGTCGGCATTAACCGAAGTCAGTGCCGAGGTGGTTCGCTTTTTCGATACAATTATCACAACGATTTGCCAGGCAGATGAGCCCTTTACCCTTCTCCCGTTCTCGCAAATTGACATCTCCGAAACCGGCATTTTGCAATTGGACACGACCATTGCCTCCATGATGGGCTGCGACAGTTCCATTTCATTGATTATCAATGTCTTGCCCGTAAAAAGCAGCCTTTTGGACACCATCATCTGCGAAGGTTTCGACCTTCCGATGGGCGGCTTCAACTACACCGAGGAAGGGACATATCTCTGCCATTTCACGGCGGAAAACGGCTGCGACAGCACGGTCACGCTCCAATTAGGCGTTATCGAAAAAGAAACCGAGGCGCTTTCCTCTGAAGAGGATTTCTGTGAGCATTTCCATACAATTCTGACCATGCCCTATCCTGCAGACGATTACATCTGGAGCACCGGCGACCAAACCTCATCTGTGGAAGTCACCTACCCTGGTATTTACATGGTGACATGCCATTACCAAGGATGCAAAATGATGGCCAAATACATCATCCCCACCTGTGAATGGGAGCTTTACCTTCCGAATGTTATCACACCGGGCAACCCCGACCACGGGAACAATATTTTCTGTCTCCAGAAGGAGCAGAAATTTTGGATTGAAGACTTCGAGTTGTATGTGTTCAACAGATGGGGTGAAATAGCCTACTATTCACAGGACAAGAATTTCAAATGGGACGGAACCGTCAACGGCAAAATTAACCCCAACAACGTTTACAACTACCTTATCCGCCTGACAGACAAGGTCGGAAGGCATTTGTTCTACAAAGGGTCCATTGTCATTTTGATGTAGTCTGATAAAGTTCGAGAAGGATGGTAAAGTATCTCACAGGACAAAATTTGCGGGCAGCAAAGAGATATTGAAGCCAGAATAAGATAGCCTTTTTTATTATTTGTCTCTGCTTTAATTGATTGTGATCAGGAATATAAATCAGTTCATCAAAAACATCATCTAATCCAACAAATAATTGAGAATGTAACCACTAAAGGATGTTGCTTTCATTAGTGAGCCATCCTGATTTGTTGACATTTTTTTGAGGGGGGTGCCAACAGATTGTAGAATTCTAATGGCAAAATCCAAAGAATATAACTTTGTCCCGTTTCTGTCCCGATTTTAACGCAAAAATCAGCAAACTACGTTTGTAATTTGCTGATTCTGATTGGGTTTCGGACTTTCGCGGAGAGAGAGGGATTCGAACCCCCGGAGGTGTTACCCTCAACGGTTTTCAAGACCGCCGCAATCGACCGCTCTGCCATCTCTCCGAATTGAGCGGCAAAAATACAATTTTTTCGAATATGAAGTTTATAGTGGGTTGATTTTTTTGACCGTTGGTTATGTTGTTGAGGATCAAAGGGCAAGGGTCAAAGTTCAAGTTTCTTCGAGATAAACCCCTCCTCGGACACGGCATACCGTTCGGATAAGTTGAAGCAGTTCCGAATGTTTTCCTCCGTTAAGACCGCGTTTTTGTCGCCGAAGTGCAGCAACTTTCCCTCTTTGAGTAACAGCACCTGCTTGGAATAGGCCTTGGCGATCGGGAGGTCGTGGAGGATGATGAGCACCGTGACGTTCCGCTCTTCGTTGAGTTCCTGCAAGATGTCCATGATCTCGAACTTGTGCGTGACATCGATGTTCGACAGCGGCTCGTCCAGGAGCATGATGCCGGTCTGCTGCGCCATGGCGCGGGCGATCATCACCCGCTGCCGCTCGCCGCCGCTCAACGACTGTATCAACGTGTCGCGGTAGTGCCAAACGTTGCATTTTTGCAACATTGCCTCCACAATCTCTTTGTCCTCAACACGTTGCATCTCCCACGGGGTCTGGTATGGATTGCGCCCCAACATCACGTAGTCGAACACGGAAATATCGAACACGATGTCCTGATATTGCGGCACGTAGGCGATTTTCCTCGCCAAATCCATCATCTTGTACTTGGACATGGGCTTCCCTTCCAACAAGATTGTGCCGCCACTCGGCTGCAACAACCCGACGATGCACTTCAACAGTGTGGTCTTGCCGGAACCATTCGGTCCCAGAATTGAGCAAAACCCTCCTTGTGGGAAACTTACGGACAAGTCGTTGAAAATCACGCGGTCGTCGTAGGCAAATGTCAGATTGTCAACAGTAATACATTTCATATTGTTTACATGAATTATCACGAATTATCACGAATTGATTATGTATTATTCAAAAATTGTATTTCATTATTTCTTATAGAATACAAGTGTTTTATATACAAAGATTAATTATTGACAATTCGTGGCATATTTTTGGTGATTATTGTATATTTTTGTTCATCATCACTCGAAATAGTGTCGCAACTCCTCCGCTCCAAAGATGTGCAGCGTGCTTTTGCCGGAAGGCGTCAACGTGGGCATGTCGCTTTCGAACAGTTTGCGAATCAGCGCTTTGACCTCTTCTTGGGTGGCGGGCACGCGCTGGCGAGAACGTTTCTGACGGGCCAGACTCTGCGCGATTCCGGCGATTTTGTCGCCCTTGTGGATGACTTGGTTGGTCTGGTAGGCGGTCAGCACGTTTTCGATAAGTGCCTGCACGTCCCCTTCTTCCTCTTCATCGTTGGGGGTGGCGTTGACGGCCAAGTGCGTGTTGTCGATCTTTTCGAGGTCGTAGCCCAGTCGGAGGAAATCCTCCTTCAGCGAGATGGCCAGGTCGGTTTGGGCGGCAGTGAGCGTCACCGTTTGCGGGAACAAGCTCTGTTGCGGCCGTATCGGGGTGTTCTTCAGGGCGTTGACGTACATATCGTAAAGGATGCGTTCCTGCACGTTGGGCAGGTCAGCGGCCATCACCTGACCGTTCAGCTCGAAAAAGAGGTAACGACCTCCAAACACGAAAAACGGGATGTTTTCAGGCAGTTCGAGTGTGTTTTGATCTTTTCCTTGCTGGAAATCAACCGTTTGCTGCTCCTCTTTCGGGTATTCCACCTTCTCCACATTCAGCTCTTTGAGGAAGTTTTCCCAGTCGTTGGAGGTGGGCGTCTCGCGACGGAAATTGCCGCCTCCGAACTGCTGGAAAGGGGAGCTGTGCTTCTTTTCCGGCACTTTGTCGAAAGGATTGTAGTTGGGATTTGTGCGGATGGTGGGCGCGACAATCTCTTTGTTCTCGGGACGGTCGGTGATAATATCAGGGAAAGAGTCGTCAAAGTCAATCATCGGGGTGAGCGACATGGTGCCGAGGGCTTTCTTCACCGTGGAGTTGAGGAACCCGAAGAACAACCGCTCGTCCTGCAGTTTGACCTCCACTTTGGTGGGGCTGACGTTGACGTCGATCATGGCGGGGTCGATTTCGAGGGCGATGAAGTAGGCGGGGTGCGAACCCTGCGGGATGAGGTCGGCGTACGCCTTCTCGACTGCGAAGTTGAGCAGACTGTGGCGCACGTAGCGATGGTTGATAAACATGTATTGCTCGCTTTTCCGCTTGGCGTTTTCGGGCTTGGCGATGAAGCCGGTAATGTGCATCAGTTCGTGGTTGAGCTCCACGGGGAAGAGCTTGTCGTTGAAGTGCTGCCCGAAAACGTTGACGATGCGCTGGCGCATGTTGGAGGCGGGCAGCAGCAAGACGAGTTTGCCGTCGTTATAGTATTGGAAGGTGAGGTCGTGGTGTATGAGGGCGACACGGTAAAATTCCTCTTCGATGTGGGTGAGCTCCACCTTGTCGGACTTGAGGAAGTTGCGTCTCGCGGGCACGTTGAAGAAGAGGTTCTTGACGGCGATGGAGGTGCCGTCGGCGCAGGTGACGGGCGCATGTTCCTTGATGTCAGCACCTTCGATGAGCACGAGGGTGCCCATCTCGTCGGCGGCGGGCTTGGTTTTGAGCTCCACGTGCGCGATGGCCGCGATGGAGGCGAGGGCCTCGCCGCGGAATCCCTTGGTGCAGATGTGGAACAGGTCGTCGGCCTTGCGCAGCTTGGAGGTGGCGTGCCGCTCAAAGCAGAGGCGCGCGTCGTTAAACGACATGCCTTTGCCATTGTCGGTTACCTGGATGAGCGTTTTGCCGGCATCCTTGATGATGAGTTGGATCTGGGTCGCGCCGGCATCCACGGCGTTTTCAAGCAGCTCCTTGACCACGGAGGCGGGTCGCTGCACGACCTCTCCGGCCGCTATCTGGTTCGCCACCGCATCGGGCAGCAGGCGTATGATGTCTTCCATTTGGTTAAGGGTTAAGGGTTAAAGGTTAGAAGAATTTCCAGAGTACGAGGGCGAGCACAATCACGAAGAATATCATGAAAAGGATGGTTATCGAGGAGTTGTTTTTTTTATCGCCGGTGTGGTTGCGCTTGCTTTGCCACTCGTCGTGGAGGTTGCGGGCGAAATCTCTTCTTGAATCGCCAGTGGATTCCTCTTTTTTCGGATCGTAGTACCTGGGTTTGTAGTTGAACTGCCGGGGTTCCCTGTTGTTGAAAAACGTGAATGCCATAATCGTGAATTTTGTTTGGCAAAGATACGATTTTTTCCGTTAGGGTTGCTGATAGAATTTCTAATTCTGAGTCCACTTGAAAAAGTCGTTTTGTTCAAAAATAAATCCTGATAATCAAGCGATTACAAATCGAACATTGCCGGTTTAGCACTTTTTCAAGTGGACTCAATTCTGTTTGCTGATAGTCTGATATGTCAATTTTCGCTCAGCTCCAACCATTCCATCTCCTTCTCTTCAATTTGAGCCTTTATCGACTCGTAGGCTTTATAGAGTTCTCCTGATACGATGGCTTCCGCATTTTCCTCGGGATTTGCAAGCCGTTCTTCCGTGTCGGTTAGCAGTCGTTGTAGCAATTCCAACTCGTCCTCTAATTTGCGCAGACGGTTCTTTTTCTTACGGTCATCGGCTTCGCGCTGTTTCTTCTGCTCCCACAGCTCCTTGTTGCTGGACCCTTTCTCGCCGGACGCGCTGGCTGCGGTGACATTTCGGCTTTGTAGCTCATTCAGCGTCTCCATTTTGCGTTGCGCCAGAAAGTCATAAACATCACCCGTGAAGGCATACATCTGATGGCTTTTGAATTCATATACCTTAGAGGTGAGTCCTTGCAGGAAGTCACGGTCGTGAGAGACGAGGATGAGGCTGCCTTCGTACTGTAGCAAGGCATTTTTGAGCACGTCCTTGGAGGGCATGTCAAGGTGGTTGGTGGGCTCATCGAGGATCAGCAGGTTGAAAGGTGAGAGCAGTAGTTTTGCGAGTGCGAGCCTTGCTTTTTCGCCACCAGAAAGCACTTTGACTTTTTTTTCGGTGTCTTCGGTGTCGAAGAGGAAGCTGCCGAGGATGGTGCGGATTTTTGGTCGTATGTCGCCTACAGCCACATCGTCAATGGTTTCGAAGACAGTTTTTTCGGGGTTAAGCAACTGTGCCTGATTTTGGGCGTAATAGCCTACAACCACTTGATAGCCGAGCTGCAGTTCGCCGCTTTCGGGTGGGAGTGCGCCTACTATGGCTTTCACCATAGTGGATTTGCCCTCTCCATTGCGCCCCACGAATGCTACCCGTTCGCCGCGTTCCAGACGGAAATCCACCCCTTTGAGCACGTCTGGTTTGGTGTCATAACCCAACGAAAGGTTCTTGCTCTCCACCACCACCAATCCTGAATGCGGCGCCGGTGGAAATTTGAACGAAATGGAGCTTTTGTCGTATTCGTCCACCTCCACGCGGTCCATCTTCTCCAGCATCTTGATTCGGCTCTGTACTTGCCGAGCTTTGGTGGCCTTATAACGAAACCGCTCGATAAACCGCTCTATCTGCGCAATTTCTTTCTGTTGGTTCTCATACGCAGACTGCTGGCTTTCAATGCGTTCCAAACGCTGTTCCACATATTTGGAATAGCTGCACTTATAATCCTGAATATTTCCTAACGTGATCTCAATAGTACGGTTGGTTACTCGGTCGAGGAATGCGCGGTCGTGGGAGACGAGGATGACGCAACCGTCGTAATTTGCCAAATATTCCTCCAACCACTGGATGGATTCGATGTCGAGGTGGTTGGTGGGCTCGTCAAGGAGAATGATTTCGGGTTTTTGGAGGAGGATTTTGGCGAGGCATACGCGCATCTGCCAGCCATTGCTGAACGAGGACATCGGCTGGTGGAACTCCTCTCGGAAAAATCCCATACCGGCCAACACCTTCTCGGTTTCAGCCTCTATCGTATTGCCACCGAGGTGGTTATATCTGTCATTCAAGTCAGAGAGTTGTTGGGTCAACTGGGCATATCCTTCGGACTCGTAGTCCGTGCGTTCGGCCAATTCGTTGGAGATATGCTGCATCTTGCGTTCCATAACCCGTATCTCCTCAAACGCGGAGACTGCCTCGTCCCACACTGAAAGCGTGGAGGTTCCAGCCAATTCCTGCGGCAGGTAACCCACCCTGTGACCGGAGGTGATGACCATCGTTCCGGAAGCGGGTTCAATGTCGCGGTGGATGATTTTCAGCAACGTCGATTTTCCCGCACCGTTATGCCCCACAAGTCCGATACGGTCTTTGTCACCCGCCACGAACGAGACATCTTTAAATAGGAAATCCCCCGTAAAATTAACCGACAGCTTGTTTATCTGGATCATTACGTAATGGTTATGGGTTATAAGTTATTGAAGCTGGTGTATTGTGATTGGTGATTGGTGATTAGTGATTGGTGATTAGTGAACAGACTATATGTCTTGTCATTATATCGTCTTTCATCTTTTTTCATCTTTTTTCATCGTCCTTCATCGTCTCATCGCCCTTCATCGTCGCAGCATCTCAAACGGATCTTCTTTTTGATTCTCAAGATAAGAGACTTTGCCGATATTAAGGAGCATGCCCATGGCACAGCCAGAGACGAACAGGGAGGAGCCGCCGCTGCTGATAAATGGCAGTGTCTGCCCGGTGGTGGGCAGCAACTCGCAGTTCACCCCGATATGTACTAACGCTTGGCAAGTGAACCAGAACCCTATGCCGAAGGCGAGTAGCCTCCCGAATGTGCCTGTCGCCTCTTTGGCGATTTTCCGGGCGCGGTAAAATATGATCAAATAGGACAGGAGCACCAGTACACCGACCACGATGCCGGTTTCCTCGAACAATGACGCGAAAGCGTAGTCCGTCTCTTTTTCAGGTAAACGGTTCTTGATAACACCTTTTCCAGGTCCTGCGGGATTAAACCCTGAACGTGCAATAGCGGATCTGGCCAAAATCATCTGATCGCCGTAGCCATCATGGTTGTCTTTGGTGATGTAGTATTCCCAACGGTTGATGAATGTTGCCATTCGACCGATTTTCGATTTGTTTTCGTCACTCATATTGGCCACCACGATGACTGCTAAGATGAGAATTGCCGCCACGATGCCGATCATGCCGGAAATGTCCTTCAGTTTGAATCCTCCGACAAAGAAAATCACAATACCTGTGATAAACAGGATGATTGCGGTGGACATGTTCATAGTGGCGATACCGGCGCAGAAAGCACCCAACAAAATAAACAAGAAGCGGACATTGGAAGAGGTCAACTCCCCATGACTGTGGTATTGTCGCGCAATATAGTTGGAAATGTAGAATATAATCAGGAAGCCGATGAAATAGAAAGTTTGCACGTCACGGCCGAAAATAGTGACACCGCGTACTGCTTGAGATAACATGGTGAGTACCAGCAGGGCGGCAGCAAAAATGAGAAAGAAAGGAGCAAACACGCCCAGCTTTCGGTAGTCAATCTGATAGACGATAAACATGCCGGCAAATGCGAACAGCAGGTGTTTCAGGTGCTGCAGGACGATGTTGCCGCGCATACTATAGACCATTACGATGGAAATGGCTGTAAGGAATATCACCACAATGGGGATGATATTGTCTGTTTTCAGCTTGAATCTTCGCAGAAGAGGTTCTTTCGGGGTGTCGGCAGTGGCTTCCATGATTGTGAGCGATTAAAGTTGTGCGACAGCTGACTTGAATTTCTCACCGCGTTCGCGGTAGGTGAGTTGGCCGTTTCCGTGAATGCCGGGGGCGTATAGAATCAAATCCCCTTTTTGGCAGGAGTAGAAGGCGTGGTTTACGGCATCTTCCATACTCATGGTCATCATTACAGGAACTCCCATCTCCGCCAGTCGTTGGTAAACATCGATGTTATAGACTCCTTGCAGTACTACCTCTTTCACTTTCGATTTCACCTCGGAAAGAATGTCATCTGTGAGGGCTTCCGGTGTGTCAATGTTGGTAATCCATACAGTAGGTTTCGTCATTGACTTTAGCGAATACCACACGGCGTTGGTCGTTGTGGAGCGTGCGTCATCAACGAAATCCACACCAGAAAAGCTTTTGACACGCTCCAACTTGTGAGCGTTGCCCTCGAAATCAGCCAATGACTCGGCGATATTCCGTTTACGTAATCTGATGAGTTGGTCGGAAAGTGTACCCACACGCGGGTTTGCGGTTTCCCGTGCCTGTTCAAACAAGCGAAAACTATTATTTTTTTTGGTCGGCATAATGGTTTTGTTTTTTATTGTTCTGTTTACTTTATTTCATTTATTTATTCTCTTATCCTCTCATTATCTGACTTTCAAGGTTACAATGGCCAGCACTGCGAGCATCATGCTTACCACGATAAACCGTTGAACGATTTTCGATTCGTGAAGCCCTTTTTTCTGGTAATGATGGTGAAGCGGGGCCATCAGAAAAATGCGGCGACCTTCGCCATAGCGTTTCTTGGTGTATTTGAAATAGGACACTTGCATGATGACCGAAATGGACTGTGCCAGATAAATTCCGCACAGTATCGGTATGAGGAGCTCTTTGCGGATTATGATGCACGACACGGCCACAATACCGCCAAGGGTGAGGCTTCCCGTATCACCCATGAACACTTGTGCGGGGTAGCAGTTCCACCAGTAGAAACCGATACAGGCTCCTATCACTGCGGAAATGAAAATCACCAGTTCGCCTATGTTTGGTATATACATGATGTTCAGATAGTTGGCGAAAATTACATTGCCTGAGACATAGGCGAGGATGGCTATGCCCACAGCTATGGAAGCCGTTGTGCCGGTCGCTAACCCGTCCAGACCGTCTGTGAGGTTCGCCCCATTGGAAACGGCCGCAATGATGAACACGATAATAGGAATGAAGAACAGGAACGACCATTTGCCGCTTTTGTCTCCCATCCAGCGGGTGATAGCAGAGTAGTCTAACTCGTGGTTTTTCACGAAGGGAATGGTGGTTTTCGATGAATGGTGAGCCTCGTCAAACAGCTTTGGCGTGTGTGCTTTCTCTTGATTCTCCACCTGTAGGAGCTCGGTGGAATTCACTTGTGTCAGCGACTGCTTTTGCACATTTTTCTCACTGATAACCGCATCGGGATGGAAATACATGGTTGCACCCACGATAAGACCGAGTACAATCTGACCGATCAGTTTTTTCTTCGGGGAAATGCCTTCTTTGTTTTTTTTGAAGACTTTGACATAGTCATCAGAAAAGCCGAGCAGTCCTAACCAGACCGTTGTGAACAGCATTAGGATGATGTATATATTGCGTAGGTCGCAAAGCAGCAGGACTGGAATCAGGATGGCCGCGATGATAATCAGGCCGCCCATGGTTGGGGTTCCTGCCTTCTCGTTTTGGCCGGCCAGTCCCAAATCGCGAATGCTCTCCCCGATTTGTTTTTTTTTCAGAAATTGGATGAAATATTTTCCGATAAAGACGGAAATGATTAAAGCCAGTACAAAAGCCATGGCGGAACGGAACGAGATGTACTGGAAAATCCGGGTTCCGTGGTAGCCACTTTTATGAAGCCATGAAAACAAATAATATAACATAATCTGCTGACTTTATTGGATGTTGAAAAAATTCTTGATTTCCTCTGTGTCGTCGAAATGGTGCTTGACGTGGTTGATTTCTTGGTAGTTCTCGTGTCCTTTTCCGGCCACTAACAGCACGCCGTCGGATTGCAGCATTGTGCATGCCGTCTTGATTGCTTCATGGCGGTTTTCAATGACAAGCACATGTTTCGATTTACTGGAGGGGATACCCTTTTGCATGTCGTCCAAAATAGCCATGGGGTCTTCAGTGCGCGGGTTGTCCGAGGTCAGCAGCACTTTGGAACTGTATTTGCAAGCGATTTCCGCCATTTCAGGACGCTTCAGGGCATCGCGGTCTCCGCCACAACCCACCACAGTGATCACTTCTGTTGATCTGCCCACAATGTCGCGGATGGTCTTCAGCACGTTTTCAAGCGCGTCGGGGGTGTGAGCGTAATCGACAATAGCTGTACTTCCGTTTCCTACATGCAACATTTGGAACCGTCCTGCCGCACTTTCCAACACGCTCATCTGAGCGAGTGCTTCGTATTCATCCATGCCTAACAACACAGCTGTTCCATAAATGGCCAAGAGGTTGTAAGCATTGAACTTACCGCATAATTTGAAGAATATTTCCTGATTGTTTATACGCATGTGCAGCCCTGTAAAGGCGTTCTCCATGATGATGCCTTTGAAATTGGCTGCAGTGCGCAGACTGTATGTGTAAATGGTTGCCTTTGTGTTTTGCACCATCACGCGACCATTTTTGTCGTCCACGTTTGTGAGTGCGAAAGCGGATTTCGGCAGTTTGTCGAAAAAGGACTTTTTCGCTGCGATATAGTTGGCGAATGTTTTGTGGAAATCCAGATGGTCGTGTGTGATGTTGCTGAAGATGGCTCCTGCGAAATGCAATCCGGAAACGCGGTGCTGGCATAGCGCGTGCGAACTTACCTCCATGAAACAGTATTCGCAGTTGCGGTCAACCATCTGAGCAAGCAAATGGTTGAGTTCCACGGCATCGGGTGTGGTGTGTGTAGAAGGTATCTCATCATTCCCGATTTTGTTGACGATGGTGGAGAGAAGGCCGGCTTGGTGTCCTGCGGACATAAATAGACGGTGCAGAAGCGTCACCGTAGTGGTCTTTCCATTGGTGCCGGTGATGCCTACTAATTTCAGTTTCCGGCTTGGGTGGCCATAGAATGTGTCGGCGAGCAGTCCCAAAGCCACGGAACTATTCGCAACCTTGATGTAGCAGACGTTTTTGTCCAGTGTATCGGGCAGTGTTTCGCAGACTACGGCGCGGCAGCCTTGAGCAATCACCGCTCCGATGAAATTGTGTCCATCGGTCTGCGTACCGCGCTGAGCCACATATAGTTGCGAAGTCCCTTTCGGCTGTTTTACCACGCGCCTCGAATCAAACAGGATTTCCGTGATTTCCATCTCCGGATTTCCCGTCAACTTGCAGTTGCGCAACGCTTTTAACAGTATATCTAATGGTTTCATTGTCTTTTTTAAGGGTTAAAGGTTATTGGTTGTTGGTTGTTGAAGCAGGGTTAAAGGTTAAGAGGTTAGATGGTTTTGGTTTAAGTTGAAGTCCATAGTCACGGTTCAAGATAAAGTTTCACAATTCCCGTTTGGCTGTCAAGCACTTGGGACTTGACACGTCCTTTCCCGATAATTTGCGGGTTGTAGTGGGCGCGGATGAGTTCGGTGACGGCATCAGCAGCCACCATGCCACGCACATCCGGCATTTTCTGATAGGTGTTTGCTTGCAAAGCAGTCACGGTCACGTGTCTGTTCGTGTCGGCGGCATCAACTCTCAAATATGGTGCGGTAGTTTCGTATGTGACCGTGTCGTATCCCAGTCCTTTCAGCAGCGTGTTGAAATACTTTTTCCGTATAGGGGCGGTGCGGGCCAAAGGGGTGAACGGATAGTCGCTTGCGCTTCGAGTTGCACTGTAGTTTGCACTGTTCATGATGCTGCGGGCGATGCGGGCGAAAGCATCTGCAGCCACATCGCTGTGATAGGGCACTCCGTATATGTAGATGATAACTGTGTATTGCGGTTTGTCCATAGGAAAATAGCCACAGAACGACACCGCGTTAATGTCCTTTCGGTAGGCACCTGCCTTTTCGTCCCAAATGTCACGTGTGCCGGTCTTACCTGCAAACATGCAGTTCTCGTCCTTGAAACGCCGCGCCGTACCGTAGGGTCCCCAAACCACCTTCTCCAGATATTTTCTGGCTTCGCGAACGGTGGAATCGGAAACGAAATGCTCCATAATCACCTGCGGCTCAAATCGTTGTATTGTGTCGTAAGTGTCTGTGACATAGCGCACGAACAAGGGGGCCATCATCTTTCCGTTGTTAGCGATGGCATTGTAGTAGGTGAGTGTGCGCAAAATCGGGATGGTGAAGCCGGCTCCGAAGCAGGTGGCGTAGTAAGTGTTGAAGTCGTTGACACCGCTTTTGATTTTGGCGGGCATGATGTCACCCAGTTGTGTGTGCAGGGTGTCCAAAAGTCCCATCTTTTTGAGTTGATTGTAGTAATCCTGGAAATTTTTGATGCCGTAAGCGTGGAAAATCATGGATGCGATTCCGATATTGGATGAGCGTTGGAAAATCTCGCTTGGATTGCCCAAAGTCTCCCCATGCACTTTCGAGTCACTTTTGAAATACCGTTTCACCGCTCCGGATTTGGTGGGGAATTCGAATGTGTGGTTGAACATCGGGTAGATTGCTGCGGTGTCGTTGGGCGTTTTTTCAAGGAATGCCAGTAGGGAGGCCAGTTTGAAAGTGGAACCCGGTTCCACTTTGGCGTTGAGGGCATACTCCATGCTTTCTGTGTAGTAGGAGGCGTCGGCGGCGGCGCGGCGAAGGTTGGAGATGGCCTTGATTTCGCCTGTCTTGGTTTCCATCACGATAGCGCAACCCCACTCGGCATTCAGTTCGGAAAGCTTCCGAGACAGCTCGTTATGCACTGCATGTTGAATCTCCAACTTGATGGTGGTATGTATGTTATGGCCGTCTTCCGGATCCAGTCGGTCGCGCAGTGGAACTTTGGCGTGGTTTAGTTCGAGATATTTCTTGCTCCCGTCCACACCTGCAAGGATGTCGTTCATCACATGCTCCAAACCGAATTGTCGTTCCGGGGTTTCTGATCCAAGGGTTCGTTTCGCCATCTCACCGTATGGGTTCACGCGCACGCTGGCCGGTACGTAGTTAAGATGGGTGTGGAAAATCCGTTTTCGGATGGAGTCGTCAGAATCCTCTTTGGGGATATGCTTATATAAATATGGTCGGTTCTTAATGAACGATGTGTCCGCGCCCATCACCCACATCTTTTCGTCCCATTCCTTCACGGGGAAAAGTGTGGCATATTTTCTCTTTTGGATGTTTTTAATAAAGAAATCATAGTAATAGTCTGCACTGTATCGTGGAAAGCGGTCTTTGAACTGGTGATAGAAATCATCGGACAGCTGATGGATGATTTCATCGAAAGCCTTTGGGTTCTTTTTCAGCGTGTCGGCGTATTCACGTGCAAATCCTTTTCCATCGAATGCCACCTCAAAAACGGTGTAGTTGGCCACCAAAATGCGACCATGGTCGTCATAGATTTCGCCCCTGACGGGCTTGAGGGTGTTTTCAAGGATGTAGCAGGCATGGTCGGCTTCCCGTAGCATTTTGATTGAGTCCGGATCCATTCCGATCAGGTCCACGCATTTGTCTGACGTGCCGGAAGCCACACCGCGTTCCACGATGGAGAGGTACAGGATTTTAGCCAGGCACGCGATGCCCACCAGCATCATCAGCAGATAGACAATGTTCATCCTTGTCCAAGTGGAAGATGAGATTTCCTGTTTTTTAGTTGCTTTCATGTTTCCGCTCCTTTCTTTGGAACCAATGGCGTTTCTCCACTGGCTTTGGGGTGGCTGTCACCGTGAAATTCTGTTTCTCGTCCGTGATAAATCCCTTTTCCTGCATTTTTTGAATGAGGATTTTGTTCTTCTCGTAGGGTATAAACTGGTTGTTCGCCTTAAGCTTACTGATTTCGGCCTTGTAGGTGTTTTCCAATTCAATGATTTTTTTCTCTTTGACGTGGATTTTCTGTTCGCTTACCACCAGCACACTCCCAAGCACAAGTAGGAATACGGCATAGCAGTACCAAGGCCGTGTCTTCTTGTTCACCAATATTTCGCCTCCGAAAATGTTGGAAAAGAAATCGCGGAACTTTGTTCTTTCCGGTTGTTGCTCCTGAGTGTTTTTAGAGGTTGTTTCCATGATCGACGGGGCTTATTTTTTCCGCGACACGCAGTCTGGCGCTGCGGGCGCGTGTGTTAACGCTAATTTCTTCCATATCAGGCTGGATGGCCTTTCTTGTGACTAACTTGAACGGAGTCAGAGGGTTGCCGTAGAAATCTTTCTCAACTTCGCCGTTCAGATTTCCCGAGCGCATGAAGCTCTTTACCATACGGTCTTCCAAAGAATGGTAGGAGATAATGACCAGTCTTCCACCAACTTTCAGTGCATCAATCGTTTGTGTTAAAAAGGACTCTAACACAGACATTTCATGATTGACCTCGATACGGATGGCTTGGAAAATTCTGGAAAGGCTTTTGTTCTCCTTGCCGCGCAGCAGTGACGGACGCAGTGCTTCCACAAGCTGTTGGGTAGTAAGAATCGGCTGTTCTTCGCGGACTTTGATAATCCTGCGGGCCAGGGCGCGACCATCGGAGAGTTCCCCGTAACGGTAGAAAATATTGCTTAAGGCTTTTTCATCGTATTGGTTGACAATGTCTTGCGCCGATTTGTCCGACTGGGTGTTCATCCGCATGTCCAGAATGCCGTCCTCGCGATAGGAAAATCCACGCTCGGGGGTGTCGAACTGGTGTGAGGAAACGCCCAAATCCGCTAAAATGCCGTCCACAGGGTATGCTTGGTGGTATTTCAAGAAACGGCTGAGGTTTTTGAAGTTCGATGCCACGAAGGTGAATCGTTCGTCCTCAACCAGTTGCGATTGAACGTCGGTATCTTGGTCGAAAGCGACGAGACGTCCGTTGTGTAGTTTTTCAAGAATGGTGCGCGAGTGGCCTCCTCCCCCGTAGGTGACATCCACATATATTCCATCGGGGTTCGTAACCAAATAATCTACAGAGAGTTGACGGAGAACGGGGTTATGATATTCCATTTGTCCCCTCCTTTTCCGGTAAATATTGGCCGAGGTGCATGGCCTCGTTGAGTTTCTCGAATTCCTCCGGCGGCATGTCGAATTTCTCGTGATATTTTTTGCTGTTCCACATCTCAATCTGACCGTTGTCCAACACCATCACCAACTCCTTGTCAATCGCATACATCTCCATTAGCGGTTTTGGGATGACGATGCGGTGTTGGGCATCGCATTCCAGCATCGCGGTGTTGCGCAGGAACGCGTTGCGGTACAATTTGACACGGGTGAGGTTACGGTCGAGTGAGTTCATATAGTCCATCTGTTTCCGGTATGCCTTCTCTGACCAGAGCATGATGTATTCGCCGAAGCCGTGCGTGACATAGAAAGTTTCGCGTTCATCCTCCGACAACGCACGCAGAAGAGCTGTGGGCAGTTTCAGCCGTCCGCTCTTCTCTATTGAGACTTCCCAATATCCGTATTCCGTTGTCATTATTTTTTCTATGCCAATTTTTGAGCGACAAAAATATAATTTTTCCACAATATATTTCCATAATTTACGTCTTATTTAATTTTTGTTGTTAAAAATATGTGTTAACTTGTTGATTTTTAGTGTGGAATAATATGGAAAAAAGTTTTCAACATATTTTAACAAATCCCATTGTATATTGGTAAACAGAATGTTATATAAAAATGTTTGTAAATTTGTTATAATGTTGATAATCAGTATGATTTAGGATTGATTGGAAAAAAGAAATTTGTTGTCGTGATCTATAGGCTGTTTTTGGAAAAAAATGGAAAGGAATGGATGCTCCTAAAGTGAAATTGAAAAACAGCGAAGGTACTGGTTGGATCTATGAAAAAAAATTCGACCTGTACGGTTGAAAAGACAATCTTCGCTATAGTTTGATTTAAGACTGAATTTTCACCAAAAGTGGCAACGGTGGTCT
>CAMJPH010000042.1 GCA_946407715.1 uncultured Bacteroidales bacterium | reverse complement strand
TCTACGTCACCTGCACTGGCAACTGCGATGTCATCACCGTGGATCACCTCAACAAAATGAAGGATCAGTCCATCGTCTGCAACATCGGTCATTTCGACAACGAAATCCAAGTCACAGCTTTTGAAAGTCAACCAAACATCACGAAGCGCAATATCAAGCCACAGGTCGATGAATACATCTTCCCTGACGGTCACTCCCTCTTCATCTTGGCGGAAGGCCGCTTGGTGAACTTGGGTTGCGCCACCGGACATCCCTCTTTCGTGATGAGCAACTCCTTCACCAACCAAGTGATGGCACAGCTCGACTTGTGGCAACACGACTACAAGGTAGGCGTTTATAACCTGCCGAAACACTTGGACGAAGAGGTCGCCCGCCTGCATTTGGGCAAAATCGGAGTCAAACTGACGAAGCTCACACAAAAGCAAGCAGACTACATCGGTGTAAAAGTCGAAGGTCCGTATAAAACGGATGCTTACCGATACTAAATAGCTAAAATAACAACGTTTAAGGCCACCTTGCCGATTTGATTACGGTAAGGTGGCCTTAATCCAATTTTCACTCTATCCACAACGCACATTCCCCCACCGATGGGGGATGTCATTTCTGTCAAGAGGATACTGCGTCCTACAGATTTTCATTCTTTTGGATAAAGTAGCCAAATTTTCGGTAGATTTTTCGGGCCTGCTTCGACAGTTCGCCGTGGGGTCGTTTCGCCATTGCTTGTTCGCATGCATGGCGGCAAACGAGAGTTGGGTGTGACAATTTGACAAAGCCCTTAATCCACAACCTTAACGATCGAGCCCGGGCGCGGCTCTTCAACAGGGTCAATGTCCCGGTCATACTCTTTCGAATCGCTGATCTCTACGAAACAGAGTCTTTCCCAGTCGTAATCCCAGTGTGCCACGGGATACCACCGGTTCATCAGCCTGACATGTGCCTGCACTTCCTCTTCCCAGCGATCCGGCGGAAAACCATACTTCAAGACGCGGAGATATTCTTCGAAACCCTGAAGCCTTGAGTCTTCTATCGCATTGTAGTCATAATGGCGGTGTTCAACATAGTACCATAGACCGTCTTTCGCATAATCCCTGTAATACCGCCACACCTTTTTTTTTCTCGGTGTCTTTTCGTCGAGGAAGTAGCAAATCCTTTTAAGCACCCACCAGCGCAGTTCCTCCTCGTTCTCCGCTCGGAACACCTCTATGTCCGGCCCACCTCTCTCCCCTTCACCCATCACGGTCAGACCGTTCAAGTAATAGCCGTTGAATTCTCTAATCGGATCGTTTGCATATTCTTCCGGGAGATGCGCCTTGATCCATTCCTCATTCTTTTTCGTCCAATTGTTCATAATGTACTGTTCAGTTTTGTTTTATCTGTATTATACTCATTGTTTTTTTTAATTCCAATTTCAATAACGATAAGCCAACACCAAAAGGCCTAAATCCTCTCAAAATCAGTATGAATGCAAATTAAACAACAGACAATGTCGCTTTGACTAAAGTCTCTTTGCTGTTTTGAAAAGTGCAAATATACATAAATTACGAATATACACAGATAGATAAAATTGACGCTGTATTTCAGAGGAAAAATACGAAATATCTGGCACAAAGGACTCCTTTTTACTTACCTATCATTATTCATTGCTTCGTTGCTTTTCGCTGCTTGCCACACAATATTTTTCCACTTTCTGCGTTCATTGCTTCTGAAATTTCAAACCTTAAAAATCATCGAATATGAAAAACAGATGGATTCCTATCGCGATTATCGCCAGCATCGGGTTGTTTTTGGCCGCTATAGCCGTTGGCGTGGCCTATTATCAAACAAAAAAGCCAGAAAAAACGGTCTCCATTGTCGGTTTGGCGGAAAAGGACTTCACTTCCGACCTCATCGTGTGGGAGTTTGATTATTCGGCTAAGGATCCGGATATGAAACAGGCTTACACCAAACTGAAGGAGCAGAATGAAATCGTGAAAGCTTATCTCAAAAAGGCGAATATTTCGGAGAAAGAGATTGATTTCAAGAAGATTACAACCTCCCCTACTTATAACAGCTATTATGATGAGAACGGTCGTTGGCGGGAAACCTTCACGGGATATGCGGCCAAACAGGTGGTGCGTATTGAGTCCCGTGACATTGAGAAAATAGAGGCGCTCACCCGCGACATTGCTGAACTGTACGACCAGAACATCATGATTAACAACAACAATCCGGAGTACTATTACACGAAGTTGTCGGATTTGAAAATCCAGATGCTGGCAGAGGCCTCGCAAGATGCGAAAAACCGTGCCGAAACCATTACCAAGAATGCCGGCGCTAAATTAGGCGACCTCAAGAGTGCGAACATGGGCGTGTTCCAGATCACCAAACCCAACTCTTCCGAGGAAGATTACACCTGGGGCGGCGCCTTCAACACCTCCTCCAAGGAGAAACGCGCCAGCATCAACATGCGCCTGACCTATTACGTCAAGTAGGGACGTATCGCATACGTCCGCAAAATAAAAATCCCCGTCCGGCATCGCTGAACGGGGATTTTTGTATGGTAAACGGAAAAGGTTATTCTTTCTCCTCAAAAGAAATCTCGCCATCAGGCCTTTTGTTCTGGAATTTCTCCTTGGTCTTCTGCAATTGCTTCTTGAGCGCGTCAACGGCAAGGTCAGTGGCTTCTTCGAAGGATTTGGCCGTCTTGCCGGCACGGGCGTCGTTGCCGCGGATGTTCATGCGAATGTCAACGGTCTTGTTCTCCGGTGATTCGGTGTTCTCCAGCTTCAACGCAACCTCGGCACCCAGGATGCCGTCGTGCAGCTTGTTGAGTTTCTCCACCTTCTCGGTGATAAAAGTTTCCAGTTTCTGATCCGCTTTGAAGTGTACGGAATTGATGTTAATTTTCATAAAAACCTCCTTTTTGTTTATGAATTACGCTCTTGGATGAGCTTGATTGTATATCGATTTGAGCTGTTCGATGGAATTGTGCGTATATACTTGGGTGGCCGCCAAACTGCTGTGACCCAAGATGGTCTTAATCGCATTCAGATCCGCCCCCTTGTTGAGCAGATGGGTGGCGAAGGTGTGCCGGATCACGTGCGGACTGCGCTTGTCGATTGTAGTCACCATATCCAAATATTTACGTACTATTCTATAGACAGCTTTCGCATAAAGCTGCTTTCCATTCTCGGTGACAAAGATATAATTATTTTCGGTAACTCCGCAAAATTTTTTTTCCAAGTTTTCCAAGTACATTGTCAATAACTCTTCCATCTTATTTCCAAACGGAATGACCCTTTCCTTATTGCGTTTTCCCAAAACTTTTATCGTATTGTCCTGTAAATGAATATCTTGCTTTTTGATGTTCAATAATTCGGAGAGACGCATTCCCGTGGCGTAAAAGAGTTCGAGGATGGTGCGGTCGCGCAAACCCTCGAAAGAATCCTCGAAGGGTATGTCGGAGAAAAGGTGCTCCATATCTTTCTGCTCCACATATTGGGGCAGTTTTTTCGGGATTTTCGGGGCATGAATGGTGAGTGTGGGATTGACGGTTAATTCCTTGATTTTTAGTTTGTAACGATAAAATGCCCGCACCGCACTGATCTTCCGGTTCACCGATTTTGCATCCAAAGATTCATCCTCCATCAGCGATATTATCCATGAGCGGATATCCTCGCTATGAACATCCGGCAGTTGATGAATCTCCAATTTTTCCTCCAAGTAGCTGAAAAACTGGGACAAATCATGCTCGTATGCCGTCACCGTGTGCGGCGACACCCGCTTCTCGTATTTCAGGTAGTCGATGAAATCCGTATAATTCATATATAGTTAGTAGTTAGCAGTTAGCAGTTGTGGGAGGGATATCGTTAAAGTCCCAAATATTTTAAAACATCTTCCTTAAGCAGTCCCGACAGGGACAAGAGCTCGGTAGGGTTAATAGACAAAAAAAACAGGGTTGCGTCCCTGTTTTTCGTGATTGTCAAAACCGTCCGTTATTCGTTTTCAGCGGCACGAAGCTTCTGAACGTAGATGGCTTTGCGCAATTGCTCCCGTCTGATGACGCTCTTTTTGGTGAATTCCTGTCTGGTACGAATCTCTTTCTTCACACCAATCTTGTCGAATTTCTTTTTCAGTTTCTTGAGCGCTTTGTCGATGGACTCGCCTTCTTTAATGGGAACAATAATCATAAAAAATACCTCTTTCTTTAAATTGTTAATAAATATATTTAGCGCGGCAAAAATACAATTTTTTTGATATGGTTACGTGTTTTTTTCAGAGGTTATACATTGGGGAAGATATAAACAGGTATTGTCTGTGTTTTAGAAAAAATATCAAAGCAACAAAACGAGTGATATCATAATAAACTATTGCTTATAATGACGTTATACAAGTTTCGCAAGCACTTATCAACCCGCTTGCAGTAGGAATTTCAGATTTACCTCTTTTGTAAACGTTTGATTTTCAGCAATCAAATTTGACATCACGTTTTCCTCTTCCAGCGAAAACAGTCCGCCAAAGTACTGACGACTTGGCAACTTTAAACCCATTGCCGTTCGTTGAGGGTCAGTACAAGCACGTCGGCTTCGGTGACGCGAAACAGGGCGTCTAAGTGTTGGCAGGCCGTTAGGTCTGCCGGGCTCGGTAGGAATGGCCGGTCGCGAAGGGAGACGCACGCCGTCAGGTGTGCGGGGAAAGTTTCGCGTTTGACAACCCCAACGGCATCCATGTTCATTGTTCATTACAACACGCAGGCTCTAATGGTTTCACGTTTTTTTGCCCGCAGGCCTACGGCCTGCGAACCCGCACATGGAATCCCCATTTTCTACCGAGCCCTTCAGCCCTAACGGGCTGGTTCGCGAACGGATTGGCCTCTCATATCCGCACACAGCAGGGATAATCCCCGATTCTACTTGAAAAAGTGCTTATTGCAAAAAACAAACATGCGAAACTTGAATTTCGTTACTACTTATTTTCTTTTTTCAACAGTTTCGGGTGCAACAACGCAGACTGTATTTCTGCGCAAATCTATCTGCGAGTTCTGCGGGAGAAAGCGCACGTTTGCTTACCTTTTACGTGCAAACACGTGCGATACGCGGAGATTATTCGTACCTTAACGCCGAAATCGGATCCATATTTGCGGCCTTCTTCGCGGGATACCAGCCAAAGAAAATGCCCGTGAGGGCGCAAACGAGGAACGATCCCATGATGGCCATCTCGCTCACCACGTAAGGCATGTGCATCAGCTTCGACGCCACGAAGGAGATGATCAGCCCGAACAGGATGCCGATAATACCGCCAATCAAACTCAGTATCACACTTTCGCACAAAAATTGCAGCATGATGTCGCGATTGTGCGCCCCGATGGCCATGCGCAGCCCGATCTCTTTGGTGCGCTCTGTCACCGTGACGTACATGATGTTCATGATGCCGATGCCGCCTACTATCAACGAAATGGAGGCGATGGCGGCCAACAGTGTGGTCATCAAGCCCGTGACGGAACTGATGGTCGAAACTAACTCCTCCTGCGTGCGGATTTCAAAGTCGTCAGCCGCGTCACTCTTGATGCCATGGTTGCTGCGCAGGATATAGGTGATTTCCGTGGCGGCCAGCTCCGACTCCTCCTCGGAAGTGGCCGATGCGAACATCATGTTAAAGTAAGTAATGCCCAAAAAACGTTTCTGAATGGTGGTGTAAGGAGCTAACACGATGTCGTCCTGGTCGTTGCCCATGCCGTTCTGCCCTTTCTCGGCCAAAGTTCCGATAACCGTCATCGGGATGGTACCGAAACGGATAGTTTTGCCGATGGGATTCTCCCCGTTGGTGAACAGCTTTTTCACTACGGTCTGCCCAATAACACACACTTTGTTGTAACGCCTTACATCCTCGTCAGTGAACATCACTCCCTCCTTGATTTCGTATTTCCGAATGTCTAAATAAGAGGCAGACACGCCGTTGATGGAGCAGCTGTGGTTGTTGTTTCCGTAAATCAGCTGTTTGCTGCTGCTGACCATCGGTGAAACAGCGGCCACATAGCGGGTGTTCTTGGTCAGAGATTCCAAGTCTTTGTTGTCCAATGATTTGGAGGAAGACATTCCCATATCGACACCGCCCCGCTGCTGACGGGCGGGCATGATCATAATCATATTGGAGCCCATGGTGGAGAGTTCCGATTTGACGCTTTGGGTGGAAGCCTGACCGATGCTGACCATGGCGATGACCGATGCAATGCCGATGATGATGCCGAGCATCGTCAGGGCGGTGCGCATCTTGTTGCGGAACAGCGAACTGAAGGCCACTTTGATGAGATTTCCGATATTCATAGCTTAGTCTTCTTTTTGGAGATTGATGGCGGCCAACGCTTCGGCGGCCGACTGCGTGTTGATGGGTGCGTCTTCGATGATTTGCCCGTCGCGGAGCTTGATCTTGCGGGTGGTGAAAGTCGCGATGTCGGGCTCGTGTGTCACGAACGCGATGGTCTTGCCCTGTTCGTGCAAGTCCTGGAACAGACTCATGATTTCGTAGGAGGTGCGGGTGTCGAGGTTTCCGGTGGCTTCGTCGGCGAGCAGGATGACGGGGTCGTTGACCAAGGCGCGGGCAATGGCCACACGCTGCTGCTGCCCGCCGGAGAGCTGGTTCGGCTTGTGTTCCAAACGGTTTTCTAACCCCACTAACTTTAACGCCGCAATCGCACGGTCGCGGCGCTCTTTGGCCGGCACGTCGCTGTTGTAGAACAACGGCAGCTCCACATTCTCGATGGCTGTGGTTCTCGCCAACAGGTTGTAGTTCTGGAACACAAACCCGATTTTGCGATTGCGTAGTGTGGATAATTCGTTCTTACTCAGACTTTTGATAGACACACCATCAATGATGTAATCACCGGCAGAGGGCGTGTCCAAACAGCCGAGAATATTCAGCAACGTTGATTTGCCGGAGCCGCTGGTGCCCATGATGCTCACAAACTCGCCTTCGGTGATGGTGAACGAAACGCCGCGCAAAGCGTGTACATCCTCGCTGCCCACACGGAACACACGTTCCAGTTTCTCTACTCGTAATATGTCTTTGGCCATAATGTTTCTGTTTCTATTTATTTGGACGTTTACGATACGTCCTGACGGGCGAATGCGATACACCCCTACCGTGTTTTCCGTTGCGGCGGCCCTGGCATGAACGGGTTGGAATTGCCGCCGTCTTTGCCCTGTGTTGCTCCCGAGGCCTCGCTCACACCGGTGACCACCTCCTCCCCTTCTCGCAACCCTTCGGGAATCAAAGTGTTGACACCATTGTTCAACCCCACCGTCACGCTTTTCTGCTCGTAGGCATTCTCACCCGTCTTCACCCAAATGGTCTTTTTGGTGATGTCTTTCAACCCTTGGGTGAGTTCCTCTTGGTTTTTGTATAACGACTTGAAAGAGACCCCTTTCTTCTCCAACTGCTTCATCATTTCCGGCTCAATGGAGGCGAACAAAGCAGTCATGGGGATGCAAATGCCACTCTCCTTCTTGGTGATGATGGTCACGCTTGCAGTCATGCCGGGAAAAAGCTTAGTTTCAGGGTTGGGCGCGTTGATGATGACCGTGTAAGTCACCACGTTGGAGGTCACCGTCGGATTGA
This sequence comes from uncultured Bacteroidales bacterium, assembly GCA_946407715.1. Next base: position 12,055 of record CAMJPH010000042.1, on the reverse strand, counting down.
TGCGCACCTCCTTGACTGTGCCGGTGAACACGTCATCGGGGAAAGCATCGACGGTGAACGTGACGGGCTGCCCGGCCTTCACCTCACCGATGTCGGCCTCGTCCACCTTCGCCTCTACCTGCATCTGCGTCAGGTCGTTGGCGATGGTGAACAGCGTGGGAGTGTTGAACGAGGAAGCCACGGTCTGACCTTCTTCCACCGCCTTGTCCATGATCACACCGTCGATGGGCGATGTGATGGTGGCGTAGGAAAGGTTCGTTTGGGCACGCGAGAGATCCGATTGGGCGGTCCTAAGCTGGTTTTTCGCGAGGTTCAGCGAATTGGTCGCCGATTCGTAAGCTTCCAAAGTGGCCGCCTTGTTGTCGTACAGGGTTTTGACGCGGTCGTACTGCTGCTGCGCCAACGTCAGGTTGCTTTGGGCGTTCGACACGTTTGTCTTTGCCTGCGTGAGTTGCTCGTTGAGGTTGGAACGGTCGAGTTCAGCCAAGAGCTGCCCCTTCTTCACCACGGAGTTAAAGTCCACGTAGATACGTTCGACGATGCCGGACACTTGCGTGCCCACATCCACCTTATAAACGGGCTGCAGCTCGCCGGTGGCGGTCACGGTAACTTCGATGCTGTCGATGGTGCTGCGCTCGGTCATCACCCGCAACTCGCCTTTCTTGCCTTTCTTCAGGGTGGAAATCAGGATCAAAACGAGGATGATCACCGCCGCAATTCCTAATATCCACCATAGTTTCTTCGATTTTTTCATATTATTTCTTTTTTCTTTCTTATTCTATTCATTAGTTCTCACATTGCGCATCGTTTTTGTGGGAATGTCCCCACACTGCGCTTCGCTTGTATGGGATTAATTGCACTTTGTGCGTTTTGCCTCTTCGAGGCTGTTTAAGGAAAATGCTTTCATAATTCGTTTCACCTTAACTGCTAACTACCAACTGCTAACTACTAACTACAGCGTTACAGGGATTCCCATATACACATCCAAGATCTTGCGTTTCAGCACGTAGGAATATTTTGCCTGCATAAATTGATGAAGCTGGTTGAGGAAGTTGGTCTGCTGTTGGATAAGATCGACGGCCGTGACAGAACCGTATTGGAAGCGCAGTTTGTAAGTTTTGTAGTTGGCGAGGTAAGCGTCTTTCTTGGCCTCCGCCGCAATGAATTCGTTCTGGGCAGTGGCCACGTCCAAATAGCTCTGTTGCAAATCCCTGTGAACTTTGTAAAGGGTCTCCTTGTTCTCCAGCTCAATCTGCTCGGCACGGTATTGCGCCTGTTTTACATTGTTGCGGACGGTACTGCGCTGGTAAATCGGTATGTTGAGGCTGAGGCCTATATTTTCTCCGAGACCGTGCCACAGCTGCGTGCCCCAACCAGTGTTGGGCGAAGTAAGGTTAGAGCCGTTATAACCCGTACTGATGCCCGCATTGGCCGATAAGGTGGGGTAAAAACCAGCCTTCTGGATTTTCACGTCGTATTCTGCGCTCGCAATCTCATTTTCACTCATCTTCAGCTCCGGCAGATAATTGGTTGAACGGTCTATAAGTTCTTGCAGCGCAGGCAGTTCCAGATTTTTGAAAAGGGTTGTGCTGTCAGGGCGGGAAATGACTATTTCCTTCGCCGGATCTATCGAAAGTAAATTCTTTAATGTCAGATAATTGGACTGGATGTTGTGCTTGGTGTTTTCAATATTATATAGGTCTGATGTATATTGCGCCTGAAGCATCTTATAGTCGCTTTCGAGAATCTGCCCCACATCAAGCTGCTGTTTACCCTGATCCATCTGTTCTTTGCTGGCGGTGAGTACTTGTTGCTGGTAGTCAAGCATATCCTCGTTCATCATAATGGCCAAAAACGCCTGGATTATGGAAACGCGGATGTTGTTCTTGCTGCTCTCCAGCTGCAGCTGCGACTGCTCGACATTAAGTTTGCTCTGTTTGATTTTATTGGCGTTGCTCAACCCGTTGAAAAGGGTCATGCCGGCGTTGATCCCGTAATTGCCACCCCACCCCACGGACTTTTCATAGTTCCCGAAATTAAAACTCTGTGACGCTGAAGCAGATACCGTTGGAGCAATATTCTCTCTGGCCTGCTTCAAATTCAACTCGGAAGAAGAAATATTGATGTTAGCAGATTGTAAAGAGAAATTGTTGGATTCCGCATATTGCAGACATTCTTCAAGGGTGAAATATTTTTTATCTGAACTTTCTTGAGCTGTTATGTTACTGAATATCAAAAGTATAAAACCAGCCGTGATGACAAATTTCTTCATATTCCTTTCAAAAACAATGTTATTGCGACTATTTTTCTTATAGGATGTTTAATCTGAAAAAAATAAAAAATCAACAATAAATCACTGTTTTTTCGTTTTATTCCAAAGTCTTAAGTCTCACGTCTTACGTCTCAATCAAGAAATCAGAACAAATAAAGCAGTTTATAATCTTCATATTTTTCATTATAATAATTTTGTACTTTTGCCGCTGTGAAAAAATTCATCCTTATATTAGGGTTATTAGTTTGTGTTATAGCAGTTTATGCTCAACAGAAACGGTATTCTGCGCGTGTGTTCGACGGCATCACCTATCAGCCGCTCGCCGGTGCCAGCGTCTATAACGTGAACACACAGAAATTCGCCTTCACGGACAAAAACGGACGTTTCGAGATTGACCTTTCCCTGAACGACACGCTGATTATCTCCAAATCCATTTACCGACAACTTGTTACCGCTATTGACAAAGACCTGTTTTACGGTTTCGAGGACTTTTTTCTTTATTATAAGGTCACGATGCTGAAAGAGGTGACCATCATCGGCATCAACCCATCGTATGAGGGTTTCAAAAAGGATATTGTCACGCTGGAACTGCCCGAATACTACAAACGAGCAGAAGAGGCGCAGCTGTCGGAATGGCAGAAGGCCAATGCCACGTACAAAGAGAATGGAAACATCTTGTCGCTTGGAGGTAGCGTTACCATGTCGCCCATTTCCTACTTGTATGACAAATACAGCAAAAAGGCGAAGATGAACCGTTTGTACAACGAAATGCTCTCCTACGAGGATGAGGTGGAACGCATCCAACATAAATATAACCGCGACATTGTTTCTGAACTGACTGGTTTGCAAGGCGATGAGCTGTTGGATTTCATGATGTACTGCCGGTTCAACTACTACGACCTTGTGCGTTGGAGTGACGAACAGATCCGGGAGAAAATCCGAACCAATTATTTTAACTATCAGTATGACAAAATAGCTAATGAAGGAGAATAACGACTTTTGGAAGAAGAACCTCACATGGTGGCACGTCGCCGGAATAGCGGCGGGGTTACTGCTGTCACTGCTTTACTGGTACAAATCCGGACAATTTTCCGACAACATTCTGAAAAAAAACCCCATTCTGATGGCCATCTGGGGCATATTGACAGGTTATATCCTTATCGACCTCGTGAAATCGTCCAAAAACAGGGACGATTCTAGCTGTTAGCTGTTTGCAATTGGCTATTGGCCTAATATTACCTCTTAAAAAGAGAGAAGACCCAATGAAAGAAAGCAAAAAGCTAATAGCTAATAGCCAAAAGCAAAAAAAATTGTACTTTTGCCGTTTCAAATATTGGAAATTATAGAATTTCAAACTAAATAAATAAACATTATGACAGAAAAACTACAAACTTTGAGAGACAGCGCGGCCATGAGATGGACAGCGTTGTTGCTGCTGGCTTTGGCCATGTTCTGTTCCTACATTTTCATGGACATCCTTTCGCCTATCAAGGACCTCATGCAATCGACAAGAGGTTGGGATTCCACCGCTTTCGGTACGATGCAGGGCGCGGAGACGTTCCTGAATGTGTTCGTCTTCTTCCTCATCTTCGCCGGTATCATCCTCGACAAGATGGGTGTGCGTTTCACCGCAGTGCTTTCCGGCACGGTGATGCTCATCGGTGGCTTGATCAAGTACTATGCCGTTACAGAAGCCTTCATGGGCAGCGGTGTGGAAGCTTGGTTCACCAACCACCTCAACTACATCCCCGGTTTCCAGGAACTTGGCGTGGCTCCATTCTATGAGGGTATGCCTGCATCCGCCAAGGTTGCAGCCGTCGGTTTCATGATCTTCGGTTGCGGTGTGGAAATGGCCGGTATTACCGTTTCCCGCGGTATCGTGAAATGGTTCAAGGGTCGTGAGACGGCTTTGGCTATGGGTTCCGAGATGGCTCTCGCCCGGCTGGGTGTCGCCACCTGTATGATTTTCTCACCCTTCTTCGCCAAGTTGGGCGGCACGATTGACGTTTCCCGTTCCGTTGCTTTCGGCGTGGTGCTCCTCTGTATCGCTTTGATGATGTTCATCGTCTATTTCTTCATGGATAAGAAGTTAGACGCTCAAACTGGCGAGGCCGAAGAGAAAGACGATCCGTTCAAGGTGTCCGACATTGGCAAGATCCTCTCTTCCGGCGGTTTCTGGTTGGTGGCTCTCCTCTGCGTGCTTTACTACAGCGCCATCTTCCCGTTCCAGAAATATGCCGTGAACATGCTGCAGTGCAACCTCACGCTCACTGAGGCCGACATCAACACGTTCTGGGGCGGCAGCTCTGTCACCATCATCCAATACATCATCATGTTGGCCGTGGCGGTGTGCTCTTTCACCAGCAACTTCTCCAAGAATAAAACCGCTAAAATTGGTCTGATGGCATTGGCCGTTGTGGCATTGATTGTCTATTGCTGGATGGGTTACATGCGCGGTACGGCCGAGACCATCTTCGCCGTGTTCCCGTTGCTCGCCGTGGCCATCACCCCGATTCTCGGTAACTATGTTGACCACAAGGGTAAAGCCGCTTCCATGTTGATGATTGGCTCTTTGTTGCTGATTATCTGTCACTTGACCTTCGCGTTCATTTTGCCGCAGTTCAAGGGCAACGCCGCCGGCGGTGTCATCGTGGCTTACCTGACCATCCTCGTGTTAGGCGCCTCTTTCTCATTGGTGCCTGCCGCTTTGTGGCCGAGCGTCCCGAAATTGGTTGACGAGAAGATCATCGGTTCCGCCTACGCCCTCATCTTCTGGATCCAGAACATCGGTTTGTGGCTCTTCCCGCTGCTCATCGGTAAGGTTTTGGACAAGACGAACCAAGATGTCATCTCGCAGATGAACGAAGGTTTGATCGATGCTGAAACGGCCGCCGTTTCCTACAACTACACCTGGCCGTTGGTGATGCTGGCTTGCCTCGGTGTCGCCGCCCTCATTCTCGGCATCATCTTGAAGGCCGTTGATAAAAAACAGCACCTCGGTTTGGAAGAACCGAACATCAAATAATCCCTAATCCCAAATGTAGAGACGCAAAATTTTGCGTCTCTACGAAAAAGGCGTCGCGGTTGCGGCGCCTTTTCTATTATGCGCCTCTAAAAAACGAACACATCTCCAAAATTTCGTATTCCCACGGACAAAACCGAATGATTTTCGTATCTTCGCACCCGAAATATCAACCCCATTTTTTCACCAAACCCCAAAGAACACCAAAAAGAAGAATTGAAATTATAACATATTGACATAAAGCGTTTTTCTAACAAACAAGTTAACAGAACAATGAATATCAACAAACTCATAGGAATGTACTTTGCAGGGTTTCCGACACCAGATATTTTCACATTTGATTCGGAAAGCATCAATGACGAATACAATGCTATTGTGTCAAATCTTCTGAAAATTCACGACATAGAACTGTCTGTCGTGCAGTCCTTCAACTCCTGTCTGTATGAGGTGCTGGACAATGTGTTGACTCATTCGGGTAAGAAGTCGGGTGTTCTGGTGTCTCGGTATGCGGCAGAGAAACAACAGATTCAAGTTTTGGTGGTTGATGATGGAATGGGCATACACAAATCATTGATTGAAAATGATTTGTATAAAGATTTAACCGAAAAAGAAGCATTACAGCATGTGATTCTTGACAAGGTGACAGAAGGAAAAGGCATGGGATTCGGATTGTACTCGACAAAAAATTTGATTACTTTTGCCGGCGGATCATTGGTTATCGCATCAGGTCAGCACAAACTGGTTTATGTGGTTTGCGAAGCTCGGTTTGCGAAAATGAGAAGACGGAAGGAACGGTTGTTTACTTGGCAGTGAATGCAAATCGGGAGATAAATGCCAATGATGTGGTTGACAACCGCACGGACTGTGCCGCAGATTTTAATGAGGCCTTTTTAGAAGACGACGATTTGGACAACTTATGGTAAAATGATAGAAAGATGACGACATTTACATTCAAAGATTATGGTAATCAGCTCGGCACCCGGGTTTTGGGGGCCAAGGTGAGAGAAGATTTGCTGTCTGTAATGGAACGGGACAGCAAGGTGGTGCTTGATTTCAGCGGTGTTGACGTAGTGGCAAACGCCTTCGCCGACGAATGCATCGCCAAACTGTTGCTCATCATGTCCCTTTCTGAACTGAAAAACAGGACAACTTTCTCTGGCCTGAACGACATGGCCAAGATGAATATCGCCCTTGCCCTGAAACGGAGACAACTGGCGTTAGCTGCCAACTAATTTGATATAGGATAAAAACGTATTTTTCACCAAACCCCAAAGAACACCAAAAAAGAAAAACGAACAATCTAACATGTTCCGACGGTGTAGAGACGCATAATTATGCGTCTCTACACAGAGGGGAACCGAACCATTTCACCTCAATCGTTGAAAAAATATAACCCTCGAACAAAAACAATGGCAATTTTGCCGACAAAACCTTAAAAACAAAACGCTATAGTTTGATTTAAGACTGAATTTTCACCAAAAGTGGCAACGGTGGTCTCAGCGGCACGTTCAAGCACGTTTCCTCGAACAGGACGGATGCCACCTTTTCCAGCAATTTCCTCGCTTTCTCCGCCAGACTGCACGGCCTGTGTTCAACTGTATTGTTCCAAGTCTCACCACCGACCTCAATATGAACAATGTTGCGTGGGTACCCATAGGCAACAGCACTTCAAGACTCTTCCGAGGCAAGTTTGACGGCGACAACCATTTCATAGACAATATCTTCGTTACGGGCAATTATACCTATTTAGGTTTGTTTGGAATAACTGGAGATGGCTTCCGTTGCGAGAATCTTGGTGTAAACACTAATGTAAATGAATCCTCCCCTAATTCTATCGGTGTTTATGGAGGAGGAATAGTTGCATATATTAACGGATCTAATACAGTGATACAAAATTGTCACAACATAGGGGCTGTCAAGTGTGTTTATGCTGGCGGTATTGTAGGCATGGTCAATGTGGATGGTTCTATTATTAATTACTGCTATAATAAGGGAACTATTATGGGCAAGGTCATATCTCGACAAAATAACAATTGTTATATTGGTGGCATTGTAGGGAGAGGCTTTGGAACAGTGGAATCATGCTATAACACAGGTAATATTACAACCAGCATAAGTAACTTTGGAATTGCAGGTGTTGTGTCTGGTGGGAAAATTGGATTTGCAAATACTAATGCAATAATAACCTATTGTTACAATGAGGGTAATGTGTCTTCAACAACATCATCAGACTGGTCTTCCTATTACGTGCGTTCAAATGCGTCCGCTAGTGTTGGCGGAATTTCAGGGGAAAATGGAATAATATCATTTTGTTACAATAAAGGTAATATTTCGTCATCAGCAGATGCCAGTCATAATTTTAATTCAGGTAATTGGTCTGTAGCAGCAAGTTCAAACGCAGGAGGTATATCGGGAGTCAATTCATCATTGCTAACAAACAATTTTAATACAGGTATAGTTACTTCTACAGCAATTACTTCAAGTCCAGATGCAAATTCTTTTGGCTCTCGCATTTCCTATGCGGGAGGCATCTGTGGAAATGCTGAAACGAATATATTAAACAATTATAACTGCGGTGCTGTTAAAGCATACGCATACTATCGTGGGGGAAGTTCTAATGTGTCAAATGGTACACGTATTGCGGGAGGGGTCAGAGGAATTGGAAGCGGAACTATCAAAAATTGTTACAATACAGGAATCCTTACTGGTGGAACAAAGGGAGGCATTCGTGGCTCTGGTGGAACGGTTACGAATTGTTATTATTTAAGTACCTGTGGGGGTACAGTGAGCGGTGGCACATCTAAGACGGAAGCAGAAATGAAGTCGGCTTCATTTCCTATTTTACTGAATGCCGACAGCACCATATATGTTTTGGACGGTACTCCTACTGTAAACAACGGGTATCCGATATTCGGAAATGGAACGTATCCACTATCCCAAGATGCCAATCAAGTTTCATTTCACTCCGCCAAATTAAACGGAATCTACTATGGTCCAGCAGATGTGGTTGGTTTTGAATATAAAAAGTCATCCGATTCAAAGTTCACCACTGTCTATGTCAATGTGGGAACACCGGCAACACATCAACTTTCAGGTCTTTCAAGTGGAACCGCATACACTTACCGATTCTTTGTAGAGAAGAACGGACTAACACTCTATGGAGGAAACAAAACTTTCACCACACTCGCGTGCGACCTTCAAGCTTCTATCTCCAAATCCACTACAACTATCTGTCAAGGAGATACGGCCATATTTACGGTTACAGGCAGTTCCAGCCACTCCAATGCATTTACCTTCGATTGGAGCAACGGAAGTGATGAAACAAGCATACGTGTGGTCAATGACTCATCTTACACCGTTACGGTACACGACACCAACGGTTGCGTGATCACCGTTTCTGCCTCGGTCACTGTAAATCCCATACCGCAAGGAGTTATCAGCGGCAACACCTCCCTCTGTGCAGGAGAGAGTACCACGCTAACCGCTTCAGGAGCCAACAGCTACCACTGGAGCACGGGTGCTACCACACCAGTTATCACGGTGAACAACAGCGGTACTTTTATGTGTACCTTCACGAACAGCTACGGTTGCACCGACACGCAGAGCGTCACGGTGAGCATATTTGCCACGCCGGTCATTACGGGCAACACGGCTATATGCGATGGCGGCAGTACCACGCTTACAGCAACGGGAGGTAGCAGTTACGTGTGGAGCAACGGTGCCACCACCCCCTCTATTACGGTGAATGCCGCAGGCACCTACACCGTCACTGCCACGCAGGGCAACTGCTCGGCATCCTCTAACGTTACCACTACTATGGTGAGCAGTCCCACGCCGATCATCACGGGCAACTCATCTGTGTGCCAAGGCGAGAGTGCCACATTAGTGGCCAACGGCGGCTACAGCTACCTTTGGAACACGGGCAGTACCGATGCCACTATCACAGTGAACGAGAGTGGCACCTACACAGTGACGGCCACCAATGCCGGAGGCTGCACTGGAACGGCCAATTTCGCGTTAACAGTAAAACCACGACCTGTTGTCATCATTAGTGGTGAAACCACCTTCTGTCAAGGCAGCACCACACTGCTTACGGCATCGGGTGCCAGCAGCTATGAGTGGAGCGACGGTAGCAACACAGCCTCCATATATGCAGGTAATGCCGGCCATTACAGTGTGGTGGGCACAGCCAGCAACGGCTATTCGCAGGAAGCTTCCGTTGATATCTCTATGAATCCGTCATACCAGCAGTTCCGATCGCACACGATGTGTCAGGGCGAAAGCTATAATTTCTACGGACAAACACTCACTTCCACGGGCAGTTATACACATACCCTCACCGCTACCAACGGCTGCGACAGCGTCATTGTCTTGTCGCTGGAAGTGAATCCTGTGCCCACAGCTTTCATCACAGGCAACACTTCTTTATGTTCGGGTGAAAGCACCACATTGGTGGCCAACGGCGGTAACACATACCAATGGAGCAACGGCGAAAGCGGTGCTTCCATCACGGTGTCACAAGGCGGAAACTATTCGGTAGTAGCCACCAACGCGGCAGGATGCACCTCGCAGACGAGCGTTGCGGTGGTGGTCAATCCGCTGCCGAACATTACCATCAGCGGCAACCTGTCTATTTGTGCTGGCGCTACAACTACCCTTACGGCTTCAGGAGCAAACAGCTATGTATGGGACGACGGCAGCAATACCGCTTCCATCGTAGTGATGAGTGCTGGTGATTACAGCGTTACAGGCACCAACAGTTACGGATGTATCAACACGACAACCCTTTCTGTGGTGGTGAACCCTGTACCACAAGGTGTTATCAGCGGTAACACGAACCTGTGTTTAGGCGAGACAACCACATTGACCGCATCAGGAGCCAATAGCTACCAGTGGAACACGGGGGCAAGCACATCGGCAATAACCGTCAATAACAGTGGAGTATATACTTGTGTATTCACCAACGGCTATGGGTGTAGCAGCAGCGAAAGCGTAACAGTCATAGAACAAGCCACTCCGAGTATCAGCGGTATTTCAACCCTCTGCGAAGGACAAAGCACTACGCTTACGGCCACAGGAGGTACCAGCTACCTGTGGAGCAATGGTCTTAGTACCCCTTCCATTACGGTACAAACGAGCGGGCAATACAGTGTTACCGCCTTTATGGACAATTGTTCAGCTTCAGCTTCCATCAATGTGACGGTCTATCCCATTCCTACTCCAAGTATTTTGGGCAACACATCTGTGTGTCAAGGCCAGAGCACGTCTCTCACGGCCAATGGTGGGGAGGAATATGTTTGGAGCAATGGTAGCACACAACCCACCATTGTGGTCAACACTGGTGGCAGCTATTTTGTCACGGTCAGCAATAATGCCGGCTGCTCCGCCACGGCGAATGTTACCGTGACCGTGAATCCACTACCGAATGTGAACATCTCCGGCAACAATAGATTCTGTCAGGGCGATAACATCACGCTTACCGCCACAGGTGCAAGTACGTATGCATGGAGCAACGCCTCCACCAACGCAGCGATAACCGTCAGCAGTTCGGGTGTTTACACTGTTACGGGCACGGATGCCAACGGTTGTAGCAACACCGCCACGAAGACGGTCTCCGTGAACCCGACTTACAACACCCCGCTTACGCACAGTATGTGCGAGGGCGACAGCTACAACTTCTTCGGACAGAACATTATGGTGGCTGGGACATACACGCACACGCTGCAGACAATTAATGGTTGCGACAGCGTGTTGACACTCACGTTGACAGTGAAAGCATTGCCTACGCCTTCTATTTCGGGGAATACGGCATTGTGCGAAGGAGAAAGCACCACGCTCACGGCCAATGGAGGAATCAGCTATAACTGGAGCCACGGCAGTGCGACCAACAGCATCAATGTGACGGAAAGCGGTATTTATACGGTGACTGCCACAAACGTGGAGGGTTGTATGGCAACCGCTAGTGCCACTGTAACCGTGACCCCGCTGCCCATTGTTGTTATCGGTGGTAACACTTCGATTTGTGAGGGCGGTAGCACCACGCTCACTGCTTCAGGAGCAGACACTTACAGTTGGAGTACGGGCGACAATACTGCCTCCGCAACTATCAGTGCATTCGGCATCTACACCGTTACGGGAACTTCCGTGGAAGGTTGCAGTAACACCTCTGAGGTCACTGTTTTGGTGTCACAGCTGCCCGTCATCACTATCTCCGGCGAGACGGACATTTGCGCGGGTGAGAGTACAACGCTCACCGCGAACGGTGGAACCACCTACCTTTGGAGCAATGGCACTATGGATGCCACGCTTACCGTCAGCAATGCGGGTACCTACCAAGTGATTGGCTATAACGAAGCCGGGTGCAACGCCATGGCCTCCGCCACCGTCAATGTTTGGCAGCCCGCCACCACCGAGTTTTCCATCGAATGTCCGGATTCCTGCTACAACTGGAACGACCAATCCTACTGCATCTCCGGCGACTACACCCAAACCTTCCAAACGGTCCATGGCTGCGACTCTGTGGTGACCCTGCACCTAACGATTACCGTCGGCATCGACGATTACAACCTCGCCGCATCCATGACGGTTTACCCGAACCCGACAACCGGCGTTGTCAATGTACAATGTACAATGAACAATGTACAGGCGGAAACGATGGATATTCTGGTTTATGACGCATTCGGGCGGTTGTTACGCACAACGGGCGGTGTAGGGGGTGTGTCAAAAGTGACTCGCCCTCTTTTTTTTGCAAAAAAGCCCTA
>CAMJPH010000041.1 GCA_946407715.1 uncultured Bacteroidales bacterium | reverse complement strand
TGTGGCTGTTCCGGGTGTGGCCGTTCCTGCTCCGTGTCATTGGTGGCCGCTGCTCCGTTCCTGCTCCGTGTGGTGTGGGTGCGCGGCTGCTCCGTTCCGGGTGCGCTCCCACCATTGCAGGGCGTTGTGTGGCCTCGGTGGTGGTGGCCGCTCTATTGGCCGCTGTGGGTTTGCTGTGTGGTTGTGCCCGTCCTATTGCCAGCATTGCCCGGATTCCCCAACACTAAACACGCCCGGTTATTTGCCGGGCGTGCGTGTCGTTGTCGTTGGGTTGTGGCTGTTGCTACTCGCTTTGTTTTCTGCCATCAAACATGTTTTTGATTTTCATTAGGCTATATTCCGGCGTGTTTACTAAATATCTGCGTATTGTATCGTAATTATTGCCCGTATAGTTAGCAATTTCAACTAAACTCATTCCCCCTTTACCGTCTCCGTTTTTACCGTTATGCAAAATTGTTACAAATGTTCGCTTTGCTGTCTTTCCGACAACAAAATCAAACAATTTGCCACTTTCTGTCACTCTTTCGCCTCCTTTTATATATTGAATTTCGATTTTCCTATCTAATCCAGCCATCGCGCAAATTTTTTTTATATTTCGGTTTATAAGATTCAAATTGATTTTCGGAAATGTATAGTTTCGTTTCTTTAATACTTCGTCTAATTCTTCACTTATCGGAATGGTTGTTTTTTTGCCTGTTTTCTCGGCGTGATATGTTATTGCTTTATCCCCGCTTGGCAATGTTGTTATGTTTTCTTCTGTGAAATTAACAAAATCGGACGGCCTCGCCCCCGTAAAACAACCAACTAAAAACATTATTTGATAATCTTCTAATGTCGGATTGTTTGATAAATCAAAATTTCGCAACTGTTGTAATTCGTCATAATGCAACGCCACGTTTTCAACTTTCGGTGCTTTCGGTTTACAGGCTTTATAATCCGGGTTTATTCTAAATCCTTTGTATTCAGCAAACGTTAAAACGGTTTTCAACAATACTATGTCTTTATGCACCTGCCCGGCCTTGTGGTCTTTCTTATATGTAAGAAATTTTTGAAAATCCTCCAAAACCTCCCTGTTTATTTCTTCAATTTTGAATGATTTACGCTGTGTTGCCTCAAATTCTAAAAACTTTCTTTGGTTTACGATATATTTTTTGATAGTGGATTCTTTCACCCTTTCACCCTTTTCATTTAGTTTTGTTTTCTCATAATCCAAAAACAAACTATAAACATCGTCCACCGTTTCAATTTTCCTCTTTCCCCTGTTTAGTGTTTCGTTCATATACATTTGAAAGTTTGCGCCGTTAAATTGCATTTCGCCGTTTTCGCAAATGCTAACAAATTCCGTTGCTCTGCTCTTGACCTTTTCCAAATACGCTTTTTCCTGTTGAAAATTCGGGTGTGTTTTCCTTATCATTTCGGCCTCTTTGTTCCATAATGTTTCGGGCGTTTTTTTTCCGGTGTTGTATCGTACCCTTTGGCCGTCTTTGACTGCAACAACGATAATTTGTTTATTGTTTTTCCTGTCTTTGTATGTTCCTAAATATAAATGTACCATAACAATATTGATTTTGATTGGGCGTTATTATATTGGTGTTTGCACAATCTGCCTAAAAATTTTTCGGCAAAGATACAATTTTAGGCATTATTTAGGCATTATTTTTTATACAATATGATTTTTTTGCTTTAATATGAAGTAAAACAAAATAACGTAAAACATTGAAATATAGAGTAGTTACAACGAAAATAACTGATTTTCAGCGCACTAAAAAAGGCGGTCGATTGACCGCCTGTGAGCCACTTGTGAGACTTGAACTCGCGACCTACGCATTACGAATGCGTCGCTCTACCAACTGAGCTAAAGTGGCTGGTTTTGCGTGGCAAAAATACACTTTTTTTTGATATAAGGCTGCCTTGTGATAATTTTTTTTATGTTCCGATTACTCGCTCCTGTTTCCGATTGTTTACAAATCTTATCAAGATAAAGATTATCAACGCTTTACAAAGGAAAGTCGGAGTGCGAGGAACAGTATTTCGGTATCGTATTCATTGAATATGTGAAATTCTAATCACATATTACAATTGTGGCGCAGGGAAAAACAATTGTTCGTCTATACTGAAAAATATGTACATTTGCCGCCCGAGTTTGCAATATGAAAAACAGGAGATTCCTATATGTCATCGCCCGGTGCAGGCGGTTTTTTAAGCGGCACTTCAAGGACAAAACCATGGTGCTGATTCTCAGCGTGGTGATTGGTATGCTTGGGGCGGCGGCAGCCATTATCATCAAGAACCTGTTGCACTTCACCACACGTCTGCTGAGCCAGGCATTCCCAGTGGCCGATGTCAACTATTTGTACCTGATTTTCCCTCCTATCGGTATTTTGCTGACCCTGTTGTTTGTTCGGCGCGTGGTGCGCGACAACCTCAGCCATGGTGTGAGTATCGTGTTGAAATCCATCTGCAAGAGTGACGGTATGTTGCGCTTCCACAACGTCTATTCTTCCATGGTGGCGAGTGCCATCACTGTAGGGTTCGGTGGTTCTGTGGGTTTGGAAGCCCCGATAGTGCTCACCGGCAGTGCCATCGGTTCTAACGTTGCGCGGTTTTTCCACCTCAACACACGTCAGACCACGTTGTTGTTGGCCTGCGGCTCAACAGCGGCCATGGCGGCCATCTTCAAGGCGCCCATCGCCGCATTAGTCTTCACATTTGAGGTGTTGATGCTTGACCTCACTGGCAGCGCGATTTTGCCGCTGCTGCTCTCCGCCGCCACTGGCACGGTGATGTCCGTCCTCTTCCTCGGTCACGATGTGATGTTCACTATTGGCGCGACACAGGGATTCTCGGTGAGTAACATTCCGTTTTATATCATTTTAGGGATTCTCTGCGGTTTCATCTCCGTCTATTTCCTGCGTGTCTCGCGTTGGATTGAGAAACAGATGCGGCGAATTGAGAAAGTTTATGTCCGTGCGTTGATTGGCTCGTTAGCATTGTGTTTGCTCATCTACCTTTTCCCGGCATTCTACGGCGAAGGGTACAATAACATTAACGACTTGCTGCACGGCGAGTGGATTTCTGTCTTCAACAACTCGCCATTATTAGACTTGATGGGACATGAAGGTCTGTTGGTTTTGGCCATCATCGGCATCATCTTGATGAAGGTATTCGCCACCTCCTTCACCACAACGGCCGGCGGTGTGGGCGGTGTGTTTGCCCCGACGCTCTTCATAGGTGCGTTTTCCGGCTTTTTAGTCGCACACGTGGCGCAAGTCTTCCTCCATGTGGATTTGCCTTACGTCAACTTCATCCTTGCAGGCATGGCCGGCGTGATGACCGGTGTAATGCAGGCTCCGCTCACGGCTATGTTCTTAATTGCCGAATCCTCAACGGGCTACACGCTGTTGATTCCGCTTATGGTCACTGCTGCCTGCTCCTACCTATGCGTTAATCCTTTCGAGAAATACTCAGTTTATACGCAACCTTTAGCCGAAAAAGATAATCTTCGTACACACAACAAAGACAAATATGCGCTGCGAAAACTGCCTTGGCATCAGACTATTGACACCAATATCCTCACTATTCCCGTGCATAGTACACTCCGCACCTACACCGATGTCATTGCTCATTGCAAACGCAACCTCTTTGTGGTCATCGATGAGAACAATCTCTTTTCCGGTCTTTTGGTGATGGACGATCATCGCGAAGTCATCTTCAAGCAAGATTTGTATGATAAAGTGCATGTCGAGGATTTGATGATTGAACCGGAAGAGTTCATCTATGATGATGACACGGCAGCGATGGTTTTAGAGAAGTTCAAACGCACCGGCAACTTCAACATGCCCGTCATCACCCGCGACCGGAAATACATAGGATTCGTGTCAAAGGCTAAGTTTTTGTCTGAGTATCAGACTTTTATTGCGGATAATTCGGAAGACTGACGTATGACTTTTGACCAATCACCAATCACTGTTCACTGATCACTAATCACTATTCACAAGAATAATGGAAATAATAAAAACACCAATTGAAGGATTGTTAATCATTGAGCCGACGGTTTTTAAAGATGACCGTGGGTATTTTTTTGAAAGTTATAACGAGCAAATTTACAGAGAGTTGGGCATCGCTGATGTTTTCGTGCAGGACAACCAGTCGTGTTCGCAGAAAGGGGTGGTGCGCGGGTTGCATTTCCAGAAACCGCCTTACGCTCAGGCCAAAATCGTGCGTGTGTTGCGCGGCGCGGTTCTTGATTTCGCCGTGGATATTCGAAATGGCAGCCCGACGTATGGACAGTATGTCTCCACGCTGCTTACCGCCGACAATTTCCGTCAGTTCTATATTCCCACGGGTTTCGCACACGGTTTCACTGCTTTGGAAGACAATACCGTTTTCGCATACAAGTGCTCTGAATTTTACAACAAGGCATCTGAAGGATGTATTCTGTTCAACGACAAAGATTTGAATATTGATTGGAAAGTGGAAAATCCGATTACATCAGAGAAAGACCTGGTTGGTGAACGGTTCGCCGATTTCAAGTCGCCGTTTGAGTACAACTTAAGCAATTAGGTGGCAAGATACTGCTTCGGGTGACCTCTTTCCCCGCTTGCAAGGGTGGTGTTGAAAATCATATTTCTTTTGTATTTTTGCCCGCTTGATAAAATAGAAAAACGACCGCATAAAACAGGGAAATGGGACAAGGTGATTTGAAGGAAAAGACGATTTCCGGCATGATGTGGGGTGCTGCGGGGAAAGTGGGGACGCTGACCATCAACTTCTTCACAAACCTTGTGCTGGCACGTCTTCTTCTGCCGGAAGATTTCGGCTGTATCGGCATGATGGTCATATTCCTCGCCGTCTCCAACACCTTCATTCAGGGCGGATTGGGAACCGCGCTTATCCAAAAGAAGAATCCCGACCATTTGGATTATTCCACGGTGTTTTATTGGAATCTGGTCTTTTCCGTACTCTTTTACTTGATTCTCTTCTCACTTGCCCCTTTCATAGCGGATTTCTATGAGATGCCATTGGTGAAACCGCTGCTCAGGGTACAAAGTCTGGTGCTGATTATCCAGTCATTCTCCATCGTGCAAGTCACCCAACTGACGAAACAGATGAATTTCAAGGCATTAGCCATTCGGAACATGGCGGCGGCACTGGCCGGGACGCTGATTTCCATCCCTTTGGCCTTGCGCGGTTTCGGTCCGTGGAGCTTGGTAGCCTCTGCCATCACCGCGTCCATCGTCAATGTGCTGCTACTCTGGATTTTGAGCAGTTGGAGACCGACATGGGAGTTCAGCCTCACCTCACTCAAAACACTGTTCAGTTTCGGCGGACTGATGTTGCTTTCCTCCTTGGCGGAAACGTTATACACCAACCTTCAGGGGCTCATTATCGGAAAGCGGTTCTCCGCCGGTGACTTAGGTTACTTCAACCAAGCGAAAAAATTGGATGAAATACCCGTCACAGGTCTCTCCTCCATTGTCAACGATGTGACTTTCCCTGCGTTCGCGTCCATCCAAGACGATACGGCACGCTTGCGGGAAGGTATGCGGAAAAGCATGAAAGCCCTCACCTTCGTCAATTTCCCGATGATGATTTTGCTGATGGTCATTGCCCTTCCGCTGATTACTTTTTTGTATGGACAAAAATGGGAACCGTCCGCTCCCTATTTCCAAATTCTTTGCGTCTCCGGCTTGATTTACTGCACAAACACCCTTAACACAAATGTAATCAAATCGTTAGGAAAAGGAAAAATCTATTTTTTTGTTCAGATCACCAAACGTGTCCTTGGTATTGCACTGATACTGTTCGGAGTGCGTTTCGGAATTTACGGTTTACTTTGGACAGTGACGATTGTGGCCTATATCAGCTTTGTTATCAATGCGTTGGTAAACAAAAAATTGATTGGCTATGGCCTTTTCCGACAAGTGGTTGACATTATGCCTAATTTATTGGTGTCTGCTCTTGCGGGGGCGTTCGCATACGGAACCGGGCTGTTACTTCACGGCAGCATTTACGTTACCATGCTGGTTCAAATCCTTGTTTACGCTGTAAGTTATCTCGGTGTTTCCAAACTGCTGAAAATGGAGGGACTTGACACGTATATGGATGTTCTGCTCAAAATGTTCCATCGAAAATAATAACACCGCAATATGCAAAAACGTTCCAATCAGAATATATGGTTCCGCTATCTGCTGACTTCCATTTCGCCGAAGTGGACGATAAATCTGCTTTTCCGACTGTGTCATCATCGGAAACCGGACTTGGACAACCCACAGACGTTGGACGAGAAAATCCAGTGGATGAAGTTGCATTATTACAAGGGCAATGCGTTGGTGAAGCAGTGCGCCGACAAATGGAGAGTAAGGGATTATGTAAAAGATTGCGGTTTGGAGTCCATTCTGACGGAAGTGATTGCCTGTTATGATGACCCAAAGGATATTCGGTGGGACGAACTGCCGGAAAAGTTCGTTTTGAAGTGGAATTTCGGGAACGGCGGCAATGTGGTCTGCACGGACAAACAACAATTGGATGCAGATCAGGCAGTGCGGGAGCTGAAACGTTTCCAAAAACTCAAGTTTCATCTTTTGGCCGCTGAACCTCAATATGACGTGGCGAAAAAGGTGCTGATATGCGAAAAATTCATTGAACCGGAGCGCGGTTCATCTCCCGTAGATTACAAATTCTACTGTTTTAACGGGGAAGCCAAGTATGTGTTGTGCTGCATCGGACGGCAGGATGGACAGAAACCGGAATTCTACTTTTTTGACAGGAAATGGCAGCTACAGCGACTTAACCGTCAAGGGATTGATGCTCCAGAAGGGTTCACCATCCCCAAACCCGACGGCATGGATGCGTTGTTCGATTATGCCGAAACGCTTTCGAAACCATTCCCGTTTGTCAGGGCTGATTTATACCTCGAACGAGGAAAAGCTTATTTCGGAGAGCTGACTTTTACGCCGAGTGGAGGTTTCGACTATGGTCGGCTTCCCGAAAGCGACCGGCTTTTCGGCAGCTTGGTGCGGATAGACACCATAAATCGTAAATCGTAAACCGTAAATCGTATTAAAGATGAAGAAACAGAAGATTGCTAATATATTGATGACGATGGTGTTGTGTATGTCACCATTGATGTTTCTGCCGTGGGTGTATATGACAATTACGTATTATATCGCCCGATATGCGATTATGTTGATGACACTTGTGGTCTGTGCGCTCACTTTCTCGTTGACACGCACGTTGTCGGCGCGGTTTGTGCGGCTACTCATCCTTGCCATTCTGTGTATGTCGCCCTGTATGTTGTTTCTTCCCATGGAACTGTCGGATATTTTCCAGTTAGTCGTTTCGTTGATAGTGGTCACAATCGGAATGGGGCTGCAATGGGATGTATGCCGTTGGACGAATATTTGCTACTATTATACGATTTGTGTGGTGGTGGTTATCCTTTGTAATGCGATATTTTATGCTGGCGGTCTCTATGTTCCTGAACATTACATGTTTGACGAAGGAAAGAACCAGATTGGTGCCATGGCGGCAATTGGGGCGACGGCCTGTTTCTATTTTGGCATGAAGATACGGGACGAGCGCACCTCCTTGTGGGTGGTCAGCTTTCTTGCTTTGCTGAGCTTGGTGCTGATACGTGCCCGTTCGGACGTTTTCGCCCTGCTTGCCTGCAGTTTGCTGATTATCGTTAAGGAAGCGGACTTCCGCTGGAAATGGAATGTGAAAACGGTTCTGACGATTCTCGGGATTGTGTTGATCGGGGTGATTATCTACACCGGCTTCATTCAAGACGAACTGCATACGTTCATGTTCGGCGGCAAGAACGGCAATGATATCAATGAACTGACTACTGACCGTTGGGAACGGAATCAACAGGGACTGGACATCTTTATCCATCACCATTCCATGAATGAGTTGAAAAATCCGATGAAGATTCCATTCATTCACAATTATCCGCTTTTGCGATTGGCAAGATATGGATTTTTCGCATGGCCGCTTTTGGCTTTTTATCTTTATTTTGGTATCAGCACGCTTATTGAAATTTTCAGAAGACGGAAATCAGAGATTCATCAAGTAGGTTGGGTGGTCTGTTGTATTCCGCTGATAGTCAGCCTTGCGGAACCCAATTTCCCGTACGGCCCAGGGTTGGTGCAATTGCTTGCATTTCTTTTACTGGGATTCTCGCTTTTCTCTTGCGAAAAAGTTCAATTCTGCGAAGCGGATGGGAAGGAGAACAAGGTGTTGCATGTCTGCAACGACTTCTTTTACAGCAAAGTACATTCAAGCCTATATCAAGAATTGGACAAGTTGGAAGTGGAGCAGGTGGTCTTCTCTCCTGTCAAAAAAACAACACCGGAGAACAATCGCTTCGATGGCAATCATACGACATTTGTTTATGCCCACATTCTCAAACCATTACACCGACTCTTTTTCTTCCATAAAGTGGAAAGAACGGTGCGGGAGATTGAAAAGACTGTTGATTTGGGTCAGATTTCGTGCATCCATGCCACCACTTTGTTCAGTGACGGCATGGTGGCGAGGGAACTGCATCGGAAATATGGCATCCCTTACATCGTGGCGGTGCGCAACAGCGATGTGAACGCCTTTTTGCGCTATATGCCGCATCTTTGGTGGGTGCATCGTGCCGTGCTCGAATCTGCCGGGAAGGTGGTGTTCATCACCCCGCATCTCCGCCAACGACTGCTGAAACACCCGACCCTTTGGATGATGAAAGCGGCTACATCGGACAAATCCATTGTCATCCCGAATGGAATCAACGATTTTTGGATCAATCATTTACACACTCAAAAGAACATTGAAACCCCGCATCGTCTGCTCTATGTCGGCATTTTCAATCGCAACAAAAACATTCCCCGTGTAATACACGCATTGCAAAGTCTGCGTTCCGAAATCCCCGACTTGCATTTGGATGTGGCGGGTGACGGCGGCGACAACGAACAACAGGTTCTCGCTTTGATGAAACAGCACCCCGACTGGATTACCTATCATGGAAGAATCACCGATTTGGAGAAAATGCGATCCTTGTATAGAGCTAACAGCATATTTGTAATGCCTTCAAAATCAGAAACTTTCGGGCTTGTCTATATTGAAGCACTCTCTCAAGGGCTTTCTGTTCTGTGGAGTCGTGGCGAAGCCATTGAAGGGATGTTCCCCGAGCTGATTGGCGAGAGTGTCAATCCGTTGAATGAAAGCGACATGGCTGCCGCGATGAAAAGAATGCTCCAACATCCTGAATCTTACGATACTCTTCCCGATAGCACATTTGATACCTTCCGTTGGCACACCATCGCCCAGCATTATGCCTCTTTGTACGATAACTTACACGAATCAACAAATCAAAAGTCTTAAATCTTAAATCAAAAGTCTTACGTCTCACGTCTAAAACATACATTATGTTGTCCGTCATCTGCCCCATATACAACGAAGAGAGTCGTATTGAAGCGTGCATTCTGTCGATTCTGACTCAAGATTACCCCAAAGAAGATTTGGAGGTGCTGTTTGTGGATGGGCAAAGCAGCGACCGTACTCGTGAAATCATTGCCAAATACATGCAGGATTACCCGTTTATCCAGCTGTTAGACAATCCGAAGCGGATAGCACCAACAGCGTTGAATATTGGTATTCGTGCCTCTTCGGGAGATATCATCATGCGGT
Source organism: uncultured Bacteroidales bacterium (assembly GCA_946407715.1). Next base: position 10,112 of record CAMJPH010000041.1, on the reverse strand, counting down.
TGGATGCCCACGCGAAATATCCCGCGAACTATTTCTCGCTGTTGGTCAGTAAGTTGGAGAAATCAGGCGCGGACAATGTCGGCGGAGTGTGCCGCACGTTGCCGGCAAAAGACACCTCCGTTTGCCGGGCCATTGCGCATGCCATGAGTTCTCCTTTCGGTATGGGCAATTCCTATTTCAGAATAGGCTCTGACCATGAAATGTGGGTCGATACGGTGCCTTTCGGCTGTTTCCGGCGGGAGATTTTCGACAAAATCGGTTTCTTCGACGAAGAATTAGTGCGCAACCAGGACGATGAATTCAACGGGAGGATTATCAAGAACGGCGGCAGAATTCTGTTGCTTCCGCAGGTTGTAATCGACTATTTCGCCCGCGATTCTCTGACAAAAACCGCCAAAATGTTTTTCCAATATGGTCTTTTCAAACCGTTAGTGAATCATAAGCTACAAAAACCGACAACCCTCCGGCAATTTATCCCGCCTATGTTTTTCGCGGGGCTCATTGCTGGAGGGCTGTTGGGCGTTTTTTCAAAAACGATAATGTGGATGTTCGTTTCCGTAATAGTCCTTTACATCCTGTGTTGCTTCGCTTTTGGGCGAAACAAGGAACATGTCTGGCCGGATATTTTGTGGATGCCCTTCACCTTTGCGACCATACATCTCAGTTATGGATGCGGCTATTGGGCAGGAATCCTCAAGATGATTTCGCACAGGAAAATCTCCGTGCAGTCGAATCATTAGGTTTAGTGAATGGTGAATAGTGAATGGTGAAAATCCATAAATCACAAGTCACAAGTCACAAATCCTAAAACGTATATCCGACTTTGGCTTCGATGCCGCCGCTGAATCCTTCCTCGTTTGGAAAGGTGCGGAAGAAGAATCCGCCCGTGAAAGAGAACGCTTTTACGCGAAAACCGCCGGCAATGGTGGAGTACAATCCGATACCATGCTTGTTTTCCTCATAATAATTGTATGTGGGATTGCCCCATGGGTCAAGCTCGTTGGGATCGTAAATGCTGTATTCGTTTGTCCAAAAATGGAAACCGACACCGGCTGCAATGTTGATGAGCGGTTTCAGCTTGCGGCCTCTGTCAAAATAGTGGCGGTAGTTGAGGAAAAGAGGAATCTCTTGAAACGATCCAGAGTTCAAACCATAACCGACACCGATGCCGATTGTATTGTTCTGCTTGATGGAGATGCCATTGATGAACACACCTGTCATGCCGACATTCTTTCCCACAAAAAAGCCGTATTCGTTAATGAAATTGTAGGCAACTTTCTTTTCCTGTTGCTCTTGGGCGGATAAGGTTCCCAACCCGCAAAGGAAGGCAATGCTTAACACTGCCAAACATTTCAAAGCATTTCTTTTCATAATCTTTCAGATTTTTGATTTGGGCGGCAAAAATACATTTTTTTTCAAATTCAGATGGATGTCATTCGGAATATTATAACGAAATGACAAATAGCGGTGTTTATGTCTGTAGAAACACAACGTTTGCTTTTTTTTACACCGCCACGTCCGCTTTGATATGCGGGTGCGGGTCGTAGTTCTCTAACGTAAAATCCTCGTATTGGAAGTCGAAGATGCTCTCGACCTCGGGATTGATGCGCATCTGCGGCAGTGGGCGCGGGTCACGGGAAAGCTGTAACTTGGCCTGTTCCACGTGGTTGGAGTAGATGTGCGCATCGCCGAAGGTGTGTACGAAGTCCTTGGCCTTCAGTCCGCAGACTTGCGCCACCATCATCGTCAACAGGGCGTAGGAGGCGATGTTGAAGGGCACGCCGAGGAAGACGTCTGCGCTGCGCTGGTAGAGCTGGCACGAGAGCTGTCCGTCGTTGGCGTAGAACTGGAACATCGTATGGCACGGCGGCAACGCCATCTGATCGACATCCGCCGGATTCCATGCGCTCACGATGAGACGACGCGAGTCGGGATTGCGCTTGAGCTGCTCGATCAGATTGGTGATCTGGTCGATGACACGGCCGTCGGAGGCTTCCCAGGAGCGCCACTGCTTTCCATAGACCGGACCGAGGTCGCCGTTTTCGTCAGCCCACTCGTCCCAAATCGTCACATTGTGGTCGTGCAAGTACTGGATGTTCGTGTCGCCACGCAGGAACCACAGCAGCTCGTAAATGATGGAGCGCAGATGCAACTTCTTGGTAGTCAGCAGGGGAAATCCCTTCTGTAGGTCAAAGCGCATCTGGTAACCGAAAATGCTGTACGTTCCCGTACCCGTGCGGTCGGCCTTGTAATGACCCTCGTCGAGGATCGTGCGCATCAGATCTAAGTACTGCTTCATTTTATATCGCTTTGTCTTTGACTACCCCCACACTACGCTCCTTCGTCGCTTGTGTGGGGTTATTAGCACTTCGTGCGTTTTGTCCCTCCGGGACTGTTTAAGGAATAATCTTCAGAAATATACCATTTCTGTTCGTTTCTTCTCTTACGCTTCCAAGCTCTCCAGTACATCGAGCACATTCTCTAAACGGGTCTCCTTGACCTTCTCGATCTGGCCTTGGTCGCAGAGGGTGGCCATTTCGGGATCGATGGGAAGTCTATCCAACAGTTTGATGTTGAATTCTTTGGCGACTTCTTCAGCATTGCTCTTGCCGAACACGGAGATTTTCTCGCCGCAGTGAGGACAGGTGATGTAGCTGTAGTTCTCGATGAGGCCGAGAATAGGGATGTTCATCATGCCGGCCATATTCACGGCCTTGCTCACGATGAGGGAGACCAGCTCTTGCGGGGAGGTGATCATCAGGATACCGTCGAGGGTGATGGTCTGGAAGACGGTCAACGGCACGTCGCCGGTGCCAGGAGGCATGTCAATCAACAGGAAGTCAATATGTTCCCAGATTACTTCGGTCCAGAACTGTTTCACCATGCCGGCGACTAACGGACCACGCCACAGCACGGGCGACTTCTCGTCGGCAATCAGCAAATTGCTGGAAATCACCTCAATGCCGGTTTCGGTAACGGCGGGATAGACGCCTTGCTCGCTGCCGCGCACCATTTCGTGGAGGTTGAACATTTTCGGGATGGATGGACCGGTGACATCGGCATCGAGGATGCCCACGCGGTAACCCTTGCGGCGCAACGCCACGGCTAACAACGAGGTGACGGAGCTCTTGCCCACGCCGCCTTTGCCGCTCACCACGCCGATGACTTTCTTGATATCGCTCAATGCATTCGGTTTCTCGTGCAAATCTCTGCTTCCGCAGTCTTTCTGGCTGCATTCCTGACAATTGTGATTACATTCGCTCATATTCTATCTTTCTTTTTAGGAGCTGCAAAGATACGATTTTTTTGGACGTAAGACGTAGGATGTAAGACGTGGGAATACGGGAATCGGAACAAAATACAACTATGACTTAGACTTAGACTTAGACTATGACTTAGACTTAAACTTAAACTTAGACTAATGACAATGACTTTGGCTGGTAACACTTACTTTGGAATTCATCATTGTCAATAAAATTGCCATGTCATTCGCAACAAATCGATTTTTTCCTATTTTTGCCCCGTCAATCTAAATGATAGAAACAAATGGATAGTGAATTGATGAGAGACAGTATCAAAGCCAATGTTTTGGAGGTTAATCCAAATGCGGAAGTTTGGCTTTATGGTTCCCGGGCTCGTGGTACAGCTCGCGAGGACTCGGACTGGGATGTCCTTGTGCTTACTCCTGACGACAGTCTGTCTGTTCAGGAGGAAGGACGTTTCATTGATCACATTTGCGACTTGATGGTGGAAACAGGTCAAGTCATTCAGTTGTTTGCATACGGGAAACAAGATTGGCACAATCGCCACAGCATCACCCCGTTCTATCACAATGTTCAACGCGAAGCAATCAGACTATGAAAGAAATGGAAGAAGACTGGACTGCTTTTGTCCGTTATCGAATAGAAAAAGCTGACGAGACCTATCTTGCGGCACAAGTGTTGTATGAAGCTGCTCAATGGAACTCTGTGGTTAACAGACTTTATTATGCCTGTTTTTATGTGGCTTCGGCTCTCTTGTTGCATCGGCATATTACCGCAAAATCACATGCTGGTATTATTGGACAGTTTTCCGAAAACATTGTAAGAACTGGTGAAATGAGCATTGAAGATTTTCGGGTGTACTCGAAACTCTTGAACTGGCGTACCAAAGGTGACTACAGCGACCTTTATGATTTCACTCAAGAAGATGTGGACATGGTTATGAAACCAGCACGTCAATTCGTTGATAAGGTAAAAGAATTGATAGTTTTGCCATAACATTCCTTTCAAACAGACGCACGCAGCGGGAGCTCGAATTAACAGCTAACACCCAATAGCCGAAAGAAATCCCTCGCAGCCCTCCTGCACGTCGTCCCAGGTGGCTTGGAAATCGCCGGTGTACCACGGGTCGGCCACGTCACGCGGGTGGTCGGTGTAATCCATCAGCAGCGAGATTTTGTTGTCAACATCTTGTCCGACAATGCGTTGGATGTTCCGCCGGTTGTTCTCGTCCATGATGATGATGTAGTCGTAATAGTCGTAGTCGGCGTGGGTCATCTGGCGGGCGGTCTTGCCGTCGCAGGAGATGCCGTGCGCCGCCAGCATCCTGCGGGCCGGCGGATAGACGGGGTTGCCGATCTCCTCGCGGCTCGTCGCGGCGGAGGCGATCTCGAACTGCGCGGAGAGCCCCCGCTCCGCCACCTTCTGCTTCATCACGAACTCCGCCATGGGACTGCGGCAGATATTGCCGTGACACACAAAGAGAATCCGGGTCTTCCTCATTCACGTGTGACTATTTTCCCGATGATGAAAAAGACTATTGTAAAAATCAAACAGCCTCCTCCGGTCATGGCCATGATATTTCCGCCAGGCCAGTGCATGAGCAGAAAGAGGATTCCGAGGACAAATACAATAACGGAGTAACATAGCAGTTTTTTCATAAACTGTTTGTACCCCTTTGAATTAACAAGTTCACTTATACTCGACATAACTTTATATTTCAAAAGGCAAAAATACAAAAAAACGACACATTACCGTATCAGTGTCACGATGCCCCTTACGGTTCGCTTCGTTTCCCCTCGCGGCTTATAGCACACGAGAACCACATATACGCCTTCCGGACAGTGGTCGCCGTCCCAGCCGCGTGACAGGTCTTCGGTGTAGAACAGCAGATTACCCCAGCGGTTGTAAATCATCATCCGGTAGTACTCGATTTCGCCGGGGTCGCTGAAGACGGGCCGGAACTCCGGATTGAGCTGGTTGCCGCCAGGCGTGAAGGCGTTGGGGAGATAGAGCCGGACCGAGGCGAGCGTGTCCGGCACCGGCGTGACAGGCGGCTCCGCTGTGCCAGGATCAGGGTCAGGGTTGGGATCGGGATTCACGGGAACCTTGTCGAAGAGGACACTGTCGATGTAGAAACGGTAATCCATAGCGACGGGATTGGCGGAATAAACACTGTATTGGGGAAGCGGCCATGACGGATATTGCAGAAGCGAGTCATTGTAAAAGGCCACAAAATAGGGGGCGGTCATGTCCTCGAACCCCGTCACAGAGAAGCGTTCCCAAGTGAGGCGTTCGCGGGTAAGTTCAACGGTATCGACTCCCACAAAACTGCCTTTCCAGTCATTTGTGTCGGCGATATAACCCACTACAAGCCTCTTCCGCACGCTGTCGCCCGCAAAGGAAGGAGCGTAAAGGCCGTTCGAAAATATGCTAAAGCTGACGCTCGTCGGCGGGGATTCCAGCTCGGGGCTGATCAGCAGCATCACATAACCGTCGTATGTACCACCAGAGTAAGTATTAGGCCATCTGTATGAGGATCCACAGCATGCACAGTTGCCGGGAGGATTGTCAGGGAATAAAGCATTTTGCGAATAGGCAAGACAGACGTAAAAATCGTCGCCGTTCTCCCGCCAACAATTGTCCATGACGAAAGGAGCGAGTTGGGTAAAGAAAGTCCAGTCGTCACTGTCGAAATCTTCATAATACGGCAACACTTTCGGCGGGCAATCCTGCGCGAAAGCGGACAACCGTAAACCGAAAACAAGAACTGCCAATCTTGTAAGAGTGCATAAAAACACTTTTACAGAGCACTTTAGAGTCATTATTCCTGCACCAAAATTCATAAGACGTTCTCTTTCGTCTTCCCTTTGTCGCACGAAGCCCTCATTTTGTTACAATGGCGCTGAAATTTTTCCCCAAAGCCCTTTCAATTACTAATTACAAATTACTAATTCGTCTGTCGTGCCACCATAACTGTAGGCTGTTGAACAGATTCTGCCAGATGATGTAGAAGGCGAGGAATACGGAAGACAGCGGTTGCAGGTAGGTGTTGGCCATCCAGATGCCCATGGCGGTGTTCTTCTGTCCGAGAAGTTGGCCGCCCGCCACGGTGTCGCCGTAACGGTGTCCTAACCATTTGCCAAAACCGAACTGTACTGCACACATCACCGCTGAGAATATTGCACCGAAGAGGATAACGCGCTCATTGCCACGTCCTTGCAGGAAGATATAGTCAATGGTGCGACCTAAGGTCATGAAAAGTGCGCAAGCCCAAAGGTAGAACGATACGTTCTTGTAGCGGCAGAGCCAGTTGTTGGCTTTCGGGACCCACAGCTGCAACGCCAACGCCGTGAAGAAAGGCAGCGCGAGGGTAGGGGTGATGCGCCGCAGAATCATCAGGAACGACTGCCAGAAAGTGAGTTCCGGATGCACTCCGATGACGGTGAAGGTGAGCGGCGCGGCGACGGACATGACCAGGTTACAGAACATGGTGTAGGTGGTGGTTGTCATGCGGTCGGCGCCGAGCATCGAGGAGATGACCACCACCGAGGCTGCCACGGGACAGAGGGTGCACATCATGAACCCTTGCGCCATGGTCTCGTTGCCCGACACGGCCCGCACCAACAGGTATAATCCGGCACTGACCGTCAACTGGAAGAGTATCAGCCAGAAGTGGAGCATCGAGAAACGTAGATGCCGCAAATCGACCGTCACGAAATTAAGCAGCAGGATGGCGAAAAGAAGCCAAGGAACCAAAAAGGCAATGCTCGCACTGAAGCTGTGGAACAGGAATCCCAACAGGATGGCGACAGGGAGTACATAGCTGCGATATTTCTGCATGACAGTGACTTATAATGTTTTATGAGAACATTTTATCGGGCGGCAAAAATAGCTATTTTCCGTTAGCGAAAAATTCCTATTTTTGCCGCCGTTTTGAAAGGGGTGCCGAAAGGCTGAGATCAGACCCGTTGAACCTGATGCGGATAATGCCGCCGTAGGGAAATTCACAACGTCCTCTTATCCCTCTTTCAGTGTGTTTAACTTATTAATAACCAAACTGTTAGAGCTATGTTTAAAAATGTACAATGTACAATGAACAATGTACAAAACGCAATGCACGGAGAGAATTCTACGAAACGGAAACGTGGAATTTTCAATTTTCAATTTTCAATTTTCAGTTTATTGCTGCTTTGCCTGCCTGCAGCCCTCTTCGCGCAGGTGCCTGACACAGTGCAGCAGGGTATGGTGCCGGAGGTGACCATCCGATTCACAAAACCTACGGTACAGCAGTCGGCGAACGTCACCACGATGTCGATGCCGCAGATCCGTGCGCAGCAGGGTAATGGCAGCGTCAACAACCTGTTAGAGCTGATGCCCTCCGTGGTGGTCACTTCCGAGTCGGGTAACGGATTAGGCGCCACCTACATGTTCATCCGCGGCATCGACCAAACCCGTATCAACACCACCCTCAACGGCGTGACCATCAACAACGCCGAGTCGCAGGGTTCATGGTTAGTGAACCTGCCCGATATGGGAACTTATATCGAGAATGTGAGCGTGCAGAGCGGTGCCAACACTTCCGACGGCAGCACCTCCTACGGTGCCCGTGTCGATTTCGTGACCCGCGACATCCCGTTGAAACCTTTCGCCGAGGCTCGTACCGCGTACGGTTCCTTTAACACGTTCAACAATATGGTGAGTGCGGGCACCGGTCTCATCGGCAAGCGTTTTTCCATGCTCGCCTCTTTCTCCGACATCCGCAGCGACGGCTATATCGACTATTCCGATGTGCGCCTCAACTCGGGCTTCCTTACGGCGCAACTCGACCTCTATAATTTTAAGAAGAACAAAGACAACGGTAAACTGCGTTTTCATTTGCTCTTTGGCAAGGAGATTTCCGGCTTGGCCTGGAACGGCGTGCCTTACGACAGTCTTGCCACCAACCGCACCTACAACTCATGCGGCGAATATTACGATGACAACGGCGTGCGTCACTACTACGAAAATTCCTACGACCACTATACCCAGACTTTCTACCAGTTAGAGTATCTCAAGGATTGGATTCGTCAGGGAGGCCTCCAACACCACAGCTTACAGGTGATGCCCTATCTGACGCGTGGCTTCGGCTATTATGAGCAATATAAGGATGACAAAAAAATCAACAAATACGGCTTAGAGCAATTGCACGAAGATCAGAATCGTACTGATTTGGTTACGCAAAAGTATTTGGACAACTACTACTATGGACTCCATGCACAATACACAGGTTCACAAGTGTTTAAAAACCATACCGACCAAGGTTTGCGTTGGGTGGCCGGCACGGATGTGAGCAACTACAACGGCAACCACTACGGTGACATCGTTTGGGTGCAATCCGACAGGGTGGTGGAGTGCCCGCCGATGTATGAGTGGTATCGCGGCACTGGCAACAAGTTGCAGTCTAAGGTGTTCGGTAACTTGCGTTACTTTATCAAGAACTTCAGTGTGACGGGTGAATTGCAGTACCGCCGTGTGGATTATACGATTGACGGTGTTAACGACGAACTGGCTCCCATTCCACAGGAGTACCACTGGAACTTCGTGAATCCGAAAGTCGCGTTACACTATTTCCTGCATCGTCCGAAGGTGAAACACAGTTTTGATCTCTCCTTTGCCACGGCCAACCGCGAACCCACCCGCAACGACCTCGTGGGCGCCCCCGACGACCGCAAACCCGTGCCGGAAACTCTCTACGATGTGGAGTTCAGCTACATGAACTATAATGACAAATACTTCTTTAACACTACGTTATACGGCATGTACTACAAAAACCAGCTGGTGCGCACTGGCGAGCTTGACCAGACCGGCGACCCGCTCATGACGAACGTTGATAAGAGCTACCGCGTGGGTATCGAATTGTCTGCCGCATACAAGCCCGTGCGTTTCTTCACGTGGCACGTCAACGGCGGTTTCAGCCTCAACCGCATCCTCAACTACACGCACTATGTTGAGGATTGGGAGAACGGCGGATATGTGGAACAGCAGATCGGCAACACGCCCATCGCTTATTCCCCGAACATCGTACTGGGCAACGATTTCACCTTCACCCCGCTCAAGGACTTCAACATCAGCCTGATCACCAAGTTCGTAAGCAAACAATACCTTGACAACTCCGGCGATGCCACTTACATCCTGAAACCTTACACCTACACCAATCTTCGCCTTTCCTACACCTTCCACTTCAAAGCGTTGAAGGATTTGGAACTGTTCCTGAATGTCAACAACCTCTTCAACACGAAGTATGAGACCAATGCGGCGCTGTATGAGGGTTACTATGGTGGTGAGATTTCGTATGATCCGTACTATTTCCCGCAGGCGGGCATCAATCTGTTGGGGGGTGTTAGGGTGAAGTTTTAGCTTTAGACTGTTGGCTGTTAACTATTGGCCTTTGGCTAACAGCTAACAGCCTCATACACCGTTGTGTCGTTTACACCTGCCTCGCGCAGGGCCTCTATGCGTTCACGGCAGGTGCCGCACTTGCCGCAGTGATTTTTCCCGCCCTTATAGCATGAATAGGTCTCGCTGAAGTCGAGGCCTATTTGTTTGCCGCGCAATGCAATCTCTGTTTTGGTCAGGAGCGTGTAAGGGGCGAAAACGGTGACATTCTCGTATGTACCGGCGGACATGGCTTCCGACATGGCGTTCACGAACTCGGGTCGGCAGTCGGGGTAGATGGCATGGTCGCCGGCATGGTTGGCGATCAGCACTTTGGTCAGACCGTTACTCTCGGCAATGCCGCAAGCGATGGACAACATGATGCCGTTACGGAAAGGCACCACCGTGGACTTCATGTTCTCGTCATCGTAATTC